>DAITAB010000150.1:0-6270 GCA_036824525.1 Pyrinomonadaceae bacterium
GCGAGTGAAAACGTATATATGGGAACAATGTTTGCTACGCGCCAAGAGTGGAAAGTTTTCGAAACCGACCTCAGTAATCTGAGTTGGCTTTGCGCCAGTGGTACCGGAGGGGTGAGTAGTCAGTATTTGACTTGTAATGGTATTAACGTAACAATGGCAGACTTTTCGAATAGCATATTGATTAGTAGCCCTTCGAGTTATTTACCGCCAATTGGTACTGGTGCTCCCCGCGGTGGTTACGGTTTCAATCTCATTTACGGTGACACTGCGTCGAACTTCATTGGTGCATATTCTTTGAACGATCTATCCGTGATGTACGACGGAATTTTTTACGACGCGGCGAACTAGAATTTTCCAAGTGGTTTTCCACTACTTCATTAATAGAGGCTGTCTGAAAACTAGATTTTCAGATGGCTTCTTTTGTCCCTTCGTTCACAATCAGCGATCGACAACCGACCACAAATTATCTAACTTCCGGACGGAAGCACGAACGCCCCGATGTGCGGCGTGCTTGTGTTCAGACAAGTTTCTAGAGCGAAAAATAGAGCTTCGCGCAGATTCTCCGGCGTGACGATAGCATCTACTAATCCGCGCGCAGCGGCGTGTTTAGCATCCAGTTCGCGATCGTAGGTTTCTCGGACTTTTTGCATCTCTGAGATCAGTGACTTGTCGGGCTCAATTCCCTCTTTTTTCAACTTATCTAACTGCGTTCCGTGGATAGCCTGTGCGGCGGAATCGCCTTCCATCACACCCATCCTTCCGGTTGGCAGACTAAAGATAAAATCCGGATCGAATCCTTGTCCTGCCATCGCGTAGTATCCGGCGCCCGAGGCATGGTTAACGGTGAGAACGATTTTGGGAACAGTCGCGGTCGCCATCGCTTCGACGAACTGCGCGCCGGCGCGGATAATTCCGGAATGCTCGGCTTCCGCGCCGACCATGAAACCTGAAACGTCTTGTACGAAAAGAAGCGGCGTGCCGTGTCGGTTGCAGTTTTCGATGAAGTAAGCAGTCTTCTCAGCGCTCTCGGTGTAAGCGATTCCACCAAAAAGAGATGGTTCGCCGGACTTCCCACGAATCATTCCGCGCGAATTCGCGATCACTCCGACCAGGATTCCGCTAATCCGGGCTGTTCCGCAAATCATCTCTTTTGCGAAGTCGGCTTGAAATTCATCGAGTTCGCCGCCATCGAGAAAACAGTCGAGCACCTCGCGCATTTCATAAGGCGCACGGTGATCATCGGGCAGGATTTCGTAAAGTTTCTCAGGAGAATTTTTCGGCGGTTTACTTTCGACGATCGAAACGCGCGTCTGATGTTTCTTTGGAAGTTCCGAAACGAGTTGACGAATTTTCTCGAGACATTCTTTTTCGTCTTTTGTTCGAAAATGCGCGACGCCGGAAATCGCGTTGTGCGTCATTGCGCCGCCGAGCGTTTCGTTGTCAATTGTTTGACCGGTTGCGCCTTTAACTAAATTTGCACCGCCGAGTCCCATAAAAGATGTGCCTTCAACCATAAGGATCACATCTGAAAGCGCCGGAAGATACGCACCGCCCGCGACGCACATTCCCATCACCGCCGCGATCTGCGGAACTTTCAGATATCGACGCATGATCGAGTTGTAATAAAAAATTCGCGCCGCGCCATATTGACCAGGAAAAACGCCGCCTTGATATGGAAGATTCACGCCCGCCGAATCAACCAGGTAAATTATAGGCACGCGATTTCGCATCGCGATTTCCTGTGCGCGAAGAATCTTCTTAATCGTTTCGGGATACCACGCGCCGGCTTTAATGGTTGCGTCATTTGCCACAATCACGCATTCACGTCCGTGAATCTTTCCCACAATTGTTACGACCGCAGCCGCGGGTGCTTGTCCTTCGTATTGATCGTAAGCGACGAGCAATCCGATTTCCTGTGAATAAGAATCTTTATCCAGAAGTAAGGCGATTCTCTCGCGAGCCGTGAGCTTCCCTTGTGAATGTATCTTTGCGATTTTTTCCGGACCACCGCCGAGTTGCAACTTATGCTGAAGCTTCAAATATTCATCGGTCAATCTCTGAAGTCTTGAATTGTCAGTTGAAGAAGTTTTCATTTTGATCAAGCAGAAAAGTGAAATCCGGCGCCGACCAAAAGTAGGATGCTTCAGCCCTACCTAAGTCAATTGCCTTTGACGAATCTTAATCGTACACCTTGTCATCTGGCAAAACCGACCAACGAAAAAGCCTCGGTATCGCTACCGAGGCTTTTGATTTCATGAAATAAGTTTATTACCGATTCGAAAATCAATAACCTCTTCCATATAACTCCACTTCACTTTGCGGTGTCGCACCTATTACCAATCCTCCAACGTCTTCAAACAACTGAAGTGTGTTGGTTGGGAATGAGTAATATTTGTGTCGAACGCTAATGATGTAGAAATGCCCAACCGGCTGATTAGTAACGGTGAAATATCCAAATGCGTTGGTATACGCATAAGAATTTGTTCCCGCAACCGTATCAAAAACCGCGACTCGCGCACGCGAAACGCCGGTGCCGTATTCATCAACGACGCGTCCAGCGATATTCGCCGAGCTTGCCGTTGTCAATGCACACTTGATATTGATGTCGTCCACGCCGACCCATTCGTCAGCAGCGGCGGTCGCGTCCGTCAACATAATTCGCACCGTAACATCAGGTTTTCCAACCGCCGCAACCGGAAGCGTTGCAGAAACATTGGTGACCCTTGTCGCGATCGATGGACCGGAAGTAGCATCCGCCACGTAACCAGATGCAACATTCGTGAAAACTCCCGTAGCGCCGATGCGATAGTGTAATGCAACCGGCGAAATTGCGTCGGCAGTTGAACCATCGATATCACGAAGCCGATAGCTCACTACCATCGCCTTAGTCGCAGTGCAGCGGGTACTATCGAAATGAAGAATAAGGTGCGGCGCCGGTGCGGTCGAAGAACCTTTCAGAGCGACCGTCGGATCAGTAATCTGAAATTCTGCAACTCCGCTCGAAGAAAATGTCGATGGATTTGTTTGATTCGCAAAAACTTGTTTGGTCGCAAGTGGAGTATCAGCCGTTACAGTTCGCGGATCCACTCCCGTCGTTGAAACCAAACCCACACCTGTAAATCCTTCGATCGCGACCACGCTAGCCCAATCGTTGTCCGTGGTGATTAAACCGGTATTACTCCAGTTTTGATTATATGGTCCGCCATCCGTGATTTCGATCGGATAGGCATTCGCACGTGAACTTTGTGAGACCACAAGTGCAAAACCGGTCATAACAATAACAAGGGAGCAAACAAAAACGATCGCGGCGTTTCCACGAATCGTTGTTCTAAACATTGCAAAATTCTTCATATTTTTCCTCAGTAACTTTAACGGTAAACTCTTCTTCAGAATTCGGGAGCATCGTATTGATTACGTAGATCCCGCTTTCGATTCCAAAGTCGGCAACTCAGATGCCAAGAAAGTTTTGCTTCACCGATAAAAAAAAGACCTTTACCAAAAATGGAATTGGGTCCAACGGAAGCGCATTTACCGCTTTTGTATTTCCGTTTATTTAACCCTACAAGACTACTAAATGCAAGCATTTTTCAGAAATTAGATTTTTAATGCTTCATCGGGCAGAACCGACAGCAAAATTGCGTTCAAAAAGCGTTGCTTTTAAACGGATTCGAGGATTTCGACGGTTATTCGATTCGAGGTGTTCTCTCGTCAAACTTCCGCGCCAATTTCCCGATTTTTAGCCGTCTTGACGCGGGTTTAACCGCGTGTTAGTTTGCTTTTTAGCTTCCAAAAAAACTTATGGACTTGCGAAAAACTCCGTTGAACGATACACACCGAAGCCTCGGTGGAAAAATGGTTGATTTCGGGGGCTGGGATATGCCGGTTCAATATCCGGCAGGTACTATCGCCGAACATCTACGAACCCGAAATGTCGCAGGTCTGTTCGATGTATCGCACATGGGTGAAATATGGGTGGACGGTGATGACGCTGTTTCCTTCATAAATCGCCTCACCACCAATGACGTAACTAAGCTGTCGGACGGACAGGCGCAGTATTCAGCTTTGTGTTATGCGAATGGAAATGTCGTCGACGATCTTTTGGTTTATCGAGTCAACGCGAAAAAACTTCTTCTTGTAGTAAATGCCGGCACCACGGAAAAAGACTGGGACTGGATTAGCTCACATCATTCCGGAGAAGCTGTGACACTGAGAAATGCGAGTTCCGATTATTGTCAAATTGCAATCCAAGGTCCGAAGGCTTTGGCGATTCTTCAACCTTTTACCGAGACTCCGCTTGACCCGATTAAGTACTATCATTTTACAAACGGAAAAGTTTGCGGCATTGACGCGATAATTTCCCGTACGGGATATACCGGCGAAGACGGTTTCGAGATTTATGCCGATGCCGCTCACGCGGTTTCACTTTGGAATAATTTCCTCGAAGGCGGAAAATTCGGAGATGCCGACGGAATACTTCCGTGCGGTCTCGCCGCGCGAAATACTCTGCGCCTGGAATCGGCGATGTCGCTTTATGGTCACGAAATTTCCGATGACATAAATCCACTCGAAGCGAATCTCGGATGGATTTGCAAACTTGAGAAAGACTTCATCGGACGGGATGCTCTTCTGCAACAGAAACAAAGCGGGCTGAAACGAAAACTCGTCGGGTTTGAGATGATTGAACCAGGAATCGCGCGCGATGGTTTTGAGGTTTTTCTTGAGAACACAAAAATTGGTTTCGTAAGTTCCGGCTCGCCCGCGCCATATCTTAAAAAGAACATCGGCTTGGCATTTGTAACGGCGGAGTTTGCGAAACCCGAACAGCAGATTAAAATTGATATTCGCGGAAAACAAGTTGCCGCGCGCATTGTGCAAACACCTTTTTATAAGAGAATAAAGAAATGATGAATTCTTGCGATTGGTTTGGAGATTGACTGTATTTTCAGTCGATCAATAAATGAATCGAAGGAATTAGAATATTGATTATGAACATTCCAGACAATCTCAAATACAGCAAAGATCATGAATGGGTACGCGTAGAAGATGGAGTTGCGGTAATTGGAATTACTGATTACGCGCAACACTCGCTCGGCGATATTGTTTATGTAGAACTTCCCAAGGCAGGCGACAAGTTCGATGCTCATGCGCCGCTCGGATCAGTTGAGTCCGTAAAGGCAGTATCCGAAATTTTCACTCCGCTTGCCGGTGAAATAGTTGAAGTCAATTCGCCGCTTAACGACGCGGCTGAAGTCGTCAATTCGGATCCTTACGGTAAAGGGTGGATGGTTAAACTCCAGATGGCTAAGCCCGGTGAAGCCGATGGAATGCTTTCACCCGAAGAATACGAGGAATACGTAAACAGTGAAAAGTGATTACGGGCGTTAACGACCGTGCGTTTGGATTAGTATAAAAATCTGACTTCCGGTCGTTTTCGCGAATGATTCCTTTTCATTTTTTTCTCCCTGACATTTCTGATTTTCACAACCTTTTTTAGTTTTCCGTTATCTACTTTTCCATATGCGTTACATTCCCAATTCACCTGAAGAGCGCGAAGAAATGCTTCGCACTGTCGGTCTTTCAACAGCGAGCGATCTGTTCCGCTCAATTCCAAAAGACGTCCAACTTAATCGTCAACTCAAGATTGCCGAACCGCTATCCGAACCGGAGTTGATTTTCGGTTTCGAGTCCTTGGCAGCAAAGAATACCGGCTCACAAAAACCGAGCTTTCTCGGCGCGGGTGTTTATTCACATTACTCGCCGACGATCGTCGATCATCTGATTCAGCGTTCGGAATTTTTTACGTCGTACACTCCCTATCAGCCTGAAGTTTCACAAGGAACTCTGCAATACATCTTCGAGTTTCAAACGCTTGTTTGTCAGCTCACGGGAATGGACGTCGCGAATGCTTCGATGTATGACGGGTCAACCGCGATGGCGGAGGCGTTTTTGATGGCGCACCGCATTACGCATCGCGACAAAGTTTTCGTCGTGGATTCCGTGCATCCGGAATACCGTGCCGTTGCCGATACCTATACCCAACATGGCGAAACAAAACTCGGTTTAATCTCATTCGACGAGAAAACCGGTCGGGTTGCAGATGGCGAGCTTTCAAAGCTTGACGATCAGACAGCCGCCTTGGTGGTTCAGTCTCCGAATTTTTTCGGTTGCGTAGAAGATATTCAGATGCTTGCCGAGAAAGCACACGCAGTGGGCGCGCTTCTGATCGTTGTTGTTACCGAGGCGATTTCATTTGGACTTTTAAAAACTCCC
>DAITAB010000359.1:0-1893 GCA_036824525.1 Pyrinomonadaceae bacterium
TGGATGGTTTCCGCGTTATGCCGATAAATGAAGCGGCGAAGCTTGGAGATTTCTTTGTGACCGTTACGGGAAATCGCCACGTCATCGACAAAAATCATTTTGAATCGATGAAAGACGGCGCGATCGTCTGCAACAGCGGACACTTCGATTTGGAATTGAATCTCGAAGCGCTTCGCGAAATGTCGGAATCGGTTACTAAGCGACGTCCGTTCGTCGAAGAGTATTTAGTAAAGGGTGGAAAGAGTGTGATCGTTCTCGGCGAAGGACGGCTCATCAATCTCGCGGCTGCGGAAGGTCATCCTGCAAGCGTTATGGATATGAGCTTCGCAAATCAAGCGCTTTCGGCGGAATACCTGGTGAAGCACAAAGGCAAACTCGCGCCGGGAGTTCACGTCCTGCCTGCGGAGGTTGATCAGGAGATTGCAAAATTGAAATTGCATTCGCTGGGAATTTCGATTGATAGTCTCACACCGGAAATGCTCGAATATATGTCGAGCTGGGAAACCGGAACGTAGAATAAGAAAACATTTTCATAAACGAAAAAGACGAGAAGTTATTTCTCGTCTTTTTTCTTTTTGAAGATCGTAGCCGTAATGTTTCCACGTGCGTCAACCGAAGCTTCCCTCGACTTTCAAGGATGAGAACGTACTGTCACATCGGAAGATATTTACGAGCGTTCGACAATATTGCAATTCTGACTCTGATTCTTTAGACCTCGATTCTTTACGCTGGCGCGAGTCGGCACGTTTGCGCAGCAATCGCAAACCATCAGTCGGGCAAGCCCGAGATTAAACTCTTTTCGAACGCTTTCGCGTTCATGCACGCAAGCTGCGTGCGTTCCATCGGTGTCTATTTTTCGCATTTCACTTCTCGGTTGAAATCTCAAGTAGAAAATATTTGACAAATGGTATTCTCCTTCATAAACTTCCGATGTGGTTAAATTAGATGCGAATATATCTATCAACGAGGAAACAATGAAACTAGAACGAGATATCATGAGTCTTTCAACTTTTAAACGCGACAGCAGTAAGGTTATGCGTCAGCTGAAGAAGAGTAAGGAGCCGGTAGTATTGACCGTAAACGGAAAGGCCAGCGTTGTAATCCAGGATGCCGCAAGTTATCAAAGCCTACTCGAAATGAAGGAGCGCCAGGAAACCCTCAAAGGAATTCGTCGAGGACTTGAGAGTATGAAAGCCGGGCGCGGAATTCCCGCGGGCAAATTTTTCAAAGAATTTTTTGCAAAAAATAATATTCCTGACTAATTCTGATGAAGAAATTCTCAGTGATTTTTGAAGAATCCGCACGGGATGACCTGCAGAAATCTTTCGAATGGGGATGCAAACATTGGGGCATCTCGCAGGCGAGCAAATGGGTTCGCGAACTCCGCAGCGCCACCTACAGCCAACTTGAGAATGTTCCAAAGGCGCTCGCTATCGCACCCGAAAATGAAGCGTTTGAAGACGAAATTCGGCAATTAATCGTCGGACGCTATCGGATACTTTTTATCATTCGCGGAAAAAAGGTTCACGTACTTCACATACGCGGCGCCTTCAACCGCGGAGATTGACTTAAAGAAGAGAAACGATATACCGGTCGTTTCAATCAGTGGCTCAACGCCAGGCACAATTCACTTTTCACTTCTTCCCGTGCCGTCTCAATTCAAAACTTCCATTTTGAAATTTCTGCCAGGAATATCTTGATAAATTCTCTGCGACCTCCGCGCGCTCTGCGTTGGATTATCATCGCGCGGGACGATCTCGCTTTGCATCGTCATCACTTCTCCACCCGCGCAGCCGCAGCCTTGATAACTCATCAGACGATCCGTTCCGTCGGTGTTCACCTCGCGCACGACGCGATCTTTCCAATCGTAAACTTGTTCGTTCCAAAGCCAAC
>DAITAB010000360.1:0-1889 GCA_036824525.1 Pyrinomonadaceae bacterium
AAAATTCGCCGACGTAACGCGCATTCAAGACCGCGGCTTCAGTGGCTTCGCGCAAACCGCTCGCGCCGTGCGTTTGAATATAAGCAAGCGCGCGCACCATCATTCCGAAATTTCCGTAGAAGGCTTTGACTCGACCGATTGATTTCGGTCTATTGTAGTCCAGGCTGAAACGCGACTGTGAAGGAGCGTGTAAAGTAGACGCATTTCCTGACGGTCGTTTTTCTAACGCTTCTGCCTTCACGACTCGCGGCGTCGGCAAAAACGGTTCAAGTTCCTTCGTACAGCAACATGGTCCGCAGCCCGGACCGCCGCCGCCGTGTGGCGTGGAAAAAGTTTTGTGAAGATTCAAATGAATTACGTCAACGCCCATATCGCCCGGACGTGCAACGCCGACGAGCGCGTTCATATTCGCGCCATCCATATATACGAGTCCGCCGGCTGCATGAATGGCGTCGCAAATTTCGCGAATGTTCGTTTCGAAAGTTCCGACCGTGTTCGGATTCGTGAGCATCAAACCCGCAATTCCACCTTCTCCGCAGAGCGCGCGCAAATGTTCCATGTCGGTCAAACCCGCCGATGTGGACTTGATAGTCTTCACGGAAAATCCCGCCATCGCCGCGGATGCCGGATTTGTTCCATGCGCAGAATCCGGAACGAGCATTACGCGGCGGTCTTTCGATTTTTCGCCGTCACGCGCATCGTGAAAGGCTCGGATCAACATCACGCCGGTCATTTCTCCGTGTGCGCCTGCAGCAGGCTGAAGCGAGACGCCTGGCAAACCCGTAATCTCCGCGAGATCTTCCTGGAGCCGCCACATCAATTCGAGCGCACCCTGCGATTCCTCCTCGGGTGCGAGCGGATGAAGTCCCGCAAATCCTGCAATGCGCGCAACCTTTTCATTAAGCCGCGAATTGTATTTCATCGTGCAGGAACCCAGCGGATACATTCCAAGATCGATCGAGTAGTTCCAAGTTGACATGCGGGTGAAGTGACGCACGATATCAACTTCCGAAACTTCCGGCACGCCATCGAGATCGTCGGTTCTTCGCAACGCCGCCGGAATAATTTCATCAAGCGGAGTTTCTTCTACGTCTAATTTCGGCAAACGATAACCGATGCGCCCAGTTTGCGAACGCTCAAAAATCAACGCTTCATTTTGCGTCGGATGTTGGGTGACTTTCTTAATGCTCATTCGAATAATTCCAATTCTTAAAATAGTCCGGAGTTCGTCCAATCGTCTTCCGGGTTGAAAAGATGAACTAAAAATCTTGAAAAAATTAAACGCTTCTCAAGCCTGAAACTAATCGGTCAATTTGTTCTTTCGAGATCGTTTCCGTAACACAAACGAGAAAATCATTTGTTCGATCGCCGTAATATTTCGACAATGCAAGACCGCCTATTATTCCATCGGTGGTCCGAAGTTTTTCCAAGATCTCCGATGCGCTTTTTGGAGCGCGGACCACAAACTCATTGAACTTCGGCGCAGAAAATGGAATTGAAAATCCGGAAAGCTTGGAAATTTCTTTTGCCGCATAAGCAGCTTTCTGCGCGTTTTGGGTTGCAACTTCCTGTAATCCTTGTTTGCCCATCGCCTCCATATAGATCGTCGCGGCGAGTGCTATCAAACCTTGATTCGTACAAATATTCGACGTCGCTTTTTCGCGTCGAATGTGTTGTTCACGCGTCGCGAGCGTCAATACAAATCCGCGATTTCCTTTTTTGTCGTAAGCAACGCCGGCGAGTCTGCCGGGCATTTGCCTTACATATTTTTCCTTCGTCGCGAACATTCCCAAGTGCGGACCGCCGAAGCTCGTCGGAATTCCAAAACTCTGACCCTCAGCCACCACAATATCTGCGCCGCACTCTCCGGGAGTTTTCAAAAGTCCAAA
>DAITAB010000022.1:0-20210 GCA_036824525.1 Pyrinomonadaceae bacterium
GCGTTGATTCTTCGGTCGAGCGCTGCAAGTCGGTGTCTTCGATGCGCAGCAAAAATTTTCCGCTAGTGTGGTGTGCGTAAAGGTAATTAAATAATGCAGTTCTGGCGGAACCGAGGTGTAAATAGCCGGTCGGGCTGGGTGCAAATCTAACGCGCGTTGTCACTCGCTGATTTTACTTCAGATGCCAGTGATGGAGAAACGTCGAAGCGATTTTATCGCGATTTTAGACTTAATTAAGCCGCTAAATACGGAAAAAATTATTACTCATCTCCATTTCGATCAATATTGGAGGTGAATGGCACCATCATTGTAAGGAAGCATCCACCAATTACCATCATCGTTACAACGACACCAACCACGAAAATAATTAATTCCATAACTGTCTATCGCCTCTCGCTTCTGATAACAAAAAAGAGACCCAGTGCAAGAATTGAAGGAACCCATAGTCCGACAAAAATTCCGGCATCTTTTTGATTTGGACCAAAAGCTCCAAACCATAGTGCGACTGAAAAGAGAAACGAAATAAACGCCGCTCCTAAAAATAAATAATCCGATTTTTTCAACATTTTGACTCCTCATTCAACTGATTTTTTAAGTGAAAGACGATTGATCTGTTGTCAGGCATCCAACCGCTTCCGAGTAAGTCAGTAGACATATCAGAATTCGCGACTACTGAGGTAGAAACTTGTCACCTAAAGTAGCATAAGTTGAGATAGTGAAGCTAGATTTGATCAGATAATTACTCTTGATTTATTAAAACGATTTGTGATGATTCGAGGTGCATTCATTGATTTGAGACAAATTCTCTTATTCAAGATCACTTTTTGGAAAACGCGGAAAAAAAGCACTGGTTCGTTTCTTATATTCAGCAAATTCGGGGTTGTTTTCGTATTTTTTCTCAAGCATCGGAATTCCCGAAACGAAAAGAATCAGGATCGTTATGGTTAGCGGACCGATGATCGTAATAATTCCATTTGGGAGCGATAGTGCCATCAGGAAAATCCCCCACCATTGAACGACTTCTCCGAAATAATTCGGATGACGGGAGTATTTCCATAAACCGCTCTGAATTATTTTCCCTTTGTTGGAAGGATCTTTAATAAATTGCGAAAGCTGCCAATCTCCCACCGCTTCAAAATAGAATCCGATAATCCATACTGCGATTCCGAGAAAATCAAAAATGGAAATCGGTCCGCGATTTTGATTAATAAAAATAACCGGAAGCGAAATGAGAAACAAAAAAAGCCCTTGGAGCAGAAAAACCTGTAAATATGATCTTACGAGAAACCACTTGCCCCATTGCTCGCGCCATGCCTTGTAGCGGAAATCTTCCGCCTTGCCTTTATTTCGCGTGTAGATGTGAAGAGCGAGACGCAAACCCCAAATCGTAACCAGTGTGTTTACGATCAAAATTCGCAACGAGAATTCGTGTGCGATGAAATGCGATGCCCATGCGACCAAGACGAATCCCAAACCCCACGCGATATCCGCTACATCGTTTCTTTTCCGAATAAGCGACACGACGAACCAGATGTTGAAGTAAACGAAAAGAACGAGAATTATGGTTAGGTAAACAGAATTCATCCGATCCTTTGTGCGATGAAGAAACTAATACCTGAAACCGACGCGGATAAAATCATCCCCCAGCCAAGATCAACAATCGTCACCAGAAGCGGCCAGTCTTTTACCGTTGCGAGATTTGTCAGGTCGTAAGTGGCATATGTAATCAAACCAAACAGCGCGCCGAAGATTAAGGCGTGTGTCAAGGACGATTTTTGAATTGCCGGTGATATGACAAACAAAACCAATCCGGCAATAAAGAGCAAATAAAAAATAATTGCAGCGGTCCAGTTTACGTCGGGCTTCATCAGGTAGCCGATTTGTTCGCGATAGAAATTTTTCGCAACGAGACCTAGCCAAACCATATCAATCGCAAAAAAAACCGGAAGCGCAATTAGAAAGTGTTTGAAAAATTGATTGTTCATTTGTTTTTAGGAAGTTGATCGGTTCATGTAAGTGATCGTCAATTGTAAAACGGTTGCGAATGAAACCCAAAAGAAGTACGGAATGTTTGCAATAACGATCCAACGTTCATGCGGCCAGATCGCGTAAAACGCCCAAACTATCGTAATCCAAACAAAAACAATATCAATCGCCGCGAGGAAATTGCTTCGCAGTCCGAACTGTAACGGTGTAAAGGCTAAGTTAAAAACGAGATTGAGTAGAAAGGGTAAAGCTACAACCCACGGAAATTTACCGGAAAATGCTTTGTAGAGAACTGCGCCAAAAGTTATCGCGATGATCACATAAAGAATCGTCCAGACGGGACCAAATATCGCGGCGGGCGGAGCCCAAGAAGGCTTAATGAGTTGTTGATACCAACCGTAAGTTTCCATATTTTTTGCGGATTTACGTCGCTGTTTACTTTACCCGGAAAAGTCGCACAAGATGTAATTTGAAAGGTCAATTTTTGATGTCGTAACGGGAGACTTCAAAGTTTTTATGCAGCTTTTGCGACGTTTTCGGAAGTGGCTTTCAATGTTTAGCCCGGGCGAAATCGAAAGGTAATTACTGGCGGAGACGACAGGATTCGAACCTGTGGTAGTGTTTAACGACTACAACGGTTTAGCAAACCGCCGCTTTCAGCCACTCAGCCACGTCTCCGTTAAGCTAGAAAAAAATCGCTATTATTGCGCCAAAAGGCATTGTTGTCATTCTAGCCCCGAGACAAACTTTGTCAAGGTTGGCGCATCTCAAATAACAGTCATCTGATAGCTGGATTTGCGTGGGTTTGTCGATGTTTAACTCTTGCTTTCTGGCTTGACACCCGATGGGCTAAGCAAGACAATGAGGCGTTCTTGGAGACTATTTGATTTTCCTTCGCTTACGACCTGTTCAAACGCTTTTCAGACAGCTTGGTTCGTACATCTAACGGACATCCAACTTGGAGGAAGCAACCCCGATGTTTTTGCCGATCCAAATAAAGATGAAATCAACTAAGACAATATTTTTGTTTGCAGTTTTGGCGGGCTCATTCGCCTCTGCCGCTTTTGATCGCGGCGCCTTCGCCCAAACGCGTTTTGGCTCCGGTGTGATCAAAGGTGTGGTCAGCGATTCCGAAGGAACTCCGATTTCAAATGCCTTTATTGCGATCTTCAGAACCGGGACAACGAAGATCCTGAAAAACGTGCGAAGCGCGGCAAATGGATCATTCGTTTCGAAGATTTCGCCGGGCACTTATACAGTGGTAGCAATTGCGGATGGATTTAATCCCGGAACGGTTTCAGACGTGCAGATAAATCGTGCGTCGGAATTTAATTACGGATTTCAGTTGGTGAGAGCGGGAAGCGGAAATACGTTGCCGGAAAGAAGCGTCGAGCGAAACAGTTCCAAATGGCGCATTCGCGCGGCACAGGCGAGTCGTTCGATTTATCAGAATCGCGAAAGTGCAAATCCGATACTCGAGAAATCTGACCCGAATACATTAGCTGCCGACACAAATGAAAACGATAGTGATCAGAGTACTCGTGGAAAAGGACAATCGATAATCGAAACCTTTACCGCGGATTCCGGTAATGGAACATTCGGCGGAGTAAATTTCGCTACCTTCCAGCCGATCAATGACAGCACGCAGATAGTCGTAGCAGGACAGATCGGAAATAGCGGCATCGGAATGCAAAGACTCGAAACTGCCGTTCGCACACGCGTCAATAATAAACACACTCTTCGATTCGCCGGCTCGGCAGCGAGCATTGGTATTGCCAAAGATACTGACGAACAGCTCGGACAGGTTTCAGTTCAGGCGCAGGATGAATGGAAAATACGCGAAGGCGTGGTATTGGTTTTGGGTTTTGATTATTCGCGATTTATTGGCGCGGGCGACGAATCTTCGTTGAGTCCGCGCCTGGGATTACAGTTCGATGTAAACGACAAGACGCGACTCAATGCTTCCTTAATCACGCAAAACGACGAGCGTACCTGGACGCGCGCAATAGAGTTTGAAGATAACTTGACGGTATTTCGCGAGCAGTTTGCGCCACAGGCGATCGCAACCAGTGACGGGAAAGCGAAGATTCAAAAGAGCCGGCGTCTCGAATTCGGACTCCAGCGCGTTTTGGATAATAGTTCAACGGTCGAAGCCGCAGCGTTTTTTGATACCGTCAGCGGACGAGGAGTCGGACTTGTAAACGTTCCGTTAAATTTCCTCGATACGGCGTCGATTGAGCCGTTTATCGTCGAGCAAGTTGGAAAAACTCAGGGACTTCGGGTGGTTTATTATCGGCGACTCGGAAAAGTTTTCAGCGCTACCGCCGGATATTCTATCGGAAAGGGACAAGAACTTTCGTCCGGCGCGATTACGAATCCTGCGAAAATTTTTGAAAACGCCGTGTTCCAATCATTTGTCGGTCAGGTGAGTGCGGATTTGCCGCGTGGAACTCAGCTGAAGACCGTTTTACGTCTTTCGCCGGAAGCAACTGTTTTCGCGATTGATCCTTTTAACGGGCGTCTCGCAATTTATGATCCGGGTTTGAGTTTCTTGTTGACGAAATCTCTTCCGAATTTCGGTTTGCCGATTCGCGCTCAGGCAGTTATTGATGCGCGAAATGTCCTCGACTATCAATCGGGCGTCAATGGCGAAGATGGCGGTTTGCGATTCGATTCGCAAAGGAGAATTCTTCGCGGTGGAATTGCGGTAAGATTCTGATCACGAGAAAACGTTTACTTCCGTGCGTGGGACGCGAGTTTGAGGCTTGTGTTTCACGCATTTGTCTGTCAAGGAGAGTTTTCCAAAAACCTGAATTTGATGCCGAAAAAGTGGATAAATCCGCACCGCATTAGCAGTCTAAATAGAATATATGGCGTTATTCGGAGAGTTGCTTGCGTTTTTTGGAAATAGTTCGCTGGAACATTCTTTGCGTGTTATGCAAATGGTGATTCTTGCCCGAGAGCGATGAAGGGAAAGATCCTTACAAGTTGGAGTTTGGTTTGGCTGCTTTTGACGGTTTTGTTCGTCGTGGGCGGCATTATAAACCTCTTGACGCGGGCATCGCATTCCTTACCTGCAACCGATGGCATTGTCTGGGTTCAACGAGGAAACGAAGTCTTTGCCAACCAGGTCGAACACGGTTTAGCCGGCGATCGCGCCGGAATCCAAGCCGGCGATAAGCTCATCGGAATAAGTTTAGACGACAAGAAGTTTGACGAAATCGCTTCGCCTTCCGACGTTCAGGAATATCTGGAGACCGCCGGAGTTGATGGAAACCTAACTTATTTTTACCAACGCCCTTCATATTCTTTCAAAGACAATTTTTACTACGCCGACCTTCGACACATTGACTCATTTCCGCGTTGGACCGCCGGAATCGTTTCGCTGGCTTTTGTTGGAATCGTCTGGCTTGGAGTGGGTCTTTTTGTTTTGTTCAAACAAGGCGGAAGATCGCCATTCGTTTTGAATTTTGCGACCATTTGTTTGGCTGCCTTTATTTTTCACGTTTATAAACCGCTCGGTTTGGGCGAGGACCTGGATCTCTTCATCAGTCAGATTGATGATCTCGCGTTCGCGCTTTTTGCTCCGCTGTTCGTTCATTTTTGCGTCCGCTATCCCGTGCGATCGGATGTATTCTCGTCGCCGCGTTGGAAGACTTTTGTTCTTTATGTTCCCGCTGCGCTTATTTGGTTTGCAAACGTAGTTGTCTCGCTGGGCTACTATCTTTCGCCCGATTCGAACTTCGCTGCAAGCTTGGCGGCTTTTGCCGATCGTTTCGATGCGATTAGGTTTCTCAACGGAGTAAATCTGTTCCACTTTGTTGCCGGCTTAACAATTGGTTCGACGATTCTCGTCTGGAGATTTTTGCGGAATCCGCAAATGCTGGTGAGGCAGAGACTTAAATGGGCGATGTGGGGAACGGTAATCGCCGTCGTGCCGATCGTCGCGGTCCAGATTTCGCGTCTTTTTATTGATCTTCCCGAAGATTTTTTTACGACGGCACTTACCACTTTGCCGCTCGCGCTAATTCCGCTGAGTTTCGGTCATTCGGTTGTCCGATATCGATTAATGGACGTTGACGTCGTTGTTCGACGGGCGCTTGTTTTTGCGATCACTACTTTGGCGATCGCGGCAATGATCGGCACGGTCGCGCTCGGACTGATCTTTCTCGCCATCGGCGAAAATCTTTCAAGCAGCGAGATAGTTTTACGTGGAGTTATCGCGATCATTGCTATGGCGGCGATTGTTCTGCTTTCCGAACCGTTACGGAACTTTCTTCAAGAGCGCGCCGATCGGTTTTTTTACGGCGAGCGATATGATCTCCGCCGCGGGTTACTCGATTTTGGAAAAACGATTTCGGCAACGACTAATCTCGAACCGTTGCTCGATGATCTTGTTAATCGCCTGCAGCAAGTTCTCAATGTTGAGAAGGTGGCGGTTTTCGTTGAGGAAGAAAACGCAGCGAATGGTTACCGTATTGCGCGTTCGGTAAATCTCAACGCCGATTATGAAGTAGCGCGGGATTTCCGTCAGATGATCCGACTGAAATCTTCGGCGAAGGGAATCGTGCGTGCCGATGAACTCGATGCAGAAATAACTGACACGCAAAATCTCATACGTCAGGAATTGCACTACTATGTTCCCTGCGTTGTGCGCGGAAGAATGATCGCGGTCATCGGTCTCGGACGAACTCGCGACGGTTCTCTTCTTTCATCGGAAGATCTCGAAATCCTGCAGACCGTTTCCGGTTATATCGCGGTGGCGATCGATAACAGTTTGCTCTATCAAGAACAAGAAACCCGCACTCACGAACTTAATCTGCTCAAGGAATTCAATGAGTCAATTGTTGAATCGATCAATGTAGGGTTGCTGGCGGTGGACGAGAGTGGACAAGTTACCCGTTGTAATTCCACCTTCGAAGATATGTTTGGAATCCGACGCGATGCGGCGGTCGGAAAATTCGTTGACGAACTTTTTGATGAGCGGCTCGCTTCGACTTTGAATAAGATTTTGGGTAAGACGCGCTGGCATCTCAGCGAACTCCGACACGCTTATAAGATCTACACCGAAACGGCGAATGGTGAAGACTTGATTCTGAATTTGGCTGTCGCTCCGTTGCGTTCGATTTCCAGCGAGCAGACCGGCGCCATCGTTGTAATCGAGAATGTGACTTCTCGTGTGAAGCTTGAAGAATCATTGCAGCACAACGAAAAACTTACGAGTATCGGACTTCTAGCTGCCGGCGTTGCACATGAAGTTAATACGCCATTGACCGGAGTTTCGAGCTATACGCAAATGCTTCTCGGGATGATTCCCGTAACCGATCCGAAGCATTCGTTACTTTTGAAAGTTCAGAAGCAGACCGAACGCGCTTCGAACATCGCAAATAATCTGCTCAATTTTTCGCGCGCTGGAAATGGAACGGAGTTCGTTGAAACTGACGTTAATAAAACGCTCGATGACACGCTTCAGCTTCTCGAACCGCAGCTACGAAAATCTAACATCAAGGTTGAAAAGGACTACTCGCCGATTCCTCTAATAATTTCCGGAAACGCCGGAAAGCTCCAACAGGTTTTCACTAATCTGATTCTGAATGCGCGCGATGCAATAACGAATGGCGGCACGATTTCGCTTAGTAGTTTTAAGGCATCGGACGATACAGTGGCGATTATCGTGAAAGATGACGGAAAGGGAATTGAGCCGCAGAATCTCTCGAAAATTTACGATCCTTTCTTTACGACGAAAGAAGTCGGTAGCGGAACAGGTCTCGGGCTCGCGGTCACCTTTGGAATCGTGCAGGAACACTCTGGAACAATTGAAGCGACGAGTGAGTTGGGAAAAGGTACTTCATTCCGACTTGAATTTCCGGAAGCAAATAAGCGTCGGCGTCGCGCTGTAATTTAAATCACAGTTCCACTACAACTCGATCCGCTTCCCGCGGTGCATCCAAAACAGTGAGCGGCAGTCTGGATTTGTCGTTCGGAAAATTTCGCGCTTACAAATTCAAAAATAGTCGGCGGCAATTTTGATGAGACCGGAATTTCCAACATCTGATTGAAGTCACAGTCATAAAGATTTCCACGCCAATCCACACTCAGAAGTGTTCGACACATCAATCCATCGACCGTTGCCGGATTGAATGCGCCAACGAGTTTTTGCATATAACGATCTTCATTTCCGGTCCGACGCAGATAGTCGAGAAAACGCGCAATCGGCATATTGGTGATCGTGAAGAGACGGTTAAACGAGACGCCATAGCGATCGTGTAATTCGCGTTTGAAATCAGCCTCGATTGAGATTTGAGGCGGTGGAAGAAAAGCTCCAACCGGGTTATAGACGAGATTCAATAGTAAACCGCTTCCTTCAATTCCATACCCGACGCCGTTTAGTCGCTTAAGTGCTTCGATAGATTTTTCGAAGATGCCTTTTCCGCGTTGCGCATCAGTCTGTTCTTCCAAAAAATATGGCAATGAAGCAGCGACTTCGATTTCATTCGCACGAAAAAAATCGGGCAAGTCTTCCTGTGCGGGCTCAAACATTACCGTAAAATTGTGACGGACGATCACCTTCGCACCGAGTTCGCGCGCAGTACTGACAAAATAACGGAAATTTGGATTTAGTTCGGGCGCACCGCCTGTAATATCCAGCGTTGCAATTTTCCCGATTCCGACCGCACTCAAGCATGCATCCACCACTTCCCGCGACATTATTTCCGTGCGCTTCGGGGAAGCGTCAACATGGCAATGCTTGCAAGTTTGATTGCAAAGTTTTCCTACGTTGACCTGCAAGGTGGTGATCTCTGCCGAGCGCAACTGGAAATTGACGGCACCAAGTTTCTCCTCAAACGAAATTGAAGATTTCGGAATTGCAGGTTTTCCGTTGCGCTGAATTTGAATTATCGCTTGAGTCACATTGAAATCTTATTGTGTGCATTATGGGCTTGAATTCCATGAATCAGACTTGCGCCGCCGCGAATCGCCGATGCAAGGTGAATCGCCTCAGTAATTTGATCCAGATTCGAACCGCTTTCAAGGCAGCTTTGGGTGAACGCATCAATACAATACGGACATTGAATCGTATGAGCGACGGCGAGACCGATCAACGCCTTTTCACGTTTGGTAACCGAGCCTTCTTCCTGGCAGGCTTGATACCACGCCATAAATTTCTCAAAAAGTTCCGGCTTGTGTTTGCCGATTTCGCCGAATCGGGCTAAGTCGTCTTCATTGTAGTAGTGCATAATTTTTCGTGTGATGAAACAGACAATTGTGATAATGGCAAAAGCGCCGATTTCGGGCAAGGTGAAGACGCGAATGAGTCCGCAGCTTACCGATTCCCAATGCGCGCAGCTTGCCGAGTGTTTTTTGTTGGACACAATGCAGCGATTTTCCCGATCATCGATCAGGCGAATCATCGCACACGAAACCCCGCCGGAAAATAATTACTTCACAAAATTTGCGACCGAAGATTTCGAGCTTATCGAACAAGCGCAGGGCAACCTCGGCGAGCGCATTTACGCGGCTTTTGAATTCGCATTTCGCAATGATTCGGAGAGCGTCGTAATGATCGGAACGGACAGCCCGACATTTCCCGAAATAGCTCTCGAAAAGGCGTTTCTGGAACTCGAAGCAGGAGTCGATGCGGTACTTGGAAGAACTCTTGATGGCGGATTTTACTTAATCGGTTTGCGCCGACTTGATAGTGGGATTTTCGATAATGTGGAATGGAGTTCTTCAAAGACATTCGATCAGACCTTGGCAAACGCGCGAAAAATTGGTTTGAGCTTAGCAGAGGTTGCGGAGTGGTACGACATCGATGACTTTCTTTCACTGCAGGAATTGCGCGATGAATTTTTGAGGGATAAAGCCTCGCGCAAAATCGCGCCGCGGAGTTTTAAGTTTCTCGCAGAATTCTTCAAATAAGAGTCTCACGATAAACCGCTTCCGTTTCCTCGACCATTCGATCGAGGCTAAATTTCGACTTTGCGAATTTTTTTGAGCGCTCGCCAAGATCGCGGCGCAACTTGTCATTTCGTAAGAGTTCAATTATCGCGGCAGAAAGTTCGGTCGGTTTCTCACAACCGACAAGCGTTCCATTTCTCCCGCCATCAAGAAGAAGTTTCGCACCTTCGGTTTCGGTTGCGACGATAGCGCAACCATTCGCCATCGCTTCCAGGATTGCGAGTCCGAAACTTTCGGTGTGTGATGGCGAAACAAAAACGTCGACCGCCGAATGAAACGGTCTAGTGTCGTTAATCCAATTCAGCCACAAGAAACGATCCTCTAGACCGAAAACTTTTACGAGACGCTTAAGCGTATTACGAAACTTCTTATCAAATGATTTGTCTTCACCAACGACGACGAATCGTGCCGAAGGAATTTCCTTCGCGATAATTTGCGAAGCCAAAATGAAATCTTCCTGACCCTTTAATTTTTTAAGTTCTCCGAGTGTTCCGATGAGCGGAGCATCGAAAGGAATTTCGTGCTCGAAACGAAACTCCTTAAAACCTTTTGTCCGATCCTCATCAGTTTGTTCTTCGAAATTAATTCCGTTGAGCACAACACGGATTTTGTCCTTCGAAAAAGTTCTTGCAACTACATCCGCGACCGCGTCTGAAACGGCGATCACGCGGGAGACATTTGAGAGCATCATGCTCTGCGCGCGCTTCATTCGGAAAAGAACATGACGAGTGAGAATCAGCTTGGCACGCGGCGCGAGGCGCACTGCAAAACTTGCAATCGAGTAATCCCTTGCGAGATGCGCGTGGACAATATCGATCTTCTCCCGGCGAATTACATTCGCGATTTTTATTGCCGAGGCGATGTCTGCAGAGTTGCGCAGTGGAAATCGACGAACATTTATCGCTCCGAGCGAAGACATCCGCTCGGACCATTCGCAACCATTCCGCAAGACAAATGCAATTTCGTGTCCGCGCTGCATCAATCCGCGCGCGAGATCAATGAAATGCTTTTCACCGCCGCCAAAATGCTTTGCAGAATTTACCTGAAGAATTTTCATCTCACGAGAATTCTCTACAAGCAATGCGCAAGACGCAATGCGCGACAAGAAAAAAGGCGCGTCTCCGAAGAAACGCGCCCGAAGTTTTTCGATATTGAAAAACTAGAATTGGAGACGTGCTCCAACCTGCATCTGAAATACCTGGCTTCCAGGGTTGTTAGCCAAGAGGATTTTTCCAAGGCTCGGAAGTCCGTTTACCGTCGCCGTTGGACGCTGCTCACGCACCTGAAGGAAATTCGGGTTCGTGATTCCATCCAATCCACAACGCTGATTCGAAGTCGCACAATACGATGTGGTCGTCGTTGACGCGATTTGAACATTCGAGAAATTAAATACATTGAAGAATTCCGACGAAAGAATCAGACGACGAGATTCTCCAAACTTGAATCCTTTTTGAATTCGAAGATCGATGTCGTAGACGTTCTTGTTTCGGAAAGCATTTCTACGAATTTCGTAACCCGGTTGAAGCATTGGACGATCGTTGTTGAGACCATCGCCATTCAAATCTGTGTTGACGATCGCATTTACTGGCACACCCGAACGAAGTCTAACAGTACTCGCAACCTCAATGCCGAGCGGCAAGAAGACGACCGGATTCGCAACGAATTGATGTCTGCGATCGAGTCGTGAAAGTCCGTATTCCGTGGTGAGATCGGCAGGATTGTCGTATAAAACACCACCCGCATCGCGTTCATTATCGTCATTCGACAGATTTTTCGAAAGAGTGTAAAACGTGTTCAGGCGAACGCGCTTATTGCTCATGTTCATACGGAAAGTCAGCCCACGATAAAGTGAACGCGCCGATGATTCACGCATCTGCACTGAAGCAAGACTCGGAATCGGTCTTGCACGCAAAGGCAGAGTTGAAGGAAGTCCTGAACCACGGACGACGCCGATATACGGACGCTGAGCCGCATCATCATTTGGCGAAGTCAACACCACGCCATTCGCTGCCGCGAAAGCAGCCAAAGAAACCGGTGCCGGTAAATTGAGTTCGCGGTTTCGCTGTAGGTAAACAGTGTTAACTTGCGAATAATCGAGACCGACGGTAATTCCTTTTGCAACTTCACGTTCAAATCCTCCGCCGAATTGAAACGACATTGGATTCTTAAAGTTCGGTGCAATACCGATCACATTTGCGTTTTGAAATACTCCTAAATTTACAGGCGGAGTCGGTGTAGCAGAATTAATCGCGGCGAAAACCGCTTGGAGTTGTGCCGGTGTAAGCGTCGGCAATGAACCCAATGCGACGGTATTCAAATTGATTCCGAGAATCGCAAACTGTCTGTAAAGGGTAGTCGGAGCGAATCCGGTACCACCAACAATTGCCACGTAGCCCGGATTTGCTGCGTCAAAAGTTGTCTGACTAAATCCGGTCGGCAAAGCGGTTCCTCCCAAAGTAACCGACAGATCGCCAGCGGGATTTCGAAAATTATTGAATGGCGCAGCCAAGACTAGTAACGGAGTTCGTGCGTAGTAAACGCCACTGTAACCTCTGAAAACGGTTTTTCCGTCGCCCATCGGGTCATAAGCAAATCCAACCCGCGGTCCCCATTCATCCTGACTATCGGAAATTTTTGTCGGGTCAAACGATTTTCCGCCATAAAGCGGATACGCAGCCGTTTTAACCAAGTCGATAACCGGAGTATTGTTAGCTTCCTCGGTCGGGTTAAGCTGTTTCTCGTAGCGCAAACCATAATTTAGCGTGAGTTTTGGTGAGACGCGCCATGAATCCTGACCAAAAAGAGCCACCTCCTTAACGGTGTACGCAGCTAGCAAATTTCCGATCTGTTGATTGTATCGAGCTGCCGATTGATCGAAACGTCCACGAACAGTTGCCGTTCGAGTGGTTGAGACCGCATCGAGTACTCCACCAGTGCCACCTGCAAGTCCCGCAAAAGTGTAAACTCCGAATTGATTGAAACCGAATGTCTGATTCGCATAAATGTTGCTGAATTCTCCGCCGACCTTAAACTGGTGATTACCGTTGATTATGATCAAACTATCAGCAGCCTGCCATCGCTTATCGTACTGAGTTGTCGGCATAAAATTACGCGTTCCGTAAACGCCCACCGAAGTATTGATGTTCGCGATTTGCGTATTTGCAAGCCTCGGACGAACTTCGTGTGCATATTGACCGCGAAATTCATTGTAGACATTCGCCGAAATTGCAGTCTTTAACTGAGCTACATAAATGTTGTTCTTATTTCGTTCAGTTCCGTTGGTTGAAAGCGAATTCGTCGTTGTCGGGTCAAGCGCCGTTTCACCTGTTGCCACCGCATTCAAGGCCTTGTTTCGACTGAAGTTGTAACGGAAACTAAAATCATTCGCTCCCGTAATCTTCCAGTCAATTTTTCCAATTCCCGCGTAAGCATCGTTCGTCTGTTCAAAAGGAACTTCGAGTGCACGATAGAAGTTGAACGCCTCGGTTTGTGTTGCCGTCGGAACTACGCCCACCAGGTTTCCAAACAAAACCTGACGAGGAGCACGGAAACGCTGCTGTTCATAAGAACCAAAAAAGAACAATTTGTCTTTGATTATCGGACCGCCAACCGAACCGCCAAACTGTTGTTGGGTAGGTGCTAAAGTCGCTTCAACTCCTTGCACTCCGTTTATTACAATCTGACTCAGGCGCTGTTCATTGAGTGCATCCGCATACTTGTTTGCTTTCGCGAGTTTCTTCGGGCGAAGTAAATAAAACGCGCTTCCACGAAGCTGATTCGTTCCCGATTTGGTCAATACGCTGACGACTCCACCGGATGATCTTCCGTATTCGGCAGAGTAGCCCGCAGAAACAACCTGAAATTCGCGCACAGATTCCTGTGGCAAGGTGAATGCCTGATTCGATCTTTCACCACCGCGAACACCACCGAAGAACGGTTGATTGTAATCAAGACCATCGACGTTTACGCTTCCATTAATTCCGCGTTGACCGGACAAGGAAATTTGTCCGCGTGATGGATCAACTTGAGCAGAAGGCGTAAGGGTCACGAAATCCTGAAATCGACGCCCGTTGATAGGAAGATTTTGAATCGCCGTTTCGCTCTGCACCGCGTCGAATTGGTTGCTCGTCGATTGAATTCCTTCAGCCGTAACTTCTACTTGAGCAGAAACTTTTCCGACTCCAAGACTGAAGTTAGCATCCGTGGTTCGTCCGATTTGAACTTCGACATCGGCAGTTTGTTCGGTGAACCCGGACGAAACAGCCTTGACGATGTAGTTTCCCGGCGGAACCAAAACAAACCGGTAAATACCTTCACCGGTCGTTGTTTGGGTTTGAGTGGCGTTTGTCGCTTTACTTGTCATGGTAACAGTAGCGCCAGACACCAATCCTCCGGTCGCATCGGTCACAACGCCTGTGATTTGTCCGGAGCTCACTTGGGACTGCGCGGACGCGACAAAACTAAACGTAAAAATCATTAAGGCTAGAAAAAACAGCCTGTTAACAAAAGTTGAAACAATCTCTTTCATTTGCAATTCCCTCATCACTTAAAATTTAAATTTACAAGAACGGTCAGGCAGTATGGTCTTTTAACCAACGCCGCTTATTTTAGATTTTGGATTTATTCTTCCGAAAACGGGATTTTTTCCAAACTATCTCAAACCTCGCCATACCAAAAATGCGGTTTCAGAACACCAATTCTGCTTCTAAATCGCGAATGCGCATAAGTTTATCGCATCCTCTTGATTTAAGATGTTTATTAGAATTTGTTTCCCGATTTCAGAACGTACTATTACACACCTTCCTGAGGCAAATCGGCTTCCGCAACCACCGGCAAACCTAATTAATTTTCGACCCAAGGTATGAAAACGAGCACCTCTGAAAGAGCTGGCATCAACAAATTCGCAGAAGCCAAGAATGTTCCAAGTATAAAAGGCTGTGCGATTTCGCAATTCATGGCGAGTTCAAATTCGATCGGTTTTGCGTGGAGCTCCACCGGGGTAAGGCTTTGTGCGTAGGCTCGAACTGAACTGATTTATTCGATAATAATCTCCCGCGGTGCAACGTTTGGGTCGGGTTTCGCGTCCATCAAGTGCGCTGAGCTCGAATACTTAGGCACTTTTTTGGCAGGTGATTTCCAAAGCCTGCGGAGGGTGAAAAAATCATAAGTTTAGTTTCAGCAATAATTTGCCGTCGGACTGGCGGGTTTGACAATATGACTTTGTTGGATTAGATTAGGAAACAAATTTGGGTTAGTTTTCGTAAAGATTGCAAAATGGAACTTTACGGGAAATGGAGGTGAAAATGAAGCGAGTCGGTTATTACGAAGAAGAGAAAGTGAAGAAAAAAGCCATACACGAGCGAATTCTAGCTAACTTACATGTTCAGGCGAGTTGGACGGACAAGGCGAGTGGCAAAAGGGTTTTGGTAGAGGGCTTAACGGTAGATATCGGCCAAGATAGCACATTGGTAAATCTCGATAGGTTGCCGCCCGTTGGAAGCTCCGTAAACCTGCGAGTTCTTTCAGATGAAAAGACGCTAATCATTGTTCCTACAGAGGTAATTCGTGTTCAAAGAGATCCGGGTCGTCCACTGGTTGCATTGTCGGTCGTGGAAAATCTGAAGAAGTGGAAACGAAATGTCATAAAGGCAGCCGAAGAATGGGTTCTGCGCCAATGGAGACTTAATTACGAAGAAGAATACGTAAAATAATTTTCGTTATTATTTTTTTATTGTAGAAACCGGCGGAAAAGTAATCCTTTGCTTCTCCGCCAATTTATTTTCGAGGAAAATCAACCAACCTGAATTTATTTTGATACATCTCGTAAAAGCGTGAAAAAACTTTACTTAGTCATTTTTATTTTCTGCCTCGCAGGACCGCTCTTTGGTCAGGTTCCGGTCAAGCCTTTGGCGCAAGCGGAATTTGTTCGCATGCTTTACGACGTTGAGCGAGTTCCCAAACACCGCGAGGAAATTTTGATCGCGATCCGCACGCGTGGAATCGGATTTGAGGTGACCGAAGGTCTGCGAAGTCTGACCCGCACAAAAACGCGTGGCGATCTGGAGATTTTGCGTGCGCTTGAAGAGGCTGGACGTCGCCGCGCAAATCCGCAGGCTGCGAATTTACCGAATGAAAAAGAAACGCTGGAAATCCTTCGAAAGGCTCGCGGTTTGACCTTAGAGGCGGTAAAGGAGATGCCGGACTTCGTCGTCAAGCAGTTGATCACGCGTTCGGTTTCTTATGCCGGAACGAACAACTTTGTCGATCGGGATACATTGGTGGTGGCGGTAAGTTATCGCTCGGATGGAAGAGAGGAGTATCGAGTACTGTCGCGAGATGGAGTCGTGGTTTCCGCGCCGCAAGTCAAACAAAATTATGACGAAATTGACGGCACTACATCGACGGGAGAGTTCGTGACGGTTCTCGCAAAGATATTTGAGCCCGAGAGCAAAACAGAATTTGAGTTTATTGATATGGATGTCGTACGCAATCGTCGGACGGCGGTTTACTCATACGTTATTTCGAAAGAAAATGCCCGTCAGAGAATTACCGCGCGCGGCTATCTCGACGACTCAACCTTGAGCGGAGTAAAAGGAAAGATTTGGATCGATCGAGAAAGTTCGCGTGTCTTGCGAGTAGAAAATATCGCGACTGAAATCGAAACGGGATTTCCCGTAACGGCAGCAAGCCGGCTGATCGATTACGATTACGTTACAATTAACAACGAACAGTTTCTTTTACCGTCACTTTCCGATGTGCGTCTGACGATTCGCGACGCGGGCAAGTTTTACGAAACGAAAAATTACATTCGCTTCAAGGACTACAATAAGTTTGGATCCGACGTAAGGATTTTGGACGAAGAGGAAGAAGTGGTTGACGCGAAGAAAAAGCCTTAATGCTTATTGACTGAAGTAAACAACCAGACTCGGAACCAGAAGCCAAAGCAAGCCCTTAATCAGAAAAAACATAAATGCGGCACCGCCGCCCAGTCTCGTCCAGCGCACTGCAGGGCATTTTCGTTTGCGTGGTTGTTCCATCGAAAGCAAAATACCTTATTTGTTGCGACGTTGGCAAATTCCTTGGCAGAAACGCGAATTTAAATGAGAGTGTAGATTTAGAACGCGTTAAATAACTACCGCGTTTTCGCCTTTTCGGCGAACATATTTTCTCAGATGTTTAAGCGAAAAACCGCACGCTCCATAACTGTCGCGTTTTCGCCTTTTCGCCGAATCTTGACAATTATTCTCTTGCTTGTTTGGATTGCGTTTTCTTTCGTTTGCATCAAGGCGCAAAACGCGCCGCCGAAATCCGAGAATAAACGCGAGGCAGACTTGGTCGAACTAATCAAACTCGATAAAACAATTAAGCTCGATATCAGATATGCGACCGCCAATAATTTTGTAGGTCGGGCGGTTTACCCGGAAGCCCGCGCGTTTTTGCAGAAGCCCGCGGCGGAGGCGCTTTTGCGCGTTCACAAAATATTAAAAAAACAAAAACTCGGACTGGTAATTTTCGATGGGTATCGTCCTTGGTCAATTACAAAATTATTTTGGGAAGTTGTGCGCGAGGACCAACGCAAATTCGTGGCGAATCCCGCGACCGGCTCAAAACACAATCGCGGATGCGCAGTTGACCTGAGCATTTATAATCGCAAAACCAGCGAGCTTCTGGATATGCCTTCGGGTTTTGATGAATTTACAGAGCGCGCTTCACCCACCTATGAAGGTGCGACTGAAATCCAAAAAAAGAACCGTGATCTCCTGCGCACTTTAATGGAAGCCAATGGATTTACGGTAAACAAGAATGAGTGGTGGCATTTCGATTACAAAGACTGGGAAAGCTACGCGATTTACGACATAGCGTTTTCGGAACTTGGCCCGAAGCCCAAGCGTTAACGCGGGCGATCTGACTCTTCAAATTTTCTTCATAAAAACCCTTCGATAGATTCTCAAACTTTTTGCCTCGCATGCAATTTCGCGTTCGGTTTTTATCGGAAACGGATTTTCATCAACTTCAGCCTCGCGAAAATTTTGGCGTTTTCTGAATAGCTCGAACATTTCTTCCGCAAGAAAATCCACGTCGGTCTGAACAAAAACTCTTCCGTCTTTTACGAGATGCTGCGCAAGCGCTTCGACAATTTCCTCCGTTACCATTCGGCGCTTTGCGTGTTTTCGTTTGTGCCAAGGATCGGGAAATTGAATTGTAACGTCGCGCAGAATTCCGGGTGGAACGTTTTTCAAAAGATTTCCGAGCGAAAGGGAAGCGTTCGTGAACTCGTAATGAAGATTTGTGAGTTGATTCTCGCGGGCGATCGCATTTGCTTCCTTCACAAGCGGCTCACGAATTTCCAGCCCGAGAAAATTGCGTTCGCGAAATTCGCTCGCCATCCGCAAAAGAAATCTTCCGCGCGCTGAACCGATGTCCAAGTGCAACGGAAGATTTGGATTTGAAAAAAGTTTTTCTAGATCAAGCGGTTTTGAAACAAAACGAAAATACGGCGCAAGCGGATTTACGTGTTGATGAACACGAACTCTCGGCATCGTCTAAACCATTAGGAACTACTGAAAAAATACCGCGCCCTGTTTTATGTCGCCGCTTTGATAGCCTTTGGCAAAAGATGCCATACGTTCTTTCGAAGAACCGTGAGTAAACGCTTCGGGTACGACATAACCTTGCGCCTTCTTTTGAATCATATCGTCACCGACTGCCGCTGCCGCGCGAATCGCTTCTTCGGCATCACCGACTTCAACCTGACCTTTCTTTTGCGCATAGTGCGCCCACACTCCGGCATAGTAATCCGCTTGCAACTCGAGTCGGACGGAAAGTTGATTCGCCTGCGCCTGTCCGACTCTCTGCTGCAAAGCAGTTACCTTTTCCATCGTGCCAAGTTGATTTTGTATATGGTGCCCAATTTCATGTGCGATCACATAAGCTTCCGCAAAATCGCCCGGCGCCTTAAATTCAGTTTTCAACTCATCGAAAAATGAGGTGTCGAGATAAAGCTTTTCATCGCCCGGACAATAGAAAGGACCAGTCGCAGCGGAATTTAGTCCGCACGCGGAAGAAACACGACCGCTATATAAAACTAAAACCGGAGGACGATACTGTCGTCCGTTCTGACTGAACACTTCCTGCCAAATGTCTTCAGTACTGCCCAACACGGATTTCACAAACTTCGTCTCGTCGTCTTCCTGTCCCGGTGCGCTTTGAGTCTGTTGAGCAGGCTGTTGCTGTTGAAGGATCTGTGTGAGTTGTTGCGGATCGCCTCCGCAAAGAAAAACGTAAACCAAAAGAATGATTATTCCCAAACCACCACCGCCGATAGCGATTCCGCCGGGCGACATACCTCTGCGATCTTCAACATTTGTACTCTCTCGTCCACGTAACATCGACTTTATCCGCCTCTATTGAAATTTGAGTCCGTCGAGCAATCTTAGCATTTCGTTCGGTTACGAAAAAAATGCAAGAGCATTTTGCGGCTAAATAGTTGAAATTACAAAGGCAAACGTCTTGACATCTGCCAAATGCATTTTTATGATTCAAGTATCGCTATTAAGAGTTTCTATGTCAGTGATTTAGAAAAGGAAGTGACTATGATAAAGCTTGACATCGTAAACCGCGTCTCCGAGCAAACGGGGGTTCCAAAACAAAAAGCAGAAGAGGTTGTCGATTCGCTGTTCAACGCGATGAAAGATGCGCTCGCGCAAGGGAAACGAATTGAACTTCGCGGATTCGGCGTCTTTGTAGTCAAACCGAGGAAGCGGGGAATCGGACGTAATCCGCGAACCGGAAAAGAGGTTCCGATTCCTTCAGGCAAAACTATTCGCTTTAAACCCGGAAAAGAACTGCAAGCAAAAGCGATCGTGAAATAAGAAGTTCGACAATGGAATTTTCGTAAATCGCAAACGGTTGATCGAAGCTGTTTGCGATTTTGCTTTTTATGCCGCCGGACGAGTTTGTAGAAAACATTGCACGAAGATTTGAGCTGCGTCCCACACCGCGCGCCTGGATTCTTCACATCGCCCTTCTTTTATTGACAGTGATCACGGCTACTATCGCCGGAACGCTTATACCGTTTGGTCCGCTTCCTATATTTCCCGATGCAAATCCGCAAACGTTTCTTGAAGTCATAGGTTTTGTTCTTTCGCTTCCGATTCGTTATGTCTTGCTGATTTACTCGACGATTCAAAGTTTATTGCACTTTCCGGATTTGCTTCGCGCGAGTCTGAGCTTTTCACTATCGCTGGTTTTTATTCTTCTTTGCC
>DAITAB010000151.1:0-1797 GCA_036824525.1 Pyrinomonadaceae bacterium
GCGCCGACGATGTTCATTACTTTCAACATTGATTCTTGTTAATGGTAGTCGGTAGGCGGAAGGCAGTTGGAAGAGGGCGAAACAGCGGTAAGCGGAAGCAATCCATTGATCGCGCCGCGGATCGAGAATTCGTTTATCAAAGTAAATGAAAATCTAAACGCCAGGATTAACATCTACTACCAACCGCCTACTGTCTACGCTCTGTTCACAATCGAACAATTTTCGCCTTACTTCCGCTGCGAAGTGTTTCGTCCAGCGCATTCCGCGTATCTACAACTACTTTTGAAAGTTTGCAAACTCGAGGGTAATCGACATTGCTGTGTTCCGTGCAGATCACCACACAATCGGATGATTTCAGAAGATCATCGGTCAATTCAGCATTAAAGAGCGGTTCGCCCGAACCGATCGTATAAGCATGATCGAAGGTAACTTCGGGAACAAACGGATCATGGTAAACCACTTCCGCGCCGCGCGAACGAAGCAGATCGATTACGGAAAGCGCCGGTGATTCGCGCATATCGTCAATGTCTTTCTTATACGCAACGCCTAAAATAAGAATCTTCGCGCCCTTCACGGATTTTTCGCTTTCGTTTAAAGCATCGCGCACGAGTCCCGCAACATATTTCGGCATACCGGAATTTATCTGTTCGGCAAGCGTGATAAATTGCGAGTCAAATCCGTGTTGGCGGGCTTTCCAACTCAAGTAGTGCGGGTCGAGCGGAATACAATGTCCTCCGATTCCCGGTCCGGGAAAAAACGGCATAAAACCGAAGGGCTTCGTAGCCGCCGCTTTTACAACTTCCCAACTATCAATTCCGAGCGCATTACAAACTTTCGCCATTTCGTTTGCCATTCCGATATTGATTGCGCGAAAAGTGTTTTCCCAAAGCTTTGCCGCTTCGGCAACGCGCGCAGAAGAAACCGAATGTACATGATTTACAACTTGTGAATATAAAAATGCTGCTACCTCGGTGGAATCTTTTGTAACACCGCCTACTACTTTTGGAATGTTGTGAGTTTGATATTGCGGATTACCGGGATCAACTCTCTCCGGCGAAAACGCGAGAAGAAAATCCGCATCGAGCTTCAAACCTTTTTCCTCAAACATAGGCAAGAGAATTTCATCCGTCGTTCCGGGATATGTAGTCGATTCAAGAATGATAAGCTGCCCGCGACGCGCGTATTTTTGTATCTCACCGCCGGCAGCCAGAATAAACGACATATCGGGATCTTTTGTTTTCCTCAGCGGAGTTGGAACGCAGATCACAATCACATCGCATTCGTTAAGCTGTGAAAAATCCGTCGTCGCTTTTAGCTTGCCGGTATCGAGACACTTCTTAAGATTCTCCGAAGTTACATCAACAATGTATGAATGACCCTTGTTAATTTCGGCGGTTTTCTTTGTATCGACTTCGAATCCGATTCCGCGATAGCCCTTAAGTGCGAATTCAACAATCAACGGTAGACCTACATAGCCAAGTCCGATCACTCCAATACAGGCGGTTTTATCCGAAATCTTCTTCTTTAATTCTTCTTTTATCATTACTTATTTATTTTACCAGCGGCTTGAATGAGTCAGTCAATCGGGATTTTCTCAGAAACGCAAAAACACGTTGAGTTTGTAGCCTAAATTAGGCATTACTCCCTGTCAAGAAGTTAGCAAAAAGAAAGAATCAATGTGTTACAATTTCCGCGTTTCGCTATTCACGCATTGCACTTTTCTTGTCCTGAATAATCAATGAGCACTGAAGTTGGTTCAACGAATCCGATCGTAAAAGCGATCATCGCCGGAACCGC
>DAITAB010000151.1:1897-3665 GCA_036824525.1 Pyrinomonadaceae bacterium
AATGAACTTCGCGCGCAAGGTAATGAAGCCGCCGCGGAATTTATCGAAAACTCCGATCTATCGACGCAAATTTCCTCGGATGGAAAAGATGGCGGAATGTCGGTCGAAGACGCGCTGCTGATCGCGAAACACATCGAAATTCCCGATAGTGAAACGGATGATTCATGGCTCTCGCTCGAATACATCGAAGATATTTTCGAGGAGACGGAAGAGCAACGGCAGGCAATCCTTCACAAAATCATCGGCGAAATGCGCGCCGATAATGATGATCTCAGCTCTGAAAGAATCGGGTTGATTACGCGGATTATTCAAATGTCGATGAAAGATCGCATTAAGTTAGCCGCGAAAGGCGACCGCGAAGCGCGGAATATTCTCATCCGGGATCCGAATCGCGTAGTCGCTCAAGCCGTAATTCAAAATCCGCGCATTACCGAGCAGGAAGTAGAAAAGATCGCGTCGATGCGTTCGGCGCCCGAAGATGTACTCCGCGTAATTGCAAGCAAGCGAGCCTGGGCGCGTAATTACCCGATCATTCTCTCGCTCGCGCGAAATCCGCGCGTGCCGATTGCGAATGTGCTCGGAATTCTTCCGCGACTTCAGGCTCACGATCTTGCGCAGCTTTCAAAAAGTCGAAATGTTTCGGAAGCGGTTCGAAAGCAAGCCGACCGGCTCGCAAAAGCGCGTCGGAAATAATTTCTAAAATAGCTTGTCGCGACGTCCGCTGCGGATATATGTAGCGATGATGTCCAGAATCGTGTGACTCGCTGCGCCCAGCCACACTCCAAAGAATGCGTAAACAATCGCCTCATCACCGGCGGTTTCCTTTAGATATCGCCGAATCTCTTGCCAAACTTGTGCGACTTCCAGAATTCCCGTCGGAGACTGCTTCGAAAACATCATCGATAGATAAACAATTGCAAATGCGCACAAAGTAACAACGCCGAAAAAATAGACTACGCGAAACAGCGCGCCGAAGATTAGTCCATGAGTAAAACGCGAACGGTGCGAGAAAAAACTGCGATAAGGAAACCAAAGAAATCCGAAAATGCTCCAACGCGATGTTTCTACCGAATGTGTGTCGAGATCCGGACCGAAAATCATCCCGCCGATCAGCATCGCGATTGCTGTCGCCAGCGCGAGACTCACGCGACCGCTAACTTGCCAGGCGACGATGAATGTCGGCACTGCGAGCGCGATCGTAATTGCATCGTGAGTTTTTCCGGAAGGCATAGCGCGATAATTATAGTCTCATCGCGCGCCAAAAATGATTTTGTTAGACTTCAAACTTAATGCCCGGCTTTTTCGAAAAACTAAAAACGACGCTCGCGATGATCAAGTTCGAACACACTTTGTTCGCGCTTCCCTTCGCATTCTTAGGCGCAATCCTCGCTGCGAACGGTTTCCCGACGTGGCAGCAAATTCTCTTTATTACACTCGCGATGATCGGCGCGCGCAGCGCCGCGATGACTTTCAATCGCATCGTTGATCGAAAAATCGACGCCGAAAATCCGCGCACGAAAAATCGTGAGCTTCCGACCGGAAAACTCTCGCTTGGATTTGCTTGGATGTTTTTCGCTTGTGCAGTCGCGCTATTTTTGTTTTCGGCGGCGATGCTTAATCGGCTTACGTTGATCTTGTCACCGGTAGCGCTTGCCAGCATTCTTGGTTATTCATACGCAAAACGATTTACATCGCTGGCGCATCTTCTGCTCGGTTGGGCGCTCGCGATTTCGCCGACCGCGGCGTGGATTTCCGTGCGCGGCGCGAT
>DAITAB010000151.1:3765-6226 GCA_036824525.1 Pyrinomonadaceae bacterium
CGGATCGGCGCTTACGGCGATGATGTCCGCATATTTCCCGGCGGTGATCGAGCCGACACGATCGCTCATTCCAAAGAGATCCGCATTGTTGATCGTCGCGGCTTGGATTGCCGTCATAGGTGTCATTCCCCATTTCACCATGTGAAAAAATTGTTTCGCGTTCCAGCCGTGCGGATAAACTCCCGCGTCGGTTCCGTACGCGATCTTCACGCCGGCGCGCACAGCTTTCTGAAAATTTTCGCGTTGCAGACGTCCGACCAATCTTTCTTTCTCCATAATTTTTTCCGGCGTTCCGAATTTTGCGTACTCGGCGAGAATGTAATCGTCGTTGTAAATATCGGCGGAGAGATATGTGCCGCGTTCTTTCATCATTCGAATTCCTTCATCGTCGATCAGGCTTCCGTGTTCGATGGAAGCGACGCCGGCGCGAATCGCCATCTTTATCGCTTCGGTTCCGTGGGCGTGTGCGCAGACTTTTATTCCGTGAAGGCGCGCTTCATCCACGATCGCGTTCATTTCCTCTTGCGAATATTGCGGCGCGCCGACGCTCGCTTCTTCGCTCAAAACTCCCGCGCTCGCGCCAAACTTGATCACATCCGCGCCATTCTTTATCAGATAGCGAACCTTCTTGCGCACTTCATCCACGCCATCCGCGATGCCCGACATTTCCTTCGGCATTTTCCAATCGAGCCAAGGCGAGAATCCATTCAGATCGCCATGGCTTCCGGTCGAGCCGATGTAATAAGTCGCCGCGAGAATTCGCGGACCGGGAATTTCGCCGCGGTTTATCGCATCGCGCAGCGAGACGTCAATAAAACCTTCCGAGCCGAGACTGCGCACGGTCGTAAAACCCGCATCGAGCGTGCGCTTCGCATATATGTGCGCGGTGACGGCTTCATCAATCATCGTGCGACGGAAAATCGTGTCGTAATAATTTCCGCCGGCTTGGCCCGAGATGTGCACATGAGAATCCGTGAGCCCGGGCAAAACGGTCGCATTCGAAAGATCAATAATTTTCGCGCCCGCGGGAATCGCGATATTCGCGCCGACTGCCTCGATCATCTCGCCCTCGATCAGAATCAACTGATTCTCGAGCACGCGACCGATTGTGACATCAATCATCCGACCGGCTTTGATCACAGTGACGGAAGGCGCAGTCGCCGCGTTTGGTGTCTGCGCATTGATTGAAGTTTGCGCGCTTACGCAAATAACGAGAACAGAAAGTAACGACAAAAGTATTGATCTCTTACGACGCATCATCTCGAAACCTCGCTTTACAAAAAACTAAAAACGGAAATTTGTTTGGTTGAATTTAGTGCTGAATGAGGAAGAGGTCAAATTTGAAGAGGTTGATCAACGCATCTGAGCGCGTGCGCAAATCACAGTAAGTCGCAATCAAATCGTTTCAAATCCAATGGATTTCAAATACTCAAAAGTGTCGTCGTAGAACTCCGGTAATCGCGTCGCATCACTGCGGTCGCCGCTCGGAACGACAATTACCATTCCTTGCCTCGCTCTCGTTAAGAGAACTCGGTATGCATTTTTTAGATATAGTTTTCGATCTTCTTTCTTGATGTTATTCCATTTACTTCCCACGAAAGAAAATGATTTCCATCCAGACGCTGAATATCGAAAATCCGCGTCCCAGGTGACGCAACTCCAATCGAGTTCTAAACCTTGAACGTGAAATTCAGTTGCTACGTCTTCTAGATAAAATGAAGAACGCACATCTTCTTTGCCATCCAAAAACCAGTGAATTGGATCCATTGGCGAACGCACATCAATCGCGTGCGGCTTTAATCGCTGAGCCTGCGATGAGACAACCATTCCATAACGTTCACTTCCGCGCGCTTTTTCTTTCAACCAGCGTTTTGCGTTGGTGAGATCGCGAGTGATCACAATCGGATATTTGCTTTTTACTCGATCGCGATTTCTTCGCGCTTCGTCAACATCAAGATCCAACAAACTCTTCACTAAAGATGAGACATGTTCCGCCCTAAACGAGCGAAGCGAAACCGAAAGATGCAAATCATCTTTTGTGAAAACATTTTTTCGAGTTTCTAGTTCTTTCAGCGCATGTCCTGAGGCATATTCGGTATCATTCAATTTCGATGAAACATATACATGCCAGTCCGGAAACTTACTTAATGATGTTATCCACTCGCTGATTCCTGCTTCGCCGGTATTTATTTCTTGACCTCCACCAACTAAGCAAACAACTACTGCCCATTCTTCATGCCTGTCCAAGCAAGAGATAAGAAACTCAGGTTCTGACAATGAAAAATTCGGTCGGTCGCGCTTCCGCTTCATGAAAGCTGCGGTCTGAGCTAAGTTCCACGCTCTTTGTGCCTCGTCAAAAATGGCTACGTGGTCGAACGGTGCAGACTCATCCTTCAAATATGCATCCCGATAGTGATGAACATTTTGAATGAAGAGTTTTACCTCTCTCATCACTTCGCCT
>DAITAB010000152.1:0-6181 GCA_036824525.1 Pyrinomonadaceae bacterium
GAAGTGAGTTGAAGGCAACTTCGGGTATTTCGGAACAATCCGACCATTTCGTATCGAAGCCGACGAGTTTGAATCGATACTGAATGCTGCGATGATCTATGAACCATGCGCAATAAACCCAAGCTTTGAATTGCCACTTGCCGGGAGAAACAATGTACTCTGCGCCTTTCTTCTCCGGTGAGACATCGCGCCAATTCATTTTGGCTAAGCGCACTTCCGGAGCCTTTGCGGAAAATCTTCGCAGTCTTTCCAGGTCCACGAGAAAAAGTCCGCCGTTTACACCGCAGAGCAGACGTCCGTATCGATCACGAACAAGCGTACGGTTGTTTGTAAACTCCCACTCCCTTTGTCCGAAAAGCGAATTCACACGACTCGTTACCGATTTCGAACTCAGGTTGAGAATGCGCAGACCATCGGATGATCCGATCGCAACGTTGTCCTGATCCAGCCAAATCGCCGTCCAGCCGGAAATCGGATGAGATTCTTCAACGACGCGTGCCTTCAAGTAACGGTCAAGCACGATAACTTTTTCATCCTGCAAAACGACAGTCTCACCGGTTCGACCTTTGACTACCGCATAGGTGTTGCCGGTCGGAGAAAATGGCTCGGTTGCAATCGGCTCAAGCTTTTCTTTTCCGCGCCAGAGTCCGCGTCCGAGTGTCGCAACCCAAACTTGCCAGGTGTCGTCGAGATGCATTGCGTAAACATAACCGAGCGGTTTTCCGTCGCTTCCCAAAACTTCCTGCGGAACTCCGCGGCGAATGCGACTCAATCCGCGCAGCGTTCCGACCCACAATTCATCGCCGCGAGGAAGTATCACGCGCGCCGGAGCGCCAAGCACCGGATCATCGGCAAAGACGCGCGCGAATTCGCGTCCGTGCGGAGCATGGAAGAGACCTTCGTGAGTTGCAGCCCAAATTCCGGATTCATCTTCGTGGACATCCCAAACCACACAGTCCGGCAGTCCTACGTGCAATTCATCGTGTACGTTGTAAATTTCGCTGGTCAGCTCAATCGAACGCAGAATGTCTTCGCCGCCGATTTGAAAACTATCGCCTCCCTGATTCTTGATTGAGAAGATGGAACCATCGCTGCCGAGCTCCAGTTTCTGCAATGAATGTCGGAGACAGCTAGCAACCGCGAGTCCGCTATTATTGGTCGCAATCCATGTGTTGTTCCATTCATCGATGAGAAGATCATTTATCTTGCTTTCGAGCCGATAGAACTCTATCGGTTCGCTTTCAGTCGGGTCAGACGAAAACGCGGCGAGTGCGCGTCCAAATCCAACCCACCAAGTTTCATTTCCGGCACCGACCGCATTTACGCCCGGCCAAATTCCGTCAACGCGAAAACGCGCCTTCGTTTCGTGCGTTTCAGCGTCCAGTAAGAATGCGCCTTCACTTGTGCCAACGATCAATTCATTCCTTCCGCCAAATGCGATACAAGTAGTCGACAGATCTTCAAGCTCGGAGTTCTTCACCGGCGACCAGGAAGCGCCTTCGATTTGAATGAGTCCAAGCGAATCAGTGACGACAAATGCGCGTCCATTCTCGATAGCGGCGATTTGTCTTACAAAACCGACATCGAGATGAAAACCTATTCGCGAACCTGAAACGCTTTCGGAGTTAAGAATTTGCACCAATCCGTGTGCGGTTCCGACAAACGGATTCTCAACCGATGCATCGATGCAGTTTGTTAATCCGAATTTCCAGTTTTGCAGCTCGCTCCATTCGATCCTTCGTTCGAATTCATCAAAAGCTTCGAGTCCTAAATCGGTTCCGATCCAAATTATTCCATTCGGTGAAATCCCGACGCTCCGCAATCCCGCGCAATACAGACCATCACGACGATCAAAACTGCGCACGTTGCTGCCATCAAAATAAGTAAGACCGGCGGGTCCTGCCATCCAGAGACGCAAAAATCGATCGCGCGCAAGCGAATGTATCTGATTATTCGGAAGCCCGCTGGAGCTATCCAGGACAGAGACGATCGCGCCGGTATCGTTTGCGGAGTGTTTTATTGAATGAATGTCGGAAGGCATGAAAAATCTGAGGGAATTTTCCCGATTTTATTTGGAGTTTGATTTCGAAGGTATATCTGAGAGAAAACCAAAGCGGCGATGAAGTGGAGTTTCGCGCGGAAAAACAGACCAATTTCTTCGTGAGACATGGCAATCACGAACGACGAAAAGATAATTTCTTCGGTTGGCAGAGGTGAGAGCTGAGAAGTTTTCGCCAAATCAGGCAGAGAAAACTGCCTATTTAGAGAATAATACTCCGCTCCTAAACAAGGCAAGCATTATTTTAATTTCCAATTTTGGCAGCCAAATTTGCATTAGCTCGCTACTCAATATCGCCCAACTGAGAAGCGTTCGAATGAAACGGAGCAACTATCAAACCAGGGCTTTAGCCCTTTTTACGACATTTTCGATTGAAAATCCGTATTTTTCAAAGACAATCTCCGCCGGCGCCGATGCGCCGAATTTATCTACTGTGATTGCGTCGCCTTTCGCGCCGATGTATCGATCCCAACCGAGGCGAACGCCTGCTTCGATCGCGAGTCGCGCGGTAATCGCGGGCGGCAAAATCTCGTCGCGATATTTCTGATCTTGCTCTTCGAATAATTCCCAACAAGGCATCGAGACAACGCGCGTAGGAATTTTCTCAGCTTCGAGTTTCTCGCGTGCGGCGAGCGCGAGACCGACTTCGGAACCGGTCGCAATCAAAATCAATTTCGGTTTTGCCTCGGAAGCTTCGGCGAGAATGTATGCGCCGCGTCTAGCACCTTCGGCGGACGCGAATTTCTTTCGATCAATCAACGCAACTTTTTGTCGCGAAAGCGCGAGCGCGGTCGGCGCGTGTTTTCGTGTAAGCGCGATGCGCCAGGCTTCGCGCGTTTCATGCGCGTCGCAAGGTCTTATCACAAAAAGATTCGGAATCGCGCGCAGCGCGGCGACATGTTCTACCGATTGATGTGTCGGTCCATCTTCGCCGAGCCCGATTGAATCGTGTGTGAAAACGTAAATCGTCTGAGCATTCGAAAGCGCGGCGAGACGAATTGCTGCGCGCATATAATCCGAGAACGTCAGAAAAGTTCCGGCGAAAGGAATCAATCCGCCATAGAGCGCGATTCCATTCATAATTCCGCCCATCGCGTGTTCGCGAATTCCGAAATGCAAATTGCGCTCGGCGAAACTTCCGGGTTGAAAATCTTTCGAAGATTTTATCGTCGTGTTGTTTGAAGGAGTGAGATCAGCAGAACCGCCGATAAGTTGCGGAATTGTTTCCGCAATCGCGTTTATCACTTCGCCGCTGTATGCGCGAGTCGCTTTCGATTCCGTGTTTTCGAAATCAGGCAACGCGCTTTCCCAATCTGACGGGAATTCTTTTTCGACAATCAATCGAAACTCATTCGCCTCTTTCGGAAAATCGTGCGCGTAGCTTTCTATCAAAGCATTCCAATCGGTTTCGTGTTTCGCCGCACGCGCAGTCGCTTCGCGAAAATTTTCGCGCACTTCATCGGGAACAAAAAATTCTTTGTCTTCGTCCCAACCGAGATTTCGTTTCGTCTCTTTTACGGCGTCAACGCCCGGCGCATCCGAGTGCGCTTTGTTCGTTCCTTGTTTCGGCATTCCGAAACCGATGATCGTTTTTATGGAAATGATCGAAGGTCTGTCCGTAATTTTTTGCGCTGCTCGAATTGCGTGTTCAATCGCGGCGAGATCGTTTCCGTCCGCGACGGTTTGCGTGTGCCAGCCGTAAGCTTCGTATCTTTTTTGCACGTCTTCCGTAAACGCCAAACTCGTTGGACCATCAATCGTGATTTTGTTGTCGTCGTAAAGAAAAATCAGATTGCCCAGTTTTAGGTGACCCGCGAGCGAAGAAGCTTCGCCGGAAATTCCTTCCATCAAATCGCCATCGGAGACGATCGCATAAACAAAATTATCTACGATCGGAAAATTCTCTTTATTGAAACGTGCGGCGAGATGTTTCGACGCAATAGACATTCCGACCGCATTTGCAGTGCCTTGACCGAGCGGTCCGGTCGTTACTTCTACGCCGCTCGTCAAATGATTTTCCGGATGTCCCGGAGTCTTTGAACCGAATTGACGGAAATTCTTTATTTCGTCGAGGGAAAGATCGTAACCCGCGAGATGCAGCAGCGAATAGAGCAACATCGAACCGTGTCCGGCGGACAAAATAAAACGATCGCGATTGAACCACTTCGGATCAGCCGGACTGTGACGCAGAAATTTCGTCCAGAGAACATAAGCAGTCGGCGCCATTCCGAGCGGAAGTCCGGGATGACCGGAATTCGCCTTCTGAATCGCGTCGAGCGAAAGCGTGCGGATTGTGTTGATGGAAAGTTGTTCGATGTTTTGTTGTTTCATTGGCGCTGACATAAAAATGTTTTTCTCGTGCGGTTTGAAATTGTTTCGGACAGTTTATTCCGAGCTCGGTCGTTCATCAAAGGGCGCGCGACGGTCATGGAGCGCAGGCATCTTGCCTGCAACGAACGCGCGAGCGTTCGCAAATACAATTTCGCGTTTGACGCAAACGCTCTTAACTGGGAACGCAAGCTTCCAGCTTGCACGAAAGCGCCAGCGTTCGAGAAAAAGTTTTCGCGTTCGAGGCGAACGCTCATTGCCGACAAGATGTCGGCGTTCCATCGTTCATTTCCATCCGCGTTTCGTCTCAAAAATTTCGCTATGTATCTTCGCCTGTCTTTCGCGCGCCTTCAGGTATGAACCGAATCGTCGCCTGTTTGCGCGAAACATTCTTCCTTTCGGAGTTTCCGCCTTGGACAAATCGCGAATTTTCCCGGTCGCTTCCAGCGCAAGCAACACAGCTCCGCGACTCGATGCTTCGCGCGTTTCCGGTAGTGACAAATTCTCGCCGAGAACGTCCGCGATGATCTGCGTCCAAACCGGCGACTCGCGCAACGCGCCGCCCGACGCAATAATTTTTTCAATCGGCACAACTTTGCGAAGTTGCTCGAAAATTTCCGCGAAGCGATACGCGACCGATTCGAGCGCGGCGTGCACAATGTCGCTCGAAGTCGTCGCGGAAGTAAGTCCGAGAATCGCGCCGCGAGCATTTTCTTTCCAGCCCGTGCTGCGTTCGCCCGCGAGAAAAGGAAGAAATGTTAAGCCATGCGAATCCGGCGCGCGCTTCGCGATTTCGTTTTCTATTTCATCGTCCGTGCCTTTGAGTTTCAAAGTATCTTTCAGCCAACGATACAAACCGCCGCCATCGGAAAGTGCGCCGCCGATGATTACGCGCGAACGATCAATTCGATAACACCACAGACCGCTCGGAATTTTTTTCGGCGGCTCGCCTTTGTATGCGACGCGCATCGCGCCCGAGGTTCCGATCATCAACGCCGCTTTATTTTTTTCGACACAACCCGCGCCGACATTATTCGCCGCTCCATCGCCGATTGCCAGAAACCAACGCGAATTCCTGAGCGACGGAAAACGCCGCGCGAATTTTTTGTTGAGCGAAAATGTTTCTTCATCAATTGCCGCAATTCGCGGGAGATTTTCCTTTTTGATTCTTAGAAATCGCAAAAGCTCTTCGTCCCACGCGCATTTTCGTAAATCGAAAATTCCGGTTCCGGAAGCCATCGAAACACTTGTAAATGGAACGCCGGCATCTTGCCGGCTCTTTTCCGTTTGCCGTGCGTATCCGAATAATTTCAGCGCAACGAAATCGCTAAACGACAGCCATTTCGCGGTGCGCGCAAAATCCTCCGGGAAATCTTTCCGCAGCCATAAGAGTTTTGCGGTCCAATAGCTCGAATGAAAACGCGCGCCGGTGCGGTTGTGAATTTTCGTTTCGTCGAGCTTTTCGCGTAACTTCGAAACATATTTCGCTGCGCGATTTTCCGCCCAACCGAAAACTTTTGTCGTCGGTCTTCCTTGCTTATCAATACCGAGAAGGCTGTGCCAGAAACACGAAATCGCGACGAACTCAATTTCGTCTTTTATGTTTTTCGATTTCTTCAAGACGTCGTCAATCGCTTGCGCGACTTGTTGCAGCGCTTCTTCTGCGTCAATCTCCGCGCCGCCTTCATGAGTTGTATTCAACAGACGCGAATTCTTCACGACAGTTGGCGGCAACACATTAGCGCGTTCGTCGTAAAGCGCCGCGCGCACGCTCGAGGTTCCGATATCAATTGC
>DAITAB010000361.1:0-1861 GCA_036824525.1 Pyrinomonadaceae bacterium
TTTCTTTCAACATAAAAGGCGCCGGTTTCAATTTCTTCGCCGCTTCAAACAGCGCAGCGACGATTCTGTTTCGCACCTTCGGCGAATCGAGCGAAAGACTTTTAGCCGTTTCCTCCGGTGTCAATTCCTGTGGCGCGATATCGAGCAGGAGAGTCTTTATTCCGGCGTTTGCGAGATGCGCAGCGATCGCCGCGCCCATCGTTCCCGCGCCTAAAACTGCGGCTTTGCGAATGTTTAGCATTGCGTCTAGAGATGTCCTTTTTTCGGAAATTTGTGTCGGAATTATAACTGAATGAGCATTCATTCACCAAGCCGACGATTCTTCGCGGCCTCGCTTGACAGACTATTAGTTTTTTAGGAAACTCATCGAACTCAAAAAGTAAGTGTAGGTGTGAACTGTCGCGCGGAAGCTCAAAATGCCGTCGTTACCTCAAAGATTCTTCACCTTCACAAAAATTCTCAAAACCATTAGGAGACAATAATGAAAAAATTCGTTGTAGTTCTATTTCTGTCGCTTTTGTGTGCGGTAAACATATCAGCGCAAAACACCAACTCATCCGTTACAACTCAATCGAGTGCAGCGGTGGAAAAGAAAAAGCGTCCTCCAATTTTCCGTGCGACTAAAGATCAAGTTAGAGAAGCTCAAAGATCTCTCAAATCTATTGAGACCGGAAAATTAAGCGATGCGGACCGCGATTTGGTCAAGGCTTTTCAGGCTTCAAACGGCTTGAAACAAACCGGGACGCTAAATCGTGCGACGCTCGAAAAGATGAACATCGCGCTCACCGATAAACAAAAAGCACTGCCGGTGAATCCAAACTCTTATGCTTCGGCAGACGATAAAGTCGCCAAAGAAAAGAAACCGCGCAAGCCGGTTTTTCGTGCGTCGAAAGATCAGATTGTGTTGGCGCAAAGAATGCTGAAGGAAAAAGGTTTTTATTCCGGCGATGAAACCGGAAAACTCGATCCGGAAACGCGCGATGGAATCAAGAAGTTTCAAGAGAGCGTGAAGATGAAAGAAACAGGCACGCTAAACCGCGCGACTCTCGAAGCGATGAAAATCGAACTCACGGATAAGCAAAGAGCGATGTAGATTTTCTGTTGAGTTAATTCCGATCCGTGTCCGCTAAACAAAGCGGACACGGATTTTTTTGTGTCTCGAAAACTTAAGCGATGCGAAAAATTTCCCGGTGACCTTTTGCGACCGAATCCATATATCCGCTCATCGCTTCCTGCACATCCTTGCGCGCCGCCCAATCGCTCATATGCTTTTCGAGTTCATTGAGCTCCTTGATTTCCGTTTCCAGAACTACGGTCCAATAACTCGAAACGAAGTCAACCAGAATTCGATACTTCCCCACGTCGCCGCTCGCTGCAAGCAGCGACATTGATTTCTTGAATTTCTCCACGAGTTCCTTTGCTTTTCCGGGTTTGCACTTAAAAACATCGCGTACCAAAAACATACGTCACCTCCAAATAGTTTGCTTTATCAGATGAAATACGCCCGCAGTTCCTCGGTGTCAAGTTTCTTGGAATGCCGGGCTAAAGCCCGACGGTGAGATGCCACGGTGACCACGAGCTAAAGCTCGCGGCAATTGAAAGAGAAAAAACAATTTGAGAAACCAAAACTAATCATTTATCTATTTTCCATTTTCCGTTTTCCATTTCCCATTTACTATTCACGATTCGCGATTTACTATTTACGCTCAGCTATGCAGGAAACCAACGTTTATGCATTCATCGCGCCGATCGCGCTTTTCTTTATTCTGCTCGAGGTGTTTCTCTGTTGGGTTTACAAACGCGATTTGATTTCCTTTCCCGAAGCCATCGCGAATTTCGGAACCGCGCTCGCGAATCAGAC
>DAITAB010000362.1:0-1858 GCA_036824525.1 Pyrinomonadaceae bacterium
ATTTGAGCCTTTTCCTTTTTATCTAACAGCGTGGGATGAAGATAAGTACATCATCGGTCAGGCTAACATTGAGCTTGATAAGAAGGGATACATTACTAACTCGCGCAATGCCGCTCGAAAGAAAGGCGAATTTATCACTGCCTCGCGCGATGAAATCCAATACCTCGATGTTTCGCCGAAGCAGCTTGTATCTGTAGCCGCGAGTTTAATTCCGTTTTTGGAAAACGACGACGCAAACCGCGCCCTCATGGGTTCGAATATGCAACGTCAATCAGTTCCACTGCTTCGTGCAGAATCGCCGTATGTTGGAACCGGAATGGAAAAAGTTGCGGCGCGCGATAGCGGCGCGGTTGTTACTGCGCGGCGCGACGGAATTGTGGATTATGTCGATAGCGAGCGAATTATCGTGAAGGCTGATCACAATGTTGATGGAACGATTTCGCGTGAGGTTACCGCGGACATTTATTCGCTTGTGAAGTTTAAACGCTCGAACCAGAACACCTGTATTAACCAGCGTGCGATTGTTCAGGTTGGCGAGCGGGTCGCTAAAGGTCAAGTGATCGCGGATGGTCCCTGTACCGATCGCGGCGAACTCGCGCTTGGTCGAAACGTGTTGGTGGCATTTATGCCCTGGCGCGGCTACAACTTCGAAGACGCGATTTTGGTTTCTGAGCGATTGGTCAAAGAGGATTACTATACTTCGATTCACATCGAGGAACTTGAAATCGAAGCGCGCGATACGAAACTTGGTCCGGAAGAAATCACCCGCGATATTCCAAACGTCGGCGAAAATATGCTTCGCGATCTCGATGAAGCAGGCATTATCCGCATCGGTGCCCAAGTAAAACCGGGAACTATTCTCGTCGGAAAAGTTACACCCAAAGGCGAAACTCAATTAACGGCGGAAGAGAAACTCTTGCGTGCGATCTTTGGCGAGAAAGCCGGTGATGTAAAAGATGCTTCTCTTACGGCGCCTCCGGGAATCGATGGAACAGTGGTTGATGTTCAGGTCTTCACGCGAAAAGGTCAGGAGAAAGATCTTCGTTCATTGAATATCGAAGAAAACGAAGAAGAGAAGCTCCGTCGCGACCTTGAGGATGAAATCCGAATTCTCCAGGAACAGAGAAACGAGAGAATTTATGAACTCCTTGATGGACGCAAGCTGGACAAAGACCTCAAAGATGGCTCGGAAGTAATTATTCCGGGCGGCAAAATCATCACTCGCGACATGATCGAAGGAGTCGATACAAAGCTCCTGCGCAAAGCTTCATTGTCAGGCGGGCGAGTAGATGTCTCGTCGGAAATTAAAGACTACGAACAGAGAACCGAGCGCCAGATAAATATTCTCAGTGATATTTATGAAGAAAAAATAACGAAGTTAAAACAAGGCGACGAATTACCCCCGGGCGTTATCAAAATGGTGAAAGTATTCATCGCGATGAAACGCAAACTAAGTGTAGGCGACAAAATGGCCGGTCGTCATGGAAACAAGGGTGTAATTGCGCGCATCTTGCCGGAAGAAGATATGCCGTATCTTCCCGATGGAACACCGGTTGAAATAGTTTTGAATCCGCTCGGCGTTCCTTCGCGAATGAACGTCGGACAAATTCTCGAGACTCATCTCGGTTGGGCGGCAAGAATGCTGGGACTTCATTTCGCGACTCCGGTTTTCGATGGCGCCAGCGAAAAAGAAATCAAGCAATACATCAAGATGGCTAACGACAAATCGGACGAACTCGATTTGCCAAACATGGTCGGACTCTCCGGTAAGACCCGACTTTACGACGGGCTTTCCGGCGACTTGTTCGAACAAAAAGTAACGGTCGGTTACATCTACATGCTGAAACTTTCGCATTTG
>DAITAB010000023.1:0-19795 GCA_036824525.1 Pyrinomonadaceae bacterium
TATCCGAATGAGCGCGCGTATTTCGACGAGATAAATTCCGGTGAGAGATATGCGCCTTTGAAACTGATCGAAGATTTGAAAACGAAAGCTCGCGCGGAAGGTTTGTGGAATTTGTTTCTGCCGGAAATTTCGGGTTTGACGAATCTCGAATATGCGTCGCTGGCGGAAACAATGGGCAGAGTTTTTTGGTCTTCGGAAGTTTTTAATTGTTCCGCGCCCGATACCGGAAACATGGAAGTACTCTGGAAATACGGAAGCGATGCGCAAAAAGAAAAATGGCTCGCGCCGCTTCTGAACGGCGAAATTCGTTCGTGTTTTTCCATGACTGAACCGGACGTCGCTTCGTCTGACGCGACGAATATTCGTGCCTCTATAAAACGCGACGGCGATTTTTATGTGATCAACGGGCGTAAGTGGTGGTCAACCGGCGGCGGCGACGCGCGTTGCAAAATCTCGATCGTGATGGGAAAGACCGACGAAAACGCGCCAAAGCATCTGCAGCAGTCAATGATTCTCGTGCCGATGAATGCGGAAGGTGTGAAGGTTGAGCGACTCGCAAATGTTTTTGGTTACGACGATGCGCCGAACGGACACGCGGAAATTTCTTACGCGAATGTTCGCGTGCCGAAAGAGAATTTGATTCTCGGCGAAGGACGCGGATTCGAAATCGCGCAGGGAAGATTGGGTCCCGGAAGAGTTCATCATTGTATGCGGCTGATCGGAATGGCGGAGCGTTCGCTCGAGCTGATGTGCGCGCGCGCGAAAACGCGTGTCGCCTTCGGACGCGCGTTAAGCGAGATGGGAACTGTTCGCGCGGACATCGCGAATTCGCGTATGGAGATAGAACAGGCGCGTCTGCTCGTTTTGAAAGCGGCTTCGATGATGGACACGGTCGGTAACAAAGCAGCGCGAAACGAAATCGCGATGATAAAAGCGGTAGTGCCGCGGATGACGCAGCGCGTTGTTGATCGGGCAATACAGGTGCACGGCGGCGCCGGAGTCTGCGAAGATTTTCCGCTCGCGTATTTCTGGGCGGCGGCGAGAATGTTGCGAATCGCCGATGGACCAGACGAAGTGCATCTGGAAACGGTAGCGAAGAATGAGCTAAAGAAAAATGCCTAAACCGGTCATCCATTTCGCTCACGCGAATTCTTTTCCCGCCAAAACATATTCAAAACTTTTCGCGTCGCTGGAAGATGAATTCGAAATCTCCTACGCGGATTTGCTCGCACACAATCCGCGTTTTCCCGTTCGCGAAGGCTGGAAAGAATTAGCCGATGAACTTCGTGAGGAAATTCAGCGTCGCCACACGCAGCCGATAATCGGTGTCGGACACAGCTTCGGCGGAATCTTGCATTTTTTTCTGGCGTGCGAATTTCCGGAGATGTATCGGGCGATCATATTGCTTGACGCGCCGCTGGTTGGCGGACTTCGGGCATATGCAGTTAGACTTGCTCAACGAACAAATTTCATCGATCGCGTTCCGCAAATTCGTCAGACGCCTTTTCGACGTGCTAACTGGAAATCCCGCGCCGAGGCGCATTCCCATTTCAACAAAATAAAAAAATTTCGCGCATTCGATGAAGACGTTTTGCGTGATTATGTGCAACACGGAATACGGGAAACCGAGTCCGGTGCGCAGCTGATTTTTCAACCTGCAATTGAGTCCTCGATCTATAAAACCCTTCCGACTGACTTCGCCAAATTTCGCGATCGATTGAAAATTCCTTCCGCATATATTGGTGGAACGGACTCCAATGAGGCGCGGCTTGCGGGGCTCGGTTTTATGAAAAGGAACTTCCATTTTGATTTCTATTCGATCAATGGATCGCACCTCTTCCCATTTGAAAAGCCGCTTGAAACCACTCAACTAATCCGTAAAGCACTGAGGAAAATTGGCTTACAGGACTAATCCGTTGTTTATATGCTTACCCGTCAGCCTGAAAGAGAACGTGTCAGATTGGTGTTAAACGCTGTAATTAATTGTTGACAGGTCTTGAACGCATAATGTAACTTAGTTTTGGCGGTATTGTCATGCGATTCCGTCAAGTGTCTCAAGCAACAAGCAATAACAGTAAAGACCCTCCGCTCGAGACGCGAGTGCTTAATGTTTTTTTAGCGCACGAAAGTCAAAGCATCCCAGAAATTTCCGTCCGTTTGAACAATCAAATAATTTGAAGTTATTCCGATTCCGTTACGGGCGCCCATGCGATGTGCTGCATGGCAAATGACGACGAATCGCGCTAGTCGAAGGAAAAAAGGAGCAAGAAAACAAATGTTTTTCGGCAAAAAGAAAGGTGCAGCAGGATTGGACGTGGGTTCGAGTTCGGTAAAAGTCGTCGAGCTCAATGGAAACCTCAACAATCTAACTCTTCAATCTATCGGCTTCAGAAGCCTTCCGGCAGATACGATCGTTGACGGTCAAATCATGGAGCTCAACGCAGTTTCAGATGCGATTCAGACTCTCTGCAAGGAACACAAAATTAAATCCGGAAAATTCGTGACCGGAGTAAACGGCAATTCGGTAATCATCAAGAATATTGTTTTGCCGCTGATGAGTAACGAAGAGCTGGAAGAGTCAATCGACTGGCATGCGGAAGAACACATTCCGTTTGACCTCTCGGAAGTAAATCTGGACTTTCATGTGACCGGCGAAACGGCGGAAAACACCAACGTATTAATTGCTGCCTGCAAGAGCGAACGAATTGAAAACCTGAAACAGGCAATTCAGTTTGCTGGAAAAGAGCCGGTCGTAATCGATGTTGACGCATTCGCACTTCAAAACTGCTACGAGGTGAATTACAAACCCGAGGATTCAGATGTTGTGATGCTTCTGAATATCGGCGCTTCGAGCATGACGGTGAACATCGTTCAGGGAACGCGTTCGCTTTTCACCCGCGACATAAGCGTAGGCGGAACCCAATTTACTGAGGTTCTGCAAAGAAGCCTGGGCGTGACTTCGCAGGAAGCGGAAGCAGTAAAGCGGGGAGTTTCGGAAGCGCCGGAAGCTGCCGACGAAAAATCTATTGAGCCATTCATGGACAACGTGATGGACATCGTTGCGATGGAAATTCAAAAGACTTTTGATTTCTATCGAGCGACCGCGGAAAACGGTGGAGTGACCGTACAAAAAATTCTTATTTCTGGCGGCGGTTCGAAACTCAAAGGACTCCACGAGGAGCTTTCCCGTCGGCTCGAAATTCCGGTGGAAGTTTTGGACCCCTTCCGTGAAATCAAAGTTGATTCACGAAAATTCGATCCTGAATATCTTCGGGAAGTTACGCCGGATATGGCAGTTGCAGTCGGTTTGGCGCTGAGAGGAGTAGAAGTCAAATGATAAAGATTAACCTTCTTAATTCTGTAACGGATCGTCATAGCGGCGCCGTTCATGAGGTGGAAAAACGCGCCTCAAATCCGAATCTTCGTTTGTGGTTAATGGGAATGGCAGTGGCTGGTTTGTTTTTTGTCGGAACCGCCTATGACATTTTCAGCACACGCGTCGCCAAAGCGGCGGCGGAAGCAGACCTCGAAGGACAAAAGCAGATTGGTGCGCAGCTCGAATCTGTGATGAAAGAACAAAAAGATCTGGAAGCCAAGATCGAGAACATAAAGGCTCGTATCGACGCGATCAAGAATCTTCGTGCGACTCAAGCGGGACCGAGTGCCGTGTTGAGTGCGCTTACCGAGAGAATCGCTGGAGTTTCCGGCGTGTATCTGCAAACGGTAGAACAAAAAGGCGACCTGCTTACCATTAAGGGAAGTTCGCCGGATGAAAAAGCGGTTACGGATTTCGGACGCAGTCTTGAATTTTCGTCCGGTCTGTTTTCGAACTTAAATATCGAAACACAGTTGAATGAAATCCAGCCGGTTTCGCTTTCACCTTCGGATTCCAGTGCGACCGCTCCGAAAATATCCAACGTGAATTTCACGATCCGTTGCGCCTACACGCCTTCGAAAGCCGCGGGTGAAAACGGCACGGCAGTCGCATCAAATTCTCAACCTTCAGCTCCGGCCGCACCGAATGCAGCCGCACCACCGACGCAAGTAGCGCAAAAATAGTTCGCTCGGTTCTTTGTCCAAATGATTTGGGCAAAAGGTTCCGATCAATCCCAAACTTCGGGTTCTTTTAAGGAAAAAAGCCATGGAAAAGATCAAATCAATGTCTTGGTACTATCAGCTTCTGGTATTCGTTGGAATAGCCGTTCTCCTTTACGGAGGTGTCTGGTATTTCTTCACGAATGACATGCGCAATGAAGTTCAAGCTCTCAAAGATCAGGTTGCGCAACAACAACAGAAAAACCAAGCCGCACAAATTGCCACTCAGCGAATCAACGAATTCCGTTCGTTGTATCAAACGAAGTCTCAGGAATACGACGAAATAAAAGTACTCCTTCCGGAGCAACGGGAAATTACCAACGTCCTTCAAGGACTGCAGAGTGCCGCCAGTGACAGTCGTTTGATCGTTCAAAGGTTTTCGCCGCGTGAAGATTCACAACAGAATTCAATCATGGCGAAGCCGGTTGAAATTGAAGTTGACAGCAATTTTGCGAATCTCTTTTCATTTTTCGACAAGATGGCAAAACTTCCGCGAATCGTTTCGATTACCGATTTCAATTTGGCGCAACTGGACAAGCAATCTTCGGATCGCACTCTTCACGCGAAATTTTTGCTGACGGCTTACTATGCCTCTCCCGAAAATCTCGCCAGCGCGGCACCTGCTCCTGCAGCAGGTCAACCCGGACAACCGACGACCGCGGCACCAGCCGGACAACCTGCACCCGTAGCCAAGTAAGTATCTACGACCTTAGAAAGAAAAATTTCTTGAGAGTGAAACAGCTATGAGAATCAAAACTTCGACAATCAAATTTCTTACGATGACGGCAGTTGCATGCGGATTCGTTCTGCTTGCAGGAAGTTCGATGAGCGTCTCGGCGCAAAAACGCGACCCGTTTTTGAAGCCAGCCTGGGCACAGCCAAAATCTGCTTTGCCTACAATCGTTCCGCCGAAATCTGCTGCGGGTGCGACGTCGTCGGCATCGACTTCAAGTGGACCGTCCACTGTTGGTGCTCCTTCGATCGAATCGCGCATCGAATATTACAAAAGAATGCGAGCGATCGCTGCGGGTAACGGTACTCCGATTCCAAAAGTAACCAGCGTTTTGACTCTTAGCGAAATGGTTGTGAACGGTATTTTCAAAACGCCTCGTGGTTACGCGGCTATCGTTGAAGCTACACCGATCAAACTCGCTTACACCGTTTATCCCGGAGAAAAGTTTTTTGATGGACAGCTGGTTGCAATTGAGGAGAACCGTTTGGTTTTCCGTAAGGTGACAAAGCTAAGCAGTGGCAAGTTTGTTTCGTTTGAAGAAAACAAACCACTGAGACAGTACACCGTGAAGGAAGAAGTTCAGGGAACGGCTCCGACTTCCGCACCGCAAGGCGATCGAACCGAAGCTTCAGTTTCACAAGATCCATCTGCCGGCGCAAAACCGCTCTCACCAACCTCGTTTGTCTCACCGCTCGAAGAGATGAATCGCCAGCCGGCTAAATCGGCCGAAGAGTCTTCGAAATCAAAAGACGGCAAATCAAACTCGTCGTCTAAGCGCAAACCCGTAGCCAAGAAGAGCGTTAAGGTTGCGGAAAATAACAAGGAATAATTTTTTGCTTGAGAGCGAACGGCTCTTTCGTCTTGGTCAAATAATCAACAAAGGAATTTTCGTTACTGAAAATTAGAAACGAAACTTTAGGGAGGAAACATGACTGTTCTTCAGTTCTTAAACGGATTTGGCAAACGCGCACTGGTCGCCTTGCTACTCACCGGATTAGTCGCGATTAGCGTATCCGCACAGAAAGTTGCTTCGCAACAGGAAGGCAAGCGCTATGGCGATCCCGGATTCAGAGGTGAGGCGATTAACTTAAACGTCGTCAATGCCGATGTCCGAGATATTCTCAACTACATCACGCAGGAATACGGAATTAATTTCGTCATTGATAAATCGGTGAAAAGCGTTCCTGTAACGGTGAATGTCAACGATGTGCCGTGGAACATCGCACTCGATTCTGTTCTTCAGTCGCAAGACTTGGGCGTACAGGTAAATGGTCCGATTCTTCGCGTAGCTGAAAGAAAAGTACTCGGTGATGAATCGGCAACCGCGGCGAAAATCCGGGAAAGCCAACTGGACAGCTCACCGCTCTATACGGAATTCATCCGCCTGAACTATTCGCGTGCGACGGGATCGCTCTCATCGCAAGCAGGATCAGCCGGCGGCTTTACCGGTGGCGCCGAAGTCGGCTCCTCGTCGAGCGCTGGCGGTGCCGGTGGATCGGACAAAGGAATTCTCGGAATTATTCAGAGAAGACTTTCAAGACGCGGCGCGATCGAAGTTGACGCACGAAGCAACACTTTGATTGTTACGGACGTTCGCGAAAACATCGATGCAGTTCGTCAGCTCATCAAACTTCTTGATGCACCTGAACCGCAAGTCGAGATCGAAGCCCGTATCGTCATCGCTTCACGCACATTTAGTCGTGACCTCGGTGTTCAACTCGCAGCTTTGGTTTTAGGTCCGCGTGGAAGCGGCGCTTCGGGCGCAACGGTTCCCGGAAGCGTTCCTGCAACGACAGGTGGCGGCGGTGGTGGCAGTGGCGCCAATACCACCGGAACTCGCCCCGGCGGAATTCCAGTAGGAATTGGTCTCGAACCAAACCGTGGTCTTACCTCGTCGATTCCCAACACGGTAATCGGATTAACGACCGGTATTTTCGGAACCGCACAAATCAGCGCGTTGATCACGGCAGGAGAAAACAAGGGTCAGGTTAAGACCATTGCTACTCCGAGAGTGACAACTTTGAACAACCGTTCTGCAACGATTGAGAGTGGTTCACAGATTCCCGTGACCACGGTTCAACCCGGTGCAGCCGCGGGCGGTGCAGTGGTTGTTACCACTACTTACATTTCCGTTCCATTACGTCTTGCGGTTACGCCGCAGATCACCGATGTCGGAACAGTAGTGCTGAATGTGGTCGCAGAAAACAACACTGCCGCTCCTTCCGCAGGTGGACCACCGCCAATCAGTATGCAGAGAATGCAGACTGAAGTTATGGTTCCCGATGGCGGAACGACGGTAGTAGGTGGAGCGCTTTTTGATGATGAGCGTGAAGACATTTCGAGAACTCCGGGATTGTCAAAAATTCCTGGTTTGGGAAATCTCTTCAAGAGAAAAGGAGTTTCGCGCAATACAAACGAAATTCTTTTCTTCATCACTCCGCGCATTCACCGAATGGACTTTGAAGGCAATTTGATTAGCGGAAAAGTTTCGGAGGACGCTCGTACAACGACGTTGCTTCAGCCGGTTCCGCTTGGAAATCCGCCCTCAAACTCAGGCACGCAAACTTCCGTGCAGCCGACACAACCTGTTATAGTTGCGCCGTTTGGACAGCAAGAAGCGCCCGCTTCAAGCGCTCCAACTAAACCGTAGCTTGTAATGCGTTGTGAGGAATGTTCAAAAGAGTTCTGCAGGAATTAGTAGATCGAACCGATGGTTGCCTAGGGGCAATCATCATGGGAACGGACGGAATTGCCGTCGAGCAGGTTTGGGCAGATAGCGGAAATAAAGTCCCGCTGGAAGCAACATCGACTGAATTTTTTACCGCCATAAGAAACGCCGAGCGTCTCAAAACGGAAATGAAATCAGACAAACTTCTTGAGGCAACTTTGACAACTGAATCGGGTTCAATAATCATGCGATTCATTTCCGATGAATACTTCATCGCGATGATGCTTGAACCCGAAGGAAACTTCGGACGAGGACGGTTCGAATTAAGACTCGCAGAACTCAAGCTTGAAAAGGAACTTGTCTTTTGATGACGAACAGTCATGTTTCTTCTCTATCAACATTCCCGCGAGGCGCGATCGGCATCTTGCGGGAATTTTTCAATCTGACCTGTTTAGTTTCAAATCACTGACCGATTTTCGGTCAAAGTAAAGCTGGCTCGCCCACAGTAAATTTTCCCGCTCGCCACTTCTCACACCCACCCCGAATCTTGAATTGATATTTCTTGGAAAAAAAGGCGAATTCGAACTTATGTTGTATAGGACATCCCCTCGTATCGACCCGCCGCCACAAACTCCTATGAAGAAAGCAGCAAAAAAATTAAATCGGATGACTTCGCAAAAAGGACTGAGCATTCCGGAACTTCTGATCGTACTTCTGATCATTTCGATCGTCGTTGTTCTGGCACTTCCGCAAGTGCTTTCATCGCGACGTCTGCTTCGTTTCGCCGGGGTCCAACGGCAGATTGTTTCGACTTTACGCGAAACCCGGCAGGAGGCTATGACCCAGCGAACATCGGTAACTTTTCGATACGACAACCTTAACAAGACGGTCGTTATTTACGGCGGAAGTTTTGGGGCGTTGGGTGCGGCGACGAATCGCCGTAGTTCGATTGCCGATTCCGGTTTGGTGCCCAATGAAGTTATTTATGGAAAACCCGCTGCAGCAACCGTGGCCGCACTTGGTGATGGAACTAACCTCACACCTTTGGTTTCCGATGCAAGGGAAATTACCTTCCGCGCTGACGGATCGGTTGTTGATGGCGCGAGTAATCCAATTGATTCGGCTCTCTTTTTTTACGACCTCAATAATCCTGGCTCGGCATTTGCGGTGTCAGTCTTGGGCGCCGGCGGACGTGTGAAGGTTTGGCGATTTGTAGAACCGACGCCGGGAAACGGAGTTTACGTTGAATAACGAACAAACAATGTCTGTAAGGAAGCACAACCAGGAACAGGGATTCTCGCTAATGGAAGTCATCATAGCGATTTTTATCGTTACGATTTCACTTCTGGGAACCGCCGCCGCAATTACGAACGCACTGCAGTATGCGGCACTTAGTCGAAGCGTTTCTACTTCCAAGAATTTGGTCGTCACTACTCTCGAAAACATTGAATCGCTGAGGAATTCGCGGCGGCTAAAGTTCAAACAGATCGCCAACGTAGCGGATGTTGACAACAATGATGTCGATCGAACCTTTTCAGGATTTCCTCCGGGTTTCATTGATATTTCGACGCAACCGGGTCCCGATGGTGTAGTCGGAACTGCCGATGATCTTATTTCGCCCGGTCCTGACAACGTATATGGAACTGCCGATGATTTTTCAAATCCAGCGCTCGCTGTCGGCGGTTTCTCGCGTCAGATCTTAATTACTTTTCCGGACATAAATGACCGCACGATTAAGCGTGTCGAAGTGCGGATTCGATATCTCGCTGCTACGGGAACAGTTGGACAATTGAGCGGAGTTGCTTTTCTCAATGATGAAGTGCGCCGGTAGAGTACGCGAATCAGCGATGCGGCAACGCAATGATTTTGTTTGAAAAATTATGTTGAAGTATGGATCAGTGAGTGAATGTGAAGATTTGAATCGCGAGGGCGAAAAAGGCGTGGCGCTGGTGGTCGCGATAATAGTCGTTGCGATACTTTCGGTAGTCGCATTAACGGCGCTGGCATTTTCATCGAATGAAACGCGGATAGCAGGAAGCGAACTGAATCGCATGCAGGCGCACTATGCAGCGCAGAGCGGACTGGAGAAGATGACGAATGACTTCAGTAATCTTTTTCAAAGGAAAACGAGTCCGACCGCGGCAGATCTTTTGACCATAAGAAACAGTCCGCCGACGGCGCTTCAGACGGAAGGATTTACGTTTACGCAGACGCTGGTGCAGGACGATGTGCTGCTAAACAAACTGCGGGCAATTCAAGGACTATCGGCAACGGATTTTCCGACCGTGAATGTACCGGATGGACCATACGCAGGACTTTCGGCATCGCTCATTCCATACAGGATGTCATCGCGCGCGACCCAGGGCTGGTCCTCGGCGCAGGTCGAACTGGAACGAGACTTCAACAACTATCTGATTCCGCTTTTTCAATTCGGCGTGTTTAGTAATGACGATATTGTTTTATTTCCCAGTCCGGTTCTCACCTTCAATGGACGAATGCATACCAACAGAAATTTTTATGCCGTTCAAAACATAATGCTCGAAGATCGTGTAACTGTAGCGGGTGAATTTGTTCGAGATTTGTCTCAAGACGGAACGAATGTTTGGGGAAGCGGAAACGTAAGTTTCAAGATCGGAGCGACAACTGTTGCATCGGATACCGGGATGGGAAGCGTTCTCGGCGGACCAAACATAGTAGGGGCGTTACCGAATCAGCGGGGGTATTATCCGGGAAGTCCGAATGGAGTGATCAATGGGTCGTTTGATTCGACGTCGGTATTGCCGGTGACGGGAGCAGCGAATCGTTTCGGAGGAGCGTTGTTGACGGGTTCGACGGGAGCGAAGAAGTTGGTACTTCCGTTGGAGTTGGGAGGAAGCAATCCGGCAGAACTAATCAAACGGGCGCTGCCATCGGACAGTGCCTTGTTGAGTCCATCGCGATATCACAACAAAGCGGCGATACGGGTTTTGATAGATGATGACAATGACGGAAACGGAGCCGCGAATGTAGCGGGAATACCTGCGGGAAAAGGATTGCTGTTACAAGATTTCGTCCCGACGGCATTGAATGGCAACAACGTGCTTCGATTAATTTCGGACGCGGGTGCCATAGGAGGAGTTTCGGTGGCACAGAAAAACCGCGATGCCTCGATAACGCCAAATGCAAAGACGGTGCGAGCGATAAAGACGGGAGATTTGGGAACGGCTTCGGATTCGATACCGCCGGGATCGGGACTGACGGGGAGAATCTATATAGAAGTAGTGAAACCGGACGGGACGACGATTGATGTAACGCAAACGATCCTGAGCATGGGAGTAACGGAAGGCGAGCCGAATGGAATTTTTTATCTGCAGCGACCGCTCTGGGCAGCTTTTGTGCAGGGAAGTCGCGATCGCACGGGCAACGGAATGGATCTGGTCTCGCTGATGAACTCGCAGTCGATCGCCGATGGAGAAATAGTGGAGCCGAATGATGCGACGAATTTCGCGGCGGGTCGCGGTTATTTGAATATGACGGCGGCGGCGGCAAATGACGATGCAGGCGGACCGGTGCGGGAAGCGACACCACCGGTGACGGCGAATAATTATCAAAGAATTGTTCCGATAAATGTATACAACGTGCGGGAAGGTTGGTATCGGAGCGCAATGAATTCCACCACCTGTTATGAGCGCGGAGTAACCAGCGTCGTCGAGATCAACATGAAAAATCTCAGTCGTTGGCTGGATGGAGTTTACGATACAAACCTTCTTGTAGGAACCAATGCGGTGAGCACGAATATTATCGATAACAATGGATATGTTGTTTACGTTTCGGATCGCCGCGGAGATATTCCGAAAGTGGAAATGCTGGCGAGCGGAGCCACCTTCACCAGCACCAATGGCATAGTGGACAACGAAGACATCTATGGTCCCAACGGAGTACTCGATACGGGTGAAGATGTAATCAGCTTTGGAAGAAACGCTGACGGAACCAACAAGTTGGGAACGCTTCAAAACGACACCAATGAACTTCCGACTACGGGAAATACCTGGGCGGCTGCCGCCGGCGATCTGGCTCGTTCAAGAACAATCGCATCGTGGCCGGTGACATATTTCCGTCGCTCAGTTCGCACCTTTAATGCCGACACCCTGACTACAACCGCTGCAGCCGGAAAATTGTCGACCACCAAGGGCGTAACCATAGCAACCGAGAACATGCTCTATACGTGGGGAAATTTCAACACCACCGGAATCACGTCAATTCCCGCCAGCGGATCTACCATGAACAACGGCGGATATCTCGGTCCGCAGATTCCCTCATCAATTGTTGCCGATGCATACTTTCCATTATCAAAGACATGGTTTGATGCCTCCGGTTCCGGCTATCCTTCGAAACACAGCAGCCGTCCTGCGGATGCCAATGTTCCCGACTTTACTCAAACAACTTCGGTTCGTGCCGGGCTAATCGCCGGATACAATCTTAGTGAAATGAACGGAACAGGTGCAGATCCCGGACGCGACGAAAATGCTTCGAAGCAAAACGGCGGACTTCACAACTTCCCGAGATTTCTTGAACAATGGTCAGGATCGGGACCTCCGATTGCACCCTTCAATTATTCCGGATCCATTGCGCCCTTATATTACTCAACCCAAGCACTCGCACAGTGGGATTGCAGCTACGTAAGCGTGGCAAATTGCAGTGTCATTTACGGCGCGCCGCGCCGTAACTGGAGCTTTGACGTAACGTTTCGAAGTCCACTTCGTTTACCGCCGGGAACTCCGTTTTTCCAATACGTTTCCGCTACGGCTTTCCGACAAAAGATTCTTTAGGAATCAATCGAGGTTATGAATCTATGTTGAAGTACAAATTAGTGAGTGAATGTGAAGATTTGAATCGCGAGGGCGAAAAAGGCGTGGCGCTGGTGGTCGCGATAATAGTCGTTGCGATACTTTCGGTAGTCGCATTAACGGCGCTGGCATTTTCATCGAATGAAACGCGGATAGCAGGAAGCGAACTGAATCGCATGCAGGCGCACTATGCAGCGCAGAGCGGACTGGAGAAGATGACGAATGACTTCAGTAATCTTTTTCAAAGGAAAACGAGTCCGACCGCGGCAGATCTTTTGACCATAAGAAACAGTCCGCCGACGGCGCTTCAGACGGAAGGATTTACGTTTACGCAGACGCTGGTGCAGGACGATGTGCTGCTAAACAAACTGCGGGCAATTCAAGGACTATCGGCAACGGATTTTCCGACCGTGAATGTACCGGATGGACCATACGCAGGACTTTCGGCATCGCTCATTCCATACAGGATGTCATCGCGCGCGACCCAGGGCTGGTCCTCGGCGCAGGTCGAACTGGAACGAGACTTCAACAACTATCTGATTCCGCTTTTTCAATTCGGCGTGTTTAGTAATGACGATATTGTTTTATTTCCCAGTCCGGTTCTCACCTTCAATGGACGAATGCATACCAACAGAAATTTTTATGCCGTTCAAAACATAATGCTCGAAGATCGTGTAACTGTAGCGGGTGAATTTGTTCGAGATTTGTCTCAAGACGGAACGAATGTTTGGGGAAGCGGAAACGTAAGTTTCAAGATCGGAGCGACAACTGTTGCATCGGATACCGGGATGGGAAGCGTTCTCGGCGGACCAAACATAGTAGGGGCGTTACCGAATCAGCGGGGGTATTATCCGGGAAGTCCGAATGGAGTGATCAATGGGTCGTTTGATTCGACGTCGGTATTGCCGGTGACGGGAGCAGCGAATCGTTTCGGAGGAGCGTTGTTGACGGGTTCGACGGGAGCGAAGAAGTTGGTACTTCCGTTGGAGTTGGGAGGAAGCAATCCGGCAGAACTAATCAAACGGGCGCTGCCATCGGACAGTGCCTTGTTGAGTCCATCGCGATATCACAACAAAGCGGCGATACGGGTTTTGATAGATGATGACAATGACGGAAACGGAGCCGCGAATGTAGCGGGAATACCTGCGGGAAAAGGATTGCTGTTACAAGATTTCGTCCCGACGGCATTGAATGGCAACAACGTGCTTCGATTAATTTCGGACGCGGGTGCCATAGGAGGAGTTTCGGTGGCACAGAAAAACCGCGATGCCTCGATAACGCCAAATGCAAAGACGGTGCGAGCGATAAAGACGGGAGATTTGGGAACGGCTTCGGATTCGATACCGCCGGGATCGGGACTGACGGGGAGAATCTATATAGAAGTAGTGAAACCGGACGGGACGACGATTGATGTAACGCAAACGATCCTGAGCATGGGAGTAACGGAAGGCGAGCCGAATGGAATTTTTTATCTGCAGCGACCGCTCTGGGCAGCTTTTGTGCAGGGAAGTCGCGATCGCACGGGCAACGGAATGGATCTGGTCTCGCTGATGAACTCGCAGTCGATCGCCGATGGAGAAATAGTGGAGCCGAATGATGCGACGAATTTCGCGGCGGGTCGCGGTTATTTGAATATGACGGCGGCGGCGGCAAATGACGATGCAGGCGGACCGGTGCGGGAAGCGACACCACCGGTGACGGCGAATAATTATCAAAGAATTGTTCCGATAAATGTATACAACGTGCGGGAAGGTTGGTATCGGAGCGCAATGAATTCCACCACCTGTTATGAGCGCGGAGTAACCAGCGTCGTCGAGATCAACATGAAAAATCTCAGTCGTTGGCTGGATGGAGTTTACGATACAAACCTTCTTGTAGGAACCAATGCGGTGAGCACGAATATTATCGATAACAATGGATATGTTGTTTACGTTTCGGATCGCCGCGGAGATATTCCGAAAGTGGAAATGCTGGCGAGCGGAGCCACCTTCACCAGCACCAATGGCATAGTGGACAACGAAGACATCTATGGTCCCAACGGAGTACTCGATACGGGTGAAGATGTAATCAGCTTTGGAAGAAACGCTGACGGAACCAACAAGTTGGGAACGCTTCAAAACGACACCAATGAACTTCCGACTACGGGAAATACCTGGGCGGCTGCCGCCGGCGATCTGGCTCGTTCAAGAACAATCGCATCGTGGCCGGTGACATATTTCCGTCGCTCAGTTCGCACCTTTAATGCCGACACCCTGACTACAACCGCTGCAGCCGGAAAATTGTCGACCACCAAGGGCGTAACCATAGCAACCGAGAACATGCTCTATACGTGGGGAAATTTCAACACCACCGGAATCACGACACTTCCCGCCAGCGGATCTACTATGAATAACGGTGGATACGGCGGTGCGCAGATTCCTTCATCAATTGTTGCCGATGCATACTTTCCACTATCCAGAATTTGGTTTGACGCATCGGGTTCTGCATACCCGGGATCAAACGCTAATCGTCCCGCGGACGAAGGAAGTCTTCCGACTGTTACGCAGACGACTTCTGTTCGCGCGGGTTTGATCGCCGGTGCAACGACCAGCGAGATGAATGGCAATCCGGGACGCGACACAACCGGCTTGAGGCAAAATGGAGGTCTTCACAATTTCCCGAGATTTCTTGAGATGTGGGGTACAAACCAGCCATTTAGCTACACCGGTTCTATCGCTCCTTTATATTACTCAACCCAAGCTCTCGCTCAATGGGAGTGTGATGGTAGTGGTGGTTGCGGCGTGATTTATCAACCGCCTCGTCGTAATTGGAGCTTCGATACTTCATTTCAAAATCCGCTGCGCTTACCACCGGGAACTCCGTTTTTCCAATACATTTCCGCTACGGCTTTCCGACAAAAGATTCTCTAAGAATCAAAGGTTGAACTTAATGCAAACACGAACAAACAACTTCGATTCTCAACTTGGTTTCACTGTGATGGAACTTCTCGTCGCGCTGCTTTTATCTCTCGTAGTCTTCGCGATGGTCTTTTCGCTGCTTCGAAATTCAATTATTACCGCGAATGCAAACGTCGAATTGGGTGACGCCACTCAGTCACTGCGCAACTCACAAGAATTTATTTCGCGTGATCTGATCACCGCCGGCGATGGCTTGCGCGGAATCGGAAATGTTCGTGTTCCGGTTGGTTTTGTTACCCAAAGATTGACCGCACGAAGCGCTTCGACGGTAGATCCAACAACGACGGGTTATGTGAATATCGGAACTGTTCTGAGTGATTTTCAAGTTCCCGCGGGAACTGCAATAACGAACATTGCTCCTGCAATGAATGTTTTGACCGGCACTCATCGCATTACATTTCTAACGGTTGATTCTACGTTCACACAAATCCCCATTGGCGTAGGTTCAGCAAATTTTACCACCGGAAGCATTTCCGTTCCGGCACTTACCATAAGTCAATTTAACGTCGGTGAAATCTATTTTATGACTGATGGACTGATGGGAGTTTTTGGAACAATTACAAGTATCGACGTTGCCGGCAATAGAATTTTTTGGGCGAATGGTGATCCCTACGGACTCAATATTCAGGGAGCTGCGGGACCTTTAGGGACTGTTACAACGGCGGGCACAAGACCGACGACGCTTCTTCGAATGCAGATCGTGCAATACTACGTCGACGATCAAGGAAGACTTCATCGAAGAGTATATGGAGTTAGAGGAAGCGGCCACATCGACAGTATCGTGGCGGAACATTTAACCGCTATGCGTTTTCGCTACACACTTCGTCCGGCGGGAACAAACGCGACGATTTACCAGCAACCATTGGATCAAGTTACCGTTGGGGACCACGGGATGGTGAGACTAATCGAAGTGTTGTCGGCAGTTGAATCGGCAAATCCGCTTCAGGACAATGTGAAACATCAGGTCAATGGTTCAATTATTATCGGGGTAAGGAACTTGCAGTTCTCTGAGGCAGCTATGCCAACCTGATGATGGTTCTACTAATCGAAAGAAGACTCGCGTAACAAAACTATTGCTTAAGAAATCAAGGTTAATCGCAAGGCAAAACAAAATTGCTTTGCGATTTTTTATTTTAGTCGAACGTAATTCATTCCACGAAGAATTATTCTTTGCCGCCGCGCAACTCTTCTGGGATTTTTCGCAGGATTGAAGACATTGAGCGGACTGGGAATCATCGCGGCGAGATAAGCCGCTTCACTTGCCGATAAGTCGGAAGCGGATTTTTTGAAATAAGTCCGCGCCGCAGCTTCTGCACCATAAACTCCATCTCCCCACTCAATAACGTTTAGATAAATCTCGAGAATTCTCTTCTTCGATAAATTGCGCTCTAAGAAATAAGTGATGATTGCCTCGCGTCCTTTTCGAAACAACGAACGCTCTTCGGAGAGATATAGATTTTTTGCAAGTTGCTGAGAGATCGTTGAAGCACCACGCTTAAAACTCGGAAGCTCGGGAATCCAATCATCTTCGCTATTGTCGCCTTCCTCTTTGGCTTCTTTTTCGGCTTCGCGTCGGGCTTGTTCCCAAGCCTTTTGAATTTCTTCCCAATCGAAACCATTGTGTTCGAAGAACCTCGCGTCTTCGCCGGCGATCACCGCTTTTTGCATATTCGTGGAGATTTGAGCGATCGGCATCCAGATCATAAATTTTTTTGGCTCGCGTCCTTCAGCCCGAGCATCGGCGATTCGGGTTTCGATCAACGATGTGGTTTTCGGATTTTCGTTTTGAAGTTTTGCCGTGTTCGGGAAAGTAAAGATTTCAAAAGCGAGCCAAACCACCGTTGAACCAATCAAGATAAGAAAAATGTTTCGCGCAAGTTTCCACATAGTCGATGCAAATTCGCGTCCGCTTGGAGAGTTTCGGCAGCCGCGCCCGCTTGCGCATTATACGTTACAAACCGGAATGATTCTTTGAAATTTCCGCGAACGCAAATTCGCGTAGCTGGTCATATGTGATGCAAATCGGCATTCTCGTTCGCAGTATTTACGGCAACACGACATTTCACGACAACTTCGATATGATCAAAATAATTCGTTCGAAAAACTGCAGATATGAAAAGGACTTCCTGATGTTATGTCTATTTTAACCATGAAAAAGAGTTTGCTTTTGTCGATTGCGTTGTTTTTGTTTGCGAATGTCACTTTTGCCTGGACAAGTACCGATGAGGGAATGTTTCCTCCGGAACAAGTCCTAAGACTTCCTTTGATCAAAAAAGGACTGAAGATTCGCCCGTTGGATATTTACAATCCAAAAGGCGGTGGATTGTCTGAAGCTGTGGTTAGTCTTAGCATTGGCTGCACGGCGGAATTCGTTTCACCGGATGGGCTAATCTTGACGAATCACCATTGCGGATATGATGCATTGGTCGCCGCATCAACTCCGGATAGAAATTATGGTGAAATCGGTTACAAAGCTGATTCTCGCAGCAATGAATTGACGGCGAAGGACTATCAGGTATTTATACCCGAGCGCACGGAAGACGTAACGGCAAAGATCCTTAGCGGCACGGAAAATCTCACCGGAGATGCGCTCGCCCAAGCGATCAAGAAAAACACCGACGATCTTTTGAAGACCGAAAAAGCCAAAGCGCCGGAAGGTTCGACCGTGCGGATTCAGACTCTTAACAATGGTTACTTTTATTTTCTTTATCAGGTTAAAGCGATCAAAGACATAAGAGTCGTTTACGCTCCGCCGAAAAGCATAGGGTTTTTCGGAGGCGATCCCGACAACTTTGAATGGACCCGACACTGTGGCGACTTCACCTTCCTTCGCGCATACGTTGCACCCGACGGAAAATCGGCTGAATATTCCCCGAACAATGTTCCTTACAAACCAAAAAAATTCCTGACTATAAATGCCGGCGGCATAAAAGAAAATGATTTTGTGTTCGTGTTGGGATTTCCGGGTGGAACAACCCGTTATCGCGAAAGTCAGTCGGTTGAATTTTCGCAAAACATAAATTTCCCGTTCATTGTCGATTATCTTACGGCTCAAACCAGCGCCTATCAGGAAATAGGTCGCGATGACGAAGAAAAACGCGTGAAATTACAGGGTGAAATTTTTAATCTCAATAACTCGATCAAGGCATTTGATGGCGGCGTTGTGGCGATGAAACGCGCGAATCTTGTCGCGCAGCGACGAAGTGAAGAAGCTAAATTTGCAACGTGGATAAATGCCGATCCAACCCGCAGACAAAAATACGGAACCGTTCTTTCGGACTTCACCAAGATTTACAATGATTATTATTCAATTTCGAAACACGATCGAGTTTTGCGCACACTTCCAAGCGTAACCGTACCGGCGAGTCAAGTTGTATTGCCGGTGTTCAAACAATTGGTTGATGCGGTTGCAGCGGTGAAAAATGGAAGTGCACTCTCCGATGAAAAGCGCGCCGAGATTCTTGAAGTTTACAAAGACCGCGAGCCGCTTTTTGAACGCGAGATGATTCAATATTTCTTAAAGGCAATGGCGAGTTTGCCGGCGAACCAAAAGTTCCCCGCTGCGGAAAAACTTTTTGCGCAGTCAACTTCGAAAGAGCGCCGGATGGTGGAGGAAGCGTTTGCGGCTAGCATTGCGGAAAAGGATTTCGCTTCGCCGGAATCAGTTCAAGCTCTTTATGGTATGAAGCCGGCGGAGTTCCAATCGAAATATCCGAAGGTTTTTGATTTTGTGGATTCGCTGATTTCCGAACAAGCGAAAATCGCGGAGCGCTTGCAGAAATTCAATGCGGAAGCGAATCGGCTTCGACTTCTCTATATGAAGGGAATGTCAGAAATGAAAGGAGTCGAACCTTATCCGGACGCGAATTTTACTCAGCGTTTTTCTTACGGAAATGTGAAGAGTTATAAGCCGCGCGAGGCAGTTTCTTACGCGCCGTTTACCACGCTAAAAGGAGTTCTCGAGAAAGACACCGGAGTTGAACCTTTCAATGCGCCGCAGAAACTTAAAGATCTACAACGCACAAAAGATTTCGGAAGGTTTGGAGTCGGAGATTCTGTACCGGTAAATTTTCTGTCCACCAACGATATCATCGGCGGAAATTCCGGAAGCCCCGTTTTGAATGCTTATGGCGAACAGGTCGGGCTGGTTTTTGATGGAAATTATGAAGGACTTGGAAACGATTTCTTTTTCAGTAATGAATTCGGACGCACGATTTCAGTCGATATTCGTTATGTTCTTTTTGTAACGGAGAAATTCGGAAATGCGGGTTGGATTCTCGATGAATTGAAAATAAAGTCCGGACGAGCACGAGCTGCGAGACGCTAAATTAAGATTCTCGTAGAAGTAATTTCGAAATTGCTTCTAGGAAGATCTAAAATTTGAACCAACGGAAAAGGGCGAGCACTCGGCTCGCCCTCTTCGTTTTCAAAAGCGGAAAACAGTTACCGTTTAATTGGCGATTCCATTTTCACTTTTTCACATTTCCACTCTTTCGTTCTTACCTCACGTATGCAC
>DAITAB010000153.1:0-1209 GCA_036824525.1 Pyrinomonadaceae bacterium
ATCAGATGCGGTAATTCATCATTCGCCGTGTTCGGTTTACCTGGTAAAACCGCTCCATTCGCCTGCCAAATAACGGGAGTACAGTATGGCAAAAATACTGATTCTGGGTGGCGGCTTTGGCGGGTTGATTGCCGCGGAAAGATTGTCGTTGGCGCTCAGCGCGGAACATGAAGTTACGCTCGTCTCAAATGAACGTAATTTTATCTTTTATCCGGCGCTGGTTCGATTGGCGTTTGGAAAATGTGCGCCGTCGGATGTGACCATTGACTTGCACCACAAACTCCAGATTTTCAAAACTCGATTCGTTCAAGCAGAAGTTATCGGAATTGATACCGACCGACGAACTGTTCAACTTTCCGGAAAAGATTTCGAAGGCGATATAGCCTACGACTACTTGATCATCGGCTTGGGGCGAAGATCTGCCACCGAAAAAATACCGGGCTTTTTCGAATATGCCGAGACGATGCTCGATATCGAAAGCGCAAATCGTCTTGGAGAAAAGATGCGCAATTTTCACCGCGGCAATGTGGTGATTGGAATGTGCCCGGAAGGTAATCTGCCGGTTCCTGTATGCGAAACCGCATTTGGACTCTCGCGCTTGCTCAAGCAGCAGTCCGATGACCTCATAACAAATATCTCCGTTGTTTTTCCCGGTACCATTGATGAAGCTTTTGGCGGCGCGAAGATAGCTCAAGAACTTTCAGAAATTTTCGAGAGTCACAAGATCGAACCGGTGGTTAATTTCCGTATCAGTAAAATAAACGAACGGGAAATCCTGAGTGATCAAGGTAAAACGCATTTTTATGATTTGCTGATTCTTATTCCGCCATTTCGCGGCATCGCATTTCTAAAAGATTTGGGAGTCACCAATGATCGTGGATATGTAAAGGTTAACGCCCGGATGCAGGTACACGGTCTTGAGAATGTCTATGCAGTCGGCGATGCGGTTGCGTTCAGCGGTCCTAAGTTGGGACATATGGCTGTGCGCCAAGGGCATATTGCCGCGGCTAACGTTATCGAGGAAGTAAATGGACGCGAACCCTCAAATGAGTACTACCACGAAATTTCTACGGTGGTTGATGTCGGCGATGGCGATTCGATTTATCTTCATTACGGAATTTGGGACGACAATGATATCAGCATCCAGCAGGGACTCTTTTGGCATTGGGCGAAGGGAGTTCACGATCGAATTTGGAAAGCCGTACATTC
>DAITAB010000153.1:1309-6057 GCA_036824525.1 Pyrinomonadaceae bacterium
TTCACAAAAAAACTCCCAAGGATAAAAATCCCTGGGAGTTAAAAATTCCAAAATCAATTGCCGCGCTATCACGTTCGACAAACTGAGTTATCTATGGGCTACGTAAAAACGTGACGCTCAGCTTGTATTGATTTTGACTTCCAACGCTTCCGCAATGGGGGATTTCGAAAGCGAATTATGAAGAAGTCTTCAGTCAGCTCTTTACGAACCCGATCCGTTTCTTCATCAAACGGAAAAAAGAGCTGACAGAAAATCGTTGTTTCAAATAGCGATAGTGATTTTAAGTGGGAGCGTTATCCCAAGGAATACGTTTTCACGTATTGACTGCTAATTATTCAACGGGGAAATAATTGCTATGAACCCGGACCGGCTCATCGAAATAAACAACCTTAAAATCATCTTCCAATTATTCAAACAACTAATTGGGAACGGGGTGCCCACTAGAAGGCAATCAACGTGCCACCAAAAAAACAGCATATTTCCGTGCTTTATTTTTATAGAAGCGCTAAAGGTGCGGAAATTTTCACAGCAAAGCGCGACGTTTTTCGCGATTGCCCGAGGTATGTGGTTCAAATACTTACAGTGATTTTGGACTTGGGCGGACCACCTCAACTGAACACTCTGCACGCGCCGCAATCGCGGATGAAGTGCTTCCTATCAGGAAGCGTTCCAATTTCTTCTCCAAAGAAGTGGCTCCAACGAAAATCGACTCGGCATTCCAATTAGCGGCTTCTTCAATGATCACATTCTTGGCTGATCCGATTTCAACCTTAAGTTCCACTTTCAAACCCGCCGACTTCAGGTTATCAAGTGCTGAAGATGAGATTTTCGTCATCCACTCGCGTTCGAGACGCATTTCCGTTGCTGCCCAGTTAACCACGGGCGGAACAAATCTCCCGATCGCCGTCGGCACAACCGGATCTGTTACAGCCAACAGGCGAATTTGCGTGTTCTTTGGCCAGTTTCTTTTCGCCACTGATTCAACCGCCAACATCGCACCTTGCGAACCATCAAAACCGATGATGATTCTCAATTCTGAATTGTCCGCCTCGGATTTCGGGCGAGAAATTCGAACCGAACAACGCGCTTCAGTAAGTACTTTTTGTGAGACGCTACCCAAAATCAAACGTCCGATTGCGCTTCTTCCATGCGACCCAAGAACGATCAAATCGGGATGAATGATCTCCGCCTTGGACAATATTTCCCAAGTTGGCGATCCGTAAGTGGCATGAAAATTCACCTTCCAATTTGGAAGTATCTTCTGAAGACGCGATTGTGCGTCGCGGGCAAGTGACTCGGCTTCGAGTACGGCTTTTTTTCCGCGCTCGTGGTGTTTTTTTATCAGTTCTTCAGATGATTCATCCAAATGAGTCGAACCATTTTTCCCATTCGGAACGTTAGCCGGCGGTAACCAAACTTCAGCAACAGAAATGACAGTTGCTTCGCCGACTTCCGGTAGGCCCGCCCATTTCAGTTCAGAGATCGCCGCATCGGCAGCATCGGACCCATCATTTGCAATTAAGATATTCATGGTTCTTTTAACAACTCTATTCTTTTCGCCGCATCAGTAGTTTCAATTCCAATAAGGCTGACTTACAAACAGAGTCCGCAATGAACGTGCCACCAAAAATACGTGTATTTTCTGCTATTTAGAGTTGACCGGCGCGAATGTTTCCCTAATGAGGTGTGGAAATTTCCGCAGAGTCCAAATCAATAGTGGAAGTGAAGTGATTGAGCGTATAATGAATTGATTAGTTCCAAATTATTTTTTGCCGAAGGAATGTTATCTCTGTGAGTGGTCGTGAAAAATTCCTGATTGTCGATGATGAACCGTTTATCCGAGAGACGCTCAGCGAAGCGCTGCGCACTTGGAATTACGATTCCGTGTCGGCGGGAACTATCGACGAAGGTCAACGTCTTTTTGAGGAAACAGAGCCGGACGCTGCTTTGCTCGATATCGACCTTCCCGATGGTTCGGGACTTGATTTGCTCACTCAGATAAAAAAAGAAAGACCGGAAACGATCGTAATTATGATCACCGGAAATGTTGATGTAGAAAATACAATCGCGGCGCTTCGCGGTGGCGCACACGATTTCATCGGGAAGCCGATTCGCCTTGAAGAGTTGCGGGTCACAATCAAAAACGGAATCGAAACGCATCAACTGCGACGGGTCGTAAAACAGGTACGACGCGAACGCGCACGGAAATTCAGCTTCGATCAGATTCTTGGCGAATCAGGAACGATGAAGAAAGCCTTAGAACTTGCGCGTCGGGTCGCGGAATCAGATGTTGCGGGAATTCTGCTTCAAGGTGAATCAGGAACCGGTAAGGATTTATTTGCCCGCGCAATACATTTTGCTTCCGGGCGCGCGGAAAAACCTTACTTGGCGATTAACTGTGCGGCGCTTCCGGCGAACCTGATCGAGTCTGAATTATTCGGATACGAGAAAGGCGCGTTTACCGATGCAAAAGTAAGGAAAGAAGGATTATTCGAACAAGCAGAAGGCGGAACGATTTTCCTTGATGAGATCGGAGAGCTCGATATCGGTTTGCAGGCGAAACTTTTGCGCGTGCTTGAGGAGGCAACGTTTCGTCGAGTCGGAGGTTTGAAAGACATTCCGCTTGATGTGCGAGTAATTGCGGCTTCGAATCGCAACCTTAGAAAAGACAGCGAAGAAGGTCGTTTTCGCATCGACCTCTACTATCGGCTCTCCATTATTCAAATCGAGATTCCCGCATTACGCACTCGGGGCGACGACATCTTGTTACTCGCCGATCATTTCATTGAGCAATCGAATCTCAAAAGACGCGAATCAAAACTTCGCGGATTGTCGCCTGAGGTAGCGGAGATATTCAAACGTCATAATTGGACGGGAAATGTCCGCGAGCTTCGGAATGTTATCGAACGCGTTTCTATTTTGGAAGACGGAGAGCTGGTAACAACCGAATACCTTCCTTCCGAATTTATTGGCAAGAAAGGTTCCGCGAAGGAGAGTTCTGTTAATGGTGCAAGCCAATTTGTTTTACCGCCGAATGGTATCGCGCTAGATGTCGTAGAGCTCGAGCTCGCTCGCCAGGCGGTTGAAAGAACCGGCGGGAACCTAACGCAGGCGGCGAAGCTACTTAGTATTTCGCGCGATCAGCTTCGATATAGATTGAAAAAATCCGATGAGACGGAACTTCTTGAAGAAACGTCCGCTGAATAAGTCTTATTTTTTATGACTGCCCCGAGTAAGAACAAAACGAAATTGATTGAAAAGCAGGCGGATTTGCTTTCAAAAGAACTCGCCGATGTTAAGCATGCGCTCGATTATTCGGCCATCGTGGCAATCACCGATGCGAATGGAATCATTTCTTACGTAAACGAAAAATTCTGCGAGATTTCAAAATTCTCACGTGAAGAACTCCTTGGTCAGGATCATCGAATAATCAATTCCGGGTATCATCCCAAGAGCTACTTCGAGACGCTTTGGAAAACAATTTTAGGTGGAGAAGTCTGGCACGGTGAAGTGCGAAATCGCGCCAAAGACGGTTCGATTTATTGGGTTGACACAACCATCGTTCCATTTCTGGACGACGACAATAATCCATCGCAGTTTATTGCTATTCATTTCGATATCACCGCCCGGAAGGAAAGCGCGCAGCGGTTGATCGACAATGAAAATTTGCTTCGCAAATCTTATGAGGCTGGAAATATGTTTGCTTGGGAACTGGAGGCGGTTTCCGGAAAAGTATTTCTTTATCAAAACGCTTCACAGATCACGGGAATCGAAGCGCGTCCTGCCGGAATAACGCCGGAGGAATACTACCAATTGATTGTTGCCGATGACCGCGTGAAAACCCGGAATTCTCTTGAGGCGGCTTTTCGCACCGGAAGGTATGACCAGGAATTGCGGGTTTTAAATCCGCAGACCGGAAAAATAAATTGGTATCACTCGAAAGCCGACGTCGTCTATGACGAAAATAAGACACCGCTCCGAATGATCGGCGTCTCACAAGACATTACTGAGAGCAAAAATTCGGAAGAATCCTTACACAATGCGGACGAGCTTCTTCGGTTAGCTACGGAAGCCACCGATATCTACTTTTGGAAAGTTAATTTCGATGAAGATCTCATCGAGTATTCCCCAAACATCGAACGAGTTCTGGGTTTCATTCCGCCTTCGAAATTTTCGGAGATGCTCAAAGGAATACACCGCGATGATGTAGCCGAAGTAAAAAAAGCCTTTGATAATGCCGCAAAAACCGGCGGTGAAATTCGAGTCGAACACCGAATGTTGGATCAAAAGCGTGAACTTCTTTGGGCATACACACAGGGTGTAGCTGTCGAATCCAAAGATGGAAAATTCCGAAGTTTCGCCGGAATTTCGCAAAACATTACTACCCGAAAACGAATTGCCGAAGACTTATTCAAGAGCGAAGAAAGTCTTCGACTTGCCGTCGAATCCTCGCGTTTTTGCACGATGGAAATCGATCTGCAAAAGAAAATCGTACGCGGCAAGCATGGTTTCGCCGAGCTCTTTGAACTACCGGATTCAAAATCGGAAATATCGTTGGAAGAATTTGAGTCATACGTTCATCCCGATGATCGTTATGAAGTTTTTCGGCGAACCGGTCGAGCGCGGGATCCAAAAAGCGACGGTAAATTTGAATACGAATACCGGATAGTTTTGAAAAACGGACAAGAGCGTTGGATATCAACGCATGCGAAGTATTTCTTTGATGGCGCCGCGGAAAATCCCAAGCC
>DAITAB010000024.1:0-7720 GCA_036824525.1 Pyrinomonadaceae bacterium
TCGTGACGGCGAAACTCCGGCGATTTTTGCCGTTAATTTTGTCGAAATCGCGCCAAGCTGCAAGTAAATTTCCGATAGTTCTCCGGAACCATTCTCGCGCAACGCCGTAAGGTGCTTAATTAAAGTCTCCGAATCGCCGCGCGCAAAAGTTCCCGTGAGGGCTTCCTCGAGCGGAAGGTTCTCGATATTGCGTATCGTACTTTTCAAAAGCGGCAACAGGATCTCTTTCGTATCTTTTTCGTTAACGCCGCAACGCGAGAGCAACTCGCAAGCGACGGAGAATAGCGCCACTACATGTCCCGCAGCCATAACCGCAGCGGCGTGATACAACGACCGGAATTTTCTGTCGACGGTAAACACCTTGCCGCCCAATTTTCCGGTAAGATCTTTCAATACGCTGACGGCGGCATCGTCACCCTCGACGCAAAAAAAAGTTCCGGGAAAATTGTGGGAGCCATTAATCGGTTCACTCACCGAAACCAAAGGATGAAACGACCCGACGGAACAACCAATTTCGCGCAGCTTTATTAATTCATCTGAGGAATTTGCGCCACTGGTGTGCGCAACGATGCAACGCGAATGAAGTTCGCTCCGAAGTTGATCGACAATCGTTGGAATTTGCGAGTCAGGCGTGGTAATAAAAACAATATCGCTGGAAATCTTGGACAGCTCCGATAAGTCAAGGATTCTCGTATCGAAACCCATCGCCGCGCGAATCATATCGGCGCGAACGCGGTCGCGGGAAACTAAATTCTCAACGCGAATTCCCGCCCGCGAAAGCGCCAGGGCGAGCGCGCCACCGAGCTTCCCAATACCTATGATCGAGACACGAATCGACATAAAAACGCCTTCAAGATTTCGAGACGAAAGTTACCACGTTTGCGACTAATTGAATAACACAATTATCCGCTGGACGTCTCAAACCCTATCCGGCGTTTTTCGGTTTTAATACTTTAAGATAACGGGATTTCCCGGTAATCCGTCAATCCACTCGCCTAATTGATCGCGAATTTCGTCGCGAGTAGTTGAATTCTGATTTGAAGGAATTGAGATATTGAGTACGGGCGGCTGCATTGTGCTAATGGCTTTTCGAAGCATCACGAGCTGCGCATTATTGAAAGGACTTGAGTCTTCCTGTGCGATTGCCGTAACCAATGAAGCGGCGGCTTCGGATAACTCCCGATCTTTTTCAGACTCCGCAAGCTTTTGGAATATCGGCTTTAGAGTCTCAGCTAATAATTTAAGAGTCTTGCGATAGCTTTGGCGACCGCTTTGGATCGTATCGCGCAATTCTTCGCCTACGTTTTTCCAATCATCAATATCCAAAAGACGGAAAGAACAAACACATGTCGGTTGAGTCTTTAATACATCGCGAATCTCGCCGCGACAATCCAGCTCACCGAATTTCAATTTGAGCAGTTGGGCTTTTTTCCAATGACTATCCGAGAAAATCGGGAGCGCGGAAAGATTTTCAAACTCCCACCATTCATCGCCGCGCAAAACTGTTTCAAATTTCTCTTGTAAGTCGCGCGATTTCATTACGGAATCGTGTGCGGCGAGGAAATATTCGATAAAACGTGCGCGAAACTCCGTCCAACGTTCTTCCAACTCCAAATTTACCTCTTTGCCGGGGTTCCTTGCGCCATGCTCGATTAGCGCAAAAATTCTCCGACGCAAATTCTCGATCTCAACATCGTCTGTCAATTCGCAAACGGCTAAGTACTTCAAAACGTCTTCGCGGAGTGTGGCGCTCGCAACGAAATTTACCAATGTCTCAAGGTCGGCATTGCGATTTCCGAATTCAAACTCTGAATTCGAAAAGGCGTCAGCAATCTTCTGGAGGCAATCCTCGAGGGTAATACTCTTCGCGGTGAACTTATCGAGAGTGGTCGAAACGGCGCCGAAACTTTTTTGTGTCTGTGTAGCGATGCGCCAAATCCGCGTGTTCACGATGTCATCCGGCATATTGTCGAAACGTTCGAGTAAATTCGCCCGTTTCCAATCTTCATTCCAGGCGGACAAGGCGTGTTCGGCTTTTGCTGCAGACTGCGGATCCTCGATCTTGGTTAGACTTTCATCGAGAATCAAAACGCGTGCCCATTGAGTAAGTTCCTCATTCGACTTCAACCGTACATGTGGACGCGCAACTCCGATGATGTCGTGCCAAGTTATCTTGAGATCGAGCGAACGTCGTCCGATGCGATCGCCTTTCGTTGTCACGAACTCCAAAATTCCGTGAGCGGCGAGCGCGCCCAGGATGAGATTCTGCGCCTCCCGGGTTAAGCCAAAGGGCTCACAGGCGAGATTTTTGTAGATGTTGTCGAGCGTGATCGTGTCAGAATTATCGGTATCCAAGATTTCCAACACAATTTTTACGAATGGTTGCTCCGCGATATTTTCAGAAGACTCCAGAAGCAAATCGCCGCCAACGACTCCAACGAGTCCGAGCGGCGCAGCAAAACTTGCAGCCAACTCCTGAATGGCTTCGGTTTTTGGACGAACGCCGCTGAAGTGTTCGCTTACGAGGGTCGAAACTTCCGCCATCGTAAGGTCGCCGCCAAAGAATGGATGTTGCGGATAACGTTCTTCGTAAAGCGAATGAAGCAGCGACGCCAGAAATGCCTGTAGCGTCGGAGATTTAATTTCATCATCAACGATCTGTTTTTCGCGTCCGTTGATGATTAACTTTGCGTCTTCAAAAAATATGCGCGACCAAATTTTCTTCGCAGCGCGTTCGAGAGTATGACTGGCAGCGCGCGTTTGGTCGTGAAATGATGCGGCGATCGACTGATCGTAAAGTAAGGCGTAAAACCTTCGCAGAGTGTTTATCTCGGTAGGTTTAAGCTCGCTGGTGATCCAGTGGGCGGTAGGAATTGCAGTTTGCGAAAGATTCTCGGCTGCTTTTTCGCGACTGCCGACAAACAGTTCCCAGTCGAGAAGTTCGGATTTTTTCTTTCGGTGAGCAACCGGTTCGCTTATTCCATTCCAGACAATATGTCCACGCCGCATACCGCCGCGCCAGGAAATTTCGCAGGAACTTTCGATCGAAGCCTCGTCGTTGCCATCGCCAAGCATCCAATCCATGAATCGTTCACGCGAAAACCGCCGCAGGATAAGTTCGACCGCATTTTCCGGTGCTTCTAGAGCTTTCTCCACCAGCGCTCTATTCAAATCTTCGCTTCGTCCGATCCGGAATCCATATCGTCGTTCGCCGGAGTTTTCAGTCGGTGCGATGAAACCTTCCGCAGCTGCAGTGGCAAATTTTACGAGAAGCTCCTCGACTTCTTTGACGGACTTCTCCGAATCGCCTTCCGTATACATCAGCAACGCACCGCACAATTCTTGTGCAGTCACTCCTTCGCCATGCAACGAAAGCAGAAAAATTCCTTTAAGAACAAACTTTGCTTGGAGTCGCTGCATCAACGGAACTTGTCCGATTACTTCTTTGCTCAGTTTGTCAAAAACGACAAACGACTCCGAGAGATCGTCCGCATTTCGCAAGCCCGCCTCGACTCGGTCAAAAACATCAACCAATGTGACTAGAGATTCCGCGGGACGCCCAATTACTTTTGGTCCTAAATCGGAAGCAAAAGGAAGCAGACCGAAATCCGACGAATAGAGCCGGATGAACTGGGAATTATCGAGCAGGTTCGGATGCAAAGGATAAAGCGCCGCAAACCGCTGTTCGCTCCACTGAAAAGTCGGAAACGTTTGACGAAATTCCGTATAGAGCTCATGAAGCAAATTGCGTTTCGCCGGGTTTTTTGGAAAGAGACTCGTTTCAACAACACGACAAACGTGTTCCTGATCTAAGTAGTCGATCGGAAATGCCTGGGAAATCGCCGCGAAAACTCCATCTGTTCCGGTGGTCCGATCATCCAGCGCGATTGCAACAAAAATATTTAACGAAACTATCCGCTGTGCGATCTCTGCGAAGACGAGTCCATCGTCTCGCATCATTCGGCGGGTCGCGGCACCGGAATTGTCAAAAATCAGGACGAGCGGAGCGTCGCCCGCTTTGGAGGCAGCGACGGGAAGCATCTCGGCAAGAGTTGCACCAAGCACATTGAATTCCACGTCCAACGCCAAGGCGAGCGCATCGCGAAGCTCTTCAAACAGCGTTGCCTGTGTTCCCCGACGAATAACCGCGACCACGTGACGCCGACGTTTCAGGCGTTCGGCACTTGCCGCGACGTGGCTATCGGTGATCTTTGGTCGCAGTTCCGGAACGCCGACAATGGCGGCAATCGTAGCGAGAAAATGGCTTTTTCCAACGCCGCGTAAACCGGTCATCGCCCGTCCGGCGCCTCGGTTAACTTGAACATCCGCGATAGCATCGAGCCATTTCGCCATCGTGTCTGAAGTGGCATCGGTAAATCTGTAGGACGCGAAAGCTCCCGCCGGATCGGTCATTAGCTCCGGCGGAGTTACCCGCGAATGAACCTCGACAATATCTTTTATTTTTTCGTGGAAACGCTTCATCTAGAAGATTTGACTCGAATGTGCGTAGGAAATGATGCCGAAGGAGGCATCGCGGAAGGCAAAACGAGGGCACAAAAAAACACCCAAAATCAGTCTAACAGTTTTTGCCGAATCGATAAATAAGTTTTTTGGCGAGACGAAATTGCTTGGGAATTCACTTTTGTGGGAACTTTTCGCGTTTTCCCTGCATCTTAGAATCGTTGTCACAAGGTTTAATTGAGAGTAAGATTTTTGGTGATCAAAGGACTTTACCGGAGAATTTTTATGCGTTCACTTTTCTTTCGCGAATCCGCAGCAATTTTGATGCTTTTCGCGCTCGTTTTCACGTCCGTTTCGCTTCCTATCGGAGTCTCAGCCCAAACAACGGAAACTTCGAAACAACCCGAAAAGACTGAGTCCAAAGCCAAGAAGGACAAAAAGAAATCTGATAAACAACAACCATCGCCGACGCCGAGTTCAAGTTCGCGTCCGCTTACGGTAAATGAAGATCCTTCTCAGATCGGAAAACGTAACATTAATAAAGGCTCCGACAGTTTTTTTGGTTGGTTGGGCGGATCGAAAGAGAAAGAGGCGGCAATCGGACGCCAACTTTCACTTGAGGTTGAGCAACAAGCAAAATTTATTGACGACCCGGTGATCACCGAATACATCAATCGCGTTGGACAGAATATTGTTCTGCATTCCGACTCAAAAGTGCCTTTTTCCATCAAAGTTATTCAAAGTGATGAGGTGAATGCCTTTGCGCTTCCCGGCGGCTATTTTTATGTAAATGCCGGGCTTATTTTAGCGGCTGACAACGAAGCCGAATTGGCGGGAGTAATGGCTCACGAAATCGCGCACGTCGCGGCGCGGCACGCGATGGAGAATTCCGGAAAGGGCTCGTTAATTAATTATGGTCTCCTTGGTGTAATGATTTTCGGCGGCGGTATTGCGAGCACGGTCGCTCAAAATCTCGGTGGAATTGGCGGAACCGTTGCCTTCTTGAAGTTCTCTCGTGGTGCGGAAACTGAAGCCGACAAGCTCGGCGTCCAGTACTTATATGCGGCAGGATATGATCCAACCGCGATGGCAACCATGTTTGAAAAACTCGCCGCCAAGAATCAAAAAAAACCAGGTGCAATTCAGAAGCTGTTCTCGAGTCATCCGCAATCAATTGATCGCCGCGATACTAGTCTCGGTTTGATAGCAAGATTCCCGGACAAAGAAGAGTATGTGATCAGCACTTCGGAATTTCAGCGGGTAAAGGCTCGTCTCTTGCGACAGTCGAATGCGAAGGCGACCGGTGGAACTGACATCGATGAGAGCGATAATGGACGCCCCACTCTAAAACGTCGTCAACCTGAAACGGACACCACGACGCCAACTGATGGAGTGCCGACTGAAACCAAAGAAGGTGCGCCGGTTTTGAAACGTCGCGACCAAACAACCGAACCGGCGCCGCAGCCGAAACCCTCGCCTTCACCTGAAAAATGATGGGTTGAGAATTTATTCGGACACGCAAAAGAAGGAGCGCCAGGCGCTCCTTCTTTTTTGCTTTCGAGGCGACGGTTTAATTTCCCGCGTGCAAAAGTGCTTGACATCAACCGTTCATTAATTTATACGCTAGAGTTGGGAATGTTACGTAAATCCATATCATTATTATTTCTTTTTGTCTTTGCCGCGCAGATATTCGCTGCAACTTGTAACTGTGCCAGCGGACTCGAAGATGAAAGAATAACGATGCCCTGTTGCAAGCGGGATAAGTCGGGGGCGAGCCGAGTTTCGCGTCCTCCCTGTTGCAATACTAATTGCGGCGAATTCTCGTACAATAATTTACCGGCAACCAAAACTGACCTTTCGTTTAAGTCCGATGAACCGGTTCTTATAGCTTTCGTTTCAAATTCTCCCGAGATCAGTTGGTTCATAAATTCCCGTGAGACCCTTCCTCCTTCCGAAAGATATCGGAAATTCAGTTTCAAACGATCAAGGCCTCCGGATCTCTACCTTCAAAACCACTCTTTCCGCATTTAATTAAGCCTTAGTGTGTCTTTTCGTGACTGCTTTTGTTAAAAAAGCGGTGACGAGATTTCTGTGTCGTGGTGTTTCCAAAATACAAATGGACCCACGATTATTATCATTATTACTTTCAAAAGTGAGGATAAAGATGTCGAGAATAATTTGTTGGTCAATGTTGGCAGTAGTTGCTATGTTCGCGGCTGCTTGCGGTTTCGGTTCGGGCGAAAATTCGCCTTTTGGTTCAAGCATCAAGAGCGGATCGGTTGGAAATAATCTGACAGTTTCGCTTTCAAACAAAGATGGTGTCCTGCGTCATGGAAAGCAGACTTTTATGCTGACGTTTTCCGATGCGTCTGGAAAACCGGTGGATGTCGGCGCAGTCGCCGTCAACTTTTTTATGCCCGCAATGGGTTCGATGCCCGCAATGAACGATGCGGCAACACTCACCACAACGGAGACGCCCGGCGTCTATGCGGGAGATGTCACGCTGCAAATGTCCGGAGAATGGCAGGTGCAGATTTCTTATGACGGAGCCGCGGGAAAAGGCAAAGCGAGTCTGCCGATAACTGCTCAATGATTTCCAAATACGGATCACGGAATTGCGAAGTTAACTTCAGACAGCTTCGCGAGAAATGAAAGTCGAAATTCCGCCGATCCGAAACACGAAATCGAAAATGTAAAATATGATTCAATGGCTGATTGAATGGTCGCTCAAAAATCGGGGCATCGTCATCGTAATTTATATTGCGGTGGCGGCGGCTGGTTATTGGGCTTTGCTCAGGACGCCGATCGATGCGATTCCCGACCTTTCGGACAATCAGGTCATTGTGTTTACCGACTGGACGGGACGTTCGCCGCAGGAAGTCGAAGATCAGGTGACATATCCGCTTGTTACTAATCTTCAGGGACTTCCGGGCGTGCGCGTCGTGCGGGCAAATTCGGCGTTCAGTTTCTCGATGATCAACGTCATCTTTGAAGATAATATTGATCTCTATTGGGCGCGGACGCGGGTTTTGGAACGGCTCAATCTCGTTTCAAAACAATTGCCCGAAGGAGTGACGCCGACGCTCGGACCTGATGCGACGGGCGTCGGGCAAATTTTTTGGTACACGCTCGAAAGCGATTCGATGAATATGCGCGATCTGCGCACTGTTCAGGATTGGTTCGTTCGCTATCAGCTCAATTCTGTTCCAGGCGTGGCGGAAGTCGCATCGGTTGGCGGATATGTTCAGCAATATCAGGT
>DAITAB010000024.1:7820-19604 GCA_036824525.1 Pyrinomonadaceae bacterium
TTCCAGGCGTGGCGGAAGTCGCATCGGTTGGCGGATATGTTCAGCAATATCAGGTGGATGTTGATCCGAACAAACTGCGCGGGCTTAACATTCCGCTTTCGATGGTTGTCGAAGCGGTGCAGCGGTCGAACAACAACGTCGGCGGAAATGTCGTCGAACAGGGCGGACAATGGGCGGTCGTGCGCGGCATCGGTCTTATCGAATCGGCATCGGATGTCGAAAACGTCGTCATCAGCTCGCAAAACGGGACGCCGATTTATGTCAAGAACGTCGCGGAAGTAAAAATCGGCAACGCTTTCCGCACCGGCGCGCTCGATAAAAACGGAAAGGAAGCGGTCGGCGGCGTGGTCATTGCGCGTTACGGCGTGAACACGCTCGACGTAATCAACGCCGTTAAAGAGAGAATCAAAACGCTGGAGATCGGACTTCCCGAAGGCGTTCGCATCGTTCCGTTTTACGACCGGACGCAGTTGATCAACCGCGCGACCGACACGCTCAAATGGGCGCTGATCGAAGAACTGCTGCTCGTGACATTGGCGCATATCATCTTTCTCGCGCATTTCCGTTCGATCCTGATCGTGACAATTCCGCTGCCGCTCGCGGTGCTGATGTCCTTTTTGTTTATGTATTTTATGGGCATCAGTTCGAATCTGATGTCGCTCGCCGGAATCGCCATCGCGATCGGCGTTCTGGTTGACGCGGGAATTGTGGTGACGGAAAACGCTTTTCGATATATCGAGCAGCACGACATTGACGTCAAAGATCGAAAAGCGGTGTGGCAGTCGGTTCTCGAATCAACCAAGCTCGTCGGGCGACCGGTTTTCTTTTCGATGGCGATTATTATTTCCGCCTTCATTCCGGTCTTTGCCCTTATCGGGCAGGAAGGAAAACTTTTTCATCCGCTTGCCTTTACCAAAACATTTGCGATGGTCGGTGCGACCATTATGGCGGTGACGCTCGTTCCCGTGCTTTGCACTTACCTGCTCGCCGGAAAAGTTCACTCCGAACAATCAAATCCCGTGATGCGTTTTCTGGGATCACTTTACAAACCGGCATTGCTTTTCGCCCTCAAGCATCGCCTTGTTGCGGTCGGTATTGCCGTCGTCTTGTTTGCCGGCGCAATTTTTCTGGCAACCGGCATCGGGAATGAGTTTATGCCGCCGCTGAACGAAGGTGATGTGATGTATATGCCCGTGACGGATCCGGCGATTTCGATTGACGAAGCCGCCAAAATAATGTCGAAGCAGGACGAGATTTTGAAAACTTTTCCTGAGGTCGCGTGGGCGGTCGGCAAAGCCGGACGCGCCGAAACATCGACCGATCCGTCGCCGATAAATATGAATGAAACCATCATTCACTTAAAACCGGAGGCAGAATGGCGAGCGGGAATGACGAGGGAAAAACTGATCACCGAGATGGACGCGGCGTTAAGAATGCCGGGCGTCACGAACATCTGGACGCAGCCGATCATCAACCGCATCGAGATGCTTTCGACCGGAATTCGCTCGCAGGTCGGCATCAAAATTTTCGGCAATGATCTGAAAACTCTCGAAGAACTTTCACAAAAAATTGCGGAAACGGTCAAAACCGTGCCGGGCGCGGCAGACGTCTATCCCGAACAGATCAGCGGTGCGCCATACGTTGACATCAAGATCGATCGTCAGGCGGCGGCGCGTTACGGCATCGATGTCGGAACGATTCAGGAAGCGATCGAAAAAGGAATCGGCGAAACGAATCTTTCGGTCACGATCGAAGGACGGCGGCGTTTTCCCGTGCGCGTGCGTTACGCGCCGGAATTTCGCGGCAATCCGGACGCGCTCGGGCAACTTCCGGTTGTGACCGCGAACGGTGCGAGCATTCCGCTTTCAGAACTGGCAAACATTTCGACGGTCACGGGCGCGTCGATGATCTCGAGCGAAAACGGCTTGCTGCGCGGAACGGTTCTTTTGAATGTCCGCGGGCGCGATGTCGGTTCGTTTGTCGAAGAAGCGCAAAAAGCGATCGTCGGACAAATGCAGATGCCCGCCGGATATTATTTTGAATGGAGCGGGCAGTATGAAAATCAGAAACGCGCCCGTGAGCGTCTGCTGATCGTCGTGCCGGTTGTGCTTCTGATCATTTTCGGTTTGCTTTATCTGACCTATCATTCGGCGGTCGAAGCGGCGCACGTTTTGATGGCGGTTCCGTTTGCTTTAACCGGCGGTGTTTTTCTCGTCTGGCTGCTCGGCTACAACTTTTCGGTCGCGGTTTGGGTCGGATTCATCGCGCTTTTCGGTACCGCCGTGCAGACGGCGGTCGTGATGGTGATCTATCTGGAAGAATCCGTCGCGAAAAAGAAACTCGAGCTCGGCGGGAAATTGACACGCAAAGAATTGATGGAAGCCGTTGTCGACGGCGCGCTGCTTCGTCTTCGCCCGAAAATAATGACGGTTTCAACGGTGGTTGCCGGACTTTTGCCGATAATGTGGAGTTCGAGCGCGGGTTCGGAAGTGATGAAACCGCTCGCCGCGCCCGTTCTCGGCGGAATGGTTTCGAGCCTTTTGCACGTTTTGATCGTTACGCCGGTAATCTTTTTCTGGCTGCAGGAACGCCGGTTGAAACAGGACGCAGGCGGATTATTAGAAAACGATGAAGCGTAGAAAATTACAATTCAGGTCAATCGTATCGTGCGGTCTAATGCTAGCCCTCGTCCTTCTGTTAGTCCGTATTTCAAATGCGCAGACCGTGCAAAAGTCGGTTGAAACCGATTCGTCGGCAAATCTGTATCTCGATCTGCAAAACGGAATGACCGCCGACGAAGCCGTTGCTCGCGCGCTCGAAAACAACTCCGAACTCAAAGCGCTGACGAAAGATGCAGAATCCGCGAAAGCACTAATCTCTCAGGCGAAACTGCGAGCCAATCCAAGTCTCGAAACAAGCGGCGCAAAACAAATCGGCGGCAGCGACAACAGTTTGATGATCCAGGGTTCACTTCCGTTAGAGCTCGGCGGCAGGCGAAATGCCCGCGTTCGGATTGCCGAACAAGAAGCGGAAATCCGCGCGCTCGCGCTTGCCGAACGTGAAAGATTACTGGCGGCTGAGGTGCGTGGAAAATTTGGCGAGAGTTTGGCTGCTGTTTATAAACTTAGATTCGCGGAAGAGATACTTAATGCTGAAACAGAAAACTACAAACTCATCTCCGCACTCGTAACCGAAGGTCGGCGCGCCCCGCTCGAGCAAAATATGGAAACGGTCGAGTTGAATCGAATTCGAGCGATGCGGGAGACGACCGAAGGCGCGGTTGAAATAAAATTGCTTGAACTCCGTAACCTACTTGGAATGTCTCCCGATCAACCACTGCGCCTGCGCGGAAATTTCGAAAATCTATTAGAACTTCTCCCACCGCAAATCGACGCGGTTCAGCGCGCGCTACGAACGCGCCCCGATTTGCTTGGCGCAAGAGCCCTCGAAGAACTTTCCGCCGCGCGAATCGAACAAGCACGCGCAGAAGGTCGCATCGATGCTGATGTAATGCTCGGCTATCAGCGCATGAAATCCGGTTTTCCGTTTTCGGGTTATGACTCCGCAGGAATTCTTCAACCGATCGAAAGTAAGTTTCATTTCTTTACGTTCGGAGTGAAGTTCATGCTCCCGATTCGAAATCGAAATCAAGGAATGATCGAAGCGGCAATCCTGGAAGAAGAAGCCGCGCGAAATCGGCGCGAATTTGGTGAACTCACAATCCGGCGCGAAATCGCGTCGGCTTACATTAGTTATGATCGGGCTACTCGTGCCATGGAAATTTACCGCGTCGGCGTCCGTGAACAAGCCGAAGCAAATCTAAATGTCGTGCGCCAAACCTTCGAACTCGGTTCGAAAACACTGCTCGATTATATTGCGGAGAATCGTCGCTACATTGAAATCGAAAGCGGCTTTATCGATGCGCAGCTTGAAGTCTATCTCGCCCGTGTCGGAATCTTACGAGCGACGAACGCGACAGAACTGAAAAGAAAATGAACAACGACATAAACCAAAAAGACGAAAAGAACCGCCCGGAAAACCTTTCATTTAACGAAAGTGAATACAGGGAAATTACGATATGGCGGCGAAAGCCGATGATCATCGCCGGCGCGCTTCTCCTTGGTGCATTCATCATCCTTGCAGTTTTGGCGTGGCTCCGATCCGGCGACAGTCAATCAGGTAAGCCGGTTCCCGCACCGCGTTCGAACGGTTTCGATGCGCCGACAGATTCCGCGGGTCAATTTGCGTCGGGGCAAACTCTTACTCTTCAACCCGAGCAACTTCGAAATGCCGGAATCAAAATCGAAAGCGTTGGGGAACAACTCAATTCAAGCGAATCGAAGTCAATTGCAACCGGCACCGTTCAGGCAAATGCATACAAGGAAACGCCTGTGATTTCGCTCGTCGGCGGCGTCGTCCGGAAGATCGACATTCAAGCGGGCGAAAATATTTCGGCGGGAAATACCGTAGCCGTAATTTTCAGCAATGAATTTGCCGAAACGCAGTCGAAATATGTCGCACTTTTGACCGAACGCGAAAACGCGCGTAAGAATTTTGAGCGAACCGAAAAACTCGTTCAGATTAATCAGAGCGGGCGAAGCGAATTCGAACAATCCGAAAAGCAGTCAAAAGCCGCCGAAGCGGCGCTTGAGGAAATGAAGAAGCGCTTTGATCGCACAACGAAGCTGTTGAAAATCGGCGCGGCTAGCCGCGAGGAACTTGAGCAAGACACGACTAAATTGAGAACCGCCGAAGCCGAAGCGGCTGAAGCGCGTTCGCGTTTCGAAAGATCGAAAGAGCTTTTGAAAATCAATCCGCAAAGCCGGACGGAAAACGAAGAAGCGGGCAACAAATTACGATCTTCCGAAGCCGACCTCGCGACCATGCGGCAAAAACTTTTGCTTTACGGAATGTCGCCCGATCGAATAGATTCGCTCAGATCGCCTTCGCAAATAAGTTCAGAAATCTTTGTTGTAGCGCCGGTCTCCGGAACTATTACGGCTCGCTCTATTAATCAAGGCGAAACGATTGAGGCAAACAAGGAATTAGCTCGCATTACAAATCTTTCGAGTATGTGGGTCATCGCCCAGGTTTACGAGAAGGACCTCGCGCGATTGCGCGTCGGTAGCGGCGCGAGCATTTCGTCGGAAGCTTTTCCCGAACGCGTTTTCCGCGGAACTGTCACATATATCGATTCAAAATTTGATGAAAAGACCCGAACCGCGCAAATTCGCATTGAAGTTGCGAATCCCGGCAATTCACTAAAAGTCGGTATGTATGTGCGAGTGGCGTTTGGCGCCTTGGGTGATGCGGAACGTACTGTTCCGGAAATTTTTGCATCGGCAGTACAGTCGATAAATAGTCAGTCGATCGTTTTTGTTCCGACGTCGAATCCAAACGTTTTTGAATTGCGACCGGTAAGACTAGGCACGGAGTCGGGCGGAAGATATCAGGTGCTGGAGGGTCTAGCTGTAGGTGATCGGGTCGTGACCGAAGGTAGTTTCCTGCTGCGCGCCGAGTGGCTGAAAATTCAACCGCGCTGAGTTAACTCGGAAAATGTCTTACGAAGACGCTCAAACATCTCTCAACAGTAATCCGCGAATCCCGACCGGGACACGATAAATCGCCTCGCCGCTGGCGACAATCATATCGCCCTCGCCGGTGAAACAAAGACCTACGACGTTCATTCCGGAGACAAAGAGTTCTTTGTCCCTTCCATCCGGCGAAATTTTTATGATTCCGCGCCTCCCTCGCAAACATGCCGCCACATAAAGATTGCCGTCCGTATCGAAAGCCAAACCTTGCGGGCGTCCAAATCCGCGCGAGAAGATTTCTACTTCACCTTCGCGATTGATTTTATGAATCGAATCGTAACTCGAAAGTCCCGGCGCCGAAACGTATAAGTTATCGCGCGCATCAAACGCCAAGTGAAAAGCCGCAACTGAAGCTTCCAAAGTAGCGAAGACTTCCGGTTCACCATAACCATCGTAACGAAAAATCCTGCCGGACCGATCGCCGACAAACATCGTTCCATGACTATCGAAAGCTATTCCCGTTGCGATTCCAAATCCACCGGCGCTTAATCTTACGTCTTCGTTTTCGTCGATACCAACCACTTCGCCTTCCGATCGATTTGTCACACACAACAAACCATCGGAATCAAAAGCGAGTCCGGTCGGGTTCAAAACGCTGTGAGAGAATTCCTCGATTGCCCCACCGGAATAAACGCGAAACAAAGTAACGGGAAGATATTGTCCGCGAGTTCCCGAACGGGTGACGATTATAGTTCCATCGCGCGGATCTACGACCGGATTTGCGACGATGTGAAAATCTCTCGCTAACATCACTCCGAGATTTGCCGGAACCGGTTCGTTTATTTCATCGCCGACTTCAAGACTGATTTCGCTTTCGGTATCGACGATTTCTTCCGGAACTGTCACCAGAATCCGCGTCTGAGTCGCGCCTATGATTTTTGCGCGTGCGTTTCCGATCCAGCATTTCAACTCTGAGTCGCGATCAAAGGAGACACCTTCACAATTGAGAAGAATTTCTCCGCCGGGAATCGCGTAGTGGGGAGATATGGATAGAATTTTTCCGGATTTATTCACGTCAATTCAGATGTTACGCAGATCGTTCTGCTTTTACCAATTAACCTTAGAATTCAAAACCGTCCGGCGCTCCTCAACTGCCCTTTCCGGAAAACAAAAACAGGCGTGCAAAAAAACAAAAGCGTTCCGCTTGGCATACTCGGCTGTGATATTATCGGCACATTCGGAGGTCGAATTTAAGAATTAGCATTCACGGTCACATTCAAGGACTCAAGCAAAATCAGCTTCGTCGCATTGAGCGTCTGGCAAATCGTCGCGTCGCTCCGGATCAAATTATCTCACCGGAACTAGCGCGTCAGATGTCTGAAATTTCTCATGAAACACGCAGACAAATCGGCGTGTTACTCGATCGCAAAGGGCGTGTTGAGTATGTGATGGTCGGTGATGCCAAGCGCATTTGGCTTCCCGATTTCAAGCGTGTTCGAGTTGCGCAGGACCGCTTTCGCGGAATGCGTTTTGTACACACGCATCTGGCGGGCGAAAAACTTACGCAGGACGATCTTACGGATCTCGCGCTTTTGCGTCTCGACCTAATTGCTGCAATACAAGTTGACGGAAAATCAGGACTACCCGACCTGGTCCACGCGGCGCATCTTGTACCAACTAACGCCGAGAACTTAAAAGACCAAAATCTTCCTTACGAATTTCTTGAACCAAAAATTCCGGCTCATCTCGATACAAATTTCCTTGAGCTTATCAATTCGCTCGAAGAGGAAATGGCGCGAAACCGAAAGACGGCGCGCACGCGGCAAACAAATCGCGAGCGTGCGATTCTCATCGGAGTTTCTACCGGTTATTTTTCCGATGCTGAAGAGTCAATTGCAGAACTTGAAGAGCTCGCCATTTCGGCGGACGTAATGGTGCTGGACAAAGTGATTCAACGACGTCCGCAAATAGATGCGAAAACGGTTCTCGGTCGTGGAAAGCTCGATGAATTGCTCGTCCGGGCGATGCGATTGGGTGTGGATTTGATTGTCTTCGACGGCGAGCTGTCTCCCGCGCAAATTCGCGCACTCGCCGAAGCGACCGATCTTAAAATCGTTGATCGTTCTCAGTTAATTCTCGATATTTTCGCGCAGCGTGCGCAGTCGCGCGAAGGTAAACTGCAGGTTGAGCTCGCCCAACTGAAATATATTTTGCCGCGACTTGTGATGGGACAGGATTCCGCTTTTTCGCGTCTGGCAGGAGGAATCGGCGGACGCGGTCCCGGTGAAACAAAACTTGAAACTGATCGCCGCCGGGTGCGCGATCGGATCAATCGTCTCGAAAAAGAAATAGACGGTCTCGGGCATCAGCGCGACTTGCGGAGGCAAAATCGCTTGCGACATCATCTTCCAATCGTCTCGCTCGTGGGCTACACCAACGCGGGAAAATCTACGTTGTTAAATACCTTGACTCAAAGCGAAGTCGTAACGGAGAAAAAGATGTTTGCCACACTTGATCCGACGACGCGAAAACTTCGCCTCCCTCGCGAACAGGAAATTGTTATCAATGACACGGTCGGATTTATTCGCGATCTTCCGGAACAACTCGTCGCGGCATTCCGCGCAACGCTGCAAGAAATCAGCGATAGTGATTTGCTGCTCCACGTCGTTGATGTATCGAATCCGAACGTCGAAACACAAATCGAGGCGGTTGAAAAAATCTTGGCGGGTCTTGATTTGCTGAAAATTCCTCGATTGATGGTATTGAACAAGAGCGATCTCGCCGATCTGCGTGAGATTGATGCGCTTCAACGCCATCTTCTGATTGAGAAACATCTGGATAGCGTTTCAGTTTCTGCAACGAGACCGGAAAGCCTGGGACCACTGGTAGAAACGCTCTCATTGGTCGTTGCAAAAAACACCGATCGCGGAACATTTTCAATTCACCAAAAAATCAAATTTACTTAAAAATAGCGGAAAGCTTTTGGTAGGTCGTCTGAAGCGATTCAGGAATCGTTCGGGTCTCACCGATTGAGGTCATGAAATTCGCGTCGCCGAACCAACGCGGAAGCACATGCATGTGAAAATGATTCGCGACTCCGGCACCCGCTGCTCGGCCAAGGTTCATTCCGATATTTATTCCGTCAGGGGAATACGATTTTCGGAGCGCTTTTTCAGCACGTTTTATTAAGTCCATCATCTCGTCCGTGGTTTGTTTGTCTGCTGCGGAGATCTCAGAAGTATGCGCGAATGGAACAATCATCAGATGTCCCGATGTGTAAGGAAAAATGTTGAGGATGACAAAGTTAAACTCGGCTCGATGAAGAATAAAATTTTCTTCATCGGAAGCCGAGTTTTCGAGTATGGAGCAGAAGACGCAATCTGACGATCCGGCTTTTTTTTCACTGTCCTTGATGTAGTCGTATCGCCAAGGACTCCACAACACATCCACAGGTTTTTGCGTCCTCGTCTGTTAGTTATTAATGATCTCTTTCAGTTCTTTTCCGGGTTTGAAATATGCAACCCGTTTTGCGGGGATGCTCACCGCTTCTCCCGTTTTGGGGTTTCTTCCCTTGCGGGCGCCGCGTTGCCGCGTACGAAAACTTCCGAATCCGCGAAGTTCAATTTTCTCACCTTTATTAAGTGCGCCGATTATGCTCTCGAAAATAATTTCGACGAGCTGCTCAGCGTCTTTTTTCGTCATATCGGAATCGCGCGCGACCTGTTCTACGAGATCAGCCTTAGTCATTTTTCAACCTCCGGATAACGTAAATTCTATCTTACGAAACTTCTGGATCGGAAACGTCAGCCGCTTCCGCAGGTTCCGTAGTTACTTCCGAGAGTTCGATTCCCTTCGCTTCAACTTCCTCTGCCGACGCCTCATCAGGAACTACCAATTCGATGGCTTTTTCAGTTGCTGCAATATCTACATCGGCACTTGGCATCGGAGTTGGCGCCACCTCTTCCACCAACGGTAATTCCACTTTCGAAGTGGCTGCTTCGGTTTTCGCGGATGGCTTGTGTTCCGGCACCTCTTCCTCGGTTCGACCGCGACGCAAATTCGCCAGCTCTCCAAGCGACGCCATTCCGCCCTTCGCTTCCATCGAATAAACCTTCGAATCTACGATCGGATCCATTTCCTTACCGATAGCGCGTGCGGAAAGTCCGATCTTTTGAGTCTCCGGTTCAATTCTTAGAATCCGGAAGTCCATCTGCTGCCCGATACTCACAACCGATTCCGGTTTCTCCACACGTTCATCGGACAATTCCGAAATGTGGCAAAGACCTTCAAGGTCATCCGCCAATTCGACAAATACTCCGAATCCTGCAAAACGCGAAACCTTGCCGGATACTACATCGCCGGTTTTATGGGTTGCAACAAAATTGTCCCAAGCGCTCGGCGTAAGATCCTTTATCGAAAGCGAAAGACGTTTTCCGTCGAGATCAATTCTCGTAATAACCGCATCGACTTCCTGTCCTTTTTTCAAAACATCTTTCGGATGCTTGATTTTCTTTGACCAGGAAATATCGGAAACGTGAACTAGACCGTCAACTCCATCTTCCACTTCAACGAACGCACCGAAGTCCGTAAGATTTCGAACCGTTCCGTGAATTTTCGAACCGACCTGGAATCTCTCATAGATCGAGTCCCAAGGATTCGGAAGCAACTGCCTCATTCCCAAACTAATACGGCGTTCGCGCGGTTCGATCCTTAAAACCTGTGCTTCAATCTCATCGCCCACATTCGCCAAATTCTTAGGATGCTTCGCGCGTTTCGACCAAGACATTTCCGAAACGTGGACTAAGCCCTCTACGCCGGGCTCGAGTTCAACAAATGCTCCGTAATCAGTAACGCTCGAAATTTTTCCCTTTACAGTAGTACCGATTGGATAGAATTCCGAAACAGTTGACCATGGATCGGGCAGCAGCTGTTTCATCCCAAGCGAAATCTTGTCCTTTTCCCGATCAATCTTGAGGACCTTCACCTGAACAGAATCGCCCGGCTTAAAAACGTCCTTCGGGCTGTTAAGTCTTCCCCACGAAATATCCGTGACATGAAGCAAACCATCGATACCGCCTACGTCAACGAAAGCGCCATAGTCCGTAAGGCTCTTTACTACACCGTCGATTACATAATCCGGCGCGATACGACCGTAAATTTCCGTTTTTTGTTTTTCGAAAATCTCATCGGTGAGAACTTTGCGGGAAAGAACTACGTTGTTTCGTTTGCGGTTGCATTTTACAACCTTCACTTCGATTTCTTTTCCCTTGAAGGAGTCAAGATTTCGAACCGGACGAGAATCGACTTGCGAACCCGGAAGAAACGCTTCAACGCCTTTGATGTCGACTTTCAGTCCGCCCTTGGTCTTGTCCGTAACGGTGCCTTTCAGCGTAGTGCCTTCATTGAAGGCAGCTTCGATCTCAGACCAGGAATGGCGCCTCAAAGCATCAAGCCGCGAAAGTTGCGGCGATGACTCGCCGGTCGGAAGGCTTCGTACGATTACTTCAACCTCGTCTCCAACACTGACGTTTACTTTTCCATCTGCATCCGTGAAGTCCTCGATTGGCGCAATTCCTTCAGACTTATATCCAAAGTTGATCATTACGCCCTTCTCGGAAAATCCTTCGACTTTTCCAGTGACCAGATCGCCTGCGGAAAAGGCCGATTGTTCGCGATCAAATTTTTCGAGAATCGCTCCGAAATCCAAATCCGTCGGTGCTGCTTCTTCGGTCGCCGGTGAAACCGTCGCCAGATTTTCTTCTACAACCGCATTGGAATCGACGGGTTTTTCCTCCGCGGTTTTTGTTACCTCATTTGCCATGTACCTTGAGTTGACTTCCCTTCAAAAGATACGACGTACGATCGTCGCATATAAAATTATTTCGCACTGATTTGCCTTCTCTTACAATCCACTCACATTCATGCAAGATTTTACCTTGGCGTGAAAACGAAGAACGAGACTTCGAAGGACAAAAAACAGTACCTCTTTCGAGATCACCAATAATCATCCCCGAAACAACCAATCGAGGAATATTCTAATGACTCTTAAATTTAGAATTTACCGCTCGAAAAGTAATAATGTCAAGACAATGCCGATAATATCGACTTTCCAATCCTTCGTATTTCGTGATAATTGAGTAATCCTATCCGAGTTGTATTGAACAAAGTGCCAAGACACCAATTTTTTCAATTAGACGTCTTCACTGATTCCGCTTTTCACGGCAATCCGCTTGCGGTTTTCCCCGAGGGA
>DAITAB010000363.1:0-1833 GCA_036824525.1 Pyrinomonadaceae bacterium
GTTCCATCTACATGCACCACCGCGGGAATTTTCGCCTTATATTCTTCGGCGACCTGAATAACCGTGATCATAAATGGATCATGATGTTCAACTCCGAAGATCTCTTTCCCATATTCCTCAAGCATCGAAGGCGCAAGCGGTCGGAACCACTCGCGAAGTTTTACTTTATGATTCAAAATCTCGCGCATATCCGCCCTGCGCGGATCCGCGAGAAAACTTCTTGCTCCAAGCGCTCTCGGTCCCCACTCCAAACGACCATTAAACCAACCGATTATGGCGCCTTCGGAAATCATTTTTGCCAGACGCGGCAAAAGCACTTCATCGGGCAAGGTTTCGAATTTTAATCCTGCTGTCGTCAGAGACTTTTGACATTCTTCATTCGAGAATTTCGGACCCCAATAAGAATGATTCTGCACAAACTTCCGCGGTTGATTCAAAATCTGATGCCAAACATAGTATGCCGCACCAAGCGAACACCCCGCGTCTCCCGCCGCAGGCTGAACAAAAAATCTCTTGAATGGTGTTTCGTGAAATATCCTTCCATTCATTACAGAATTGAAAGCAACTCCGCCCGCCATACATAGATTTTCTTCGCCGGTCATTTCTTTGATTTGTTTCGCGAGATGAATCGCCGTATCTTCCAAAACCTTTTGCGCAGAACAAGCGATATCCCAATGATGTTGGGTTAATTCCTCGCCTTTTTTCCGAACCGGACCGAGTTCTTTGGTGATCGCCTCGGGAAATTGATAATGCTTGGCCAAATGATGATCGAGAACTTTGATATTGAAATGAAAATCTCCGCCGCCGTTTTTGGTCAGGACTTTCTCCGAGAAGAAATCGTAATAAGTTGGCTTTCCGTATGCGGCAAGTCCCATCACTTTCCACTCATCGCCGGTAAACATATCGAAGCCGATATAATTTGTAACCGCCGAATAAAATTGTCCGAGCGAATGGGGAAGTTTTATGCGTTTCAAAACTCTAATTTTGTTTTCGCGCCCGCTGCAAAAAAGCGTAGTAGTGTCTTCCCCGGTTCCATCCCAAGTGAGAATCGCTGCTGATTCAAAAGGTGAAACGAAGAATGCGCTCGCCGCATGAGTCTGGTGATGTTCTAAATAATGAAATTTGAAATCACTTGCGCCGAAGTGTTCGCGAAGACGCTTCGGATGCTTAAACATTCCGAGGTAACTCTCGCCCACCTGTGCTACGCCGCGATCCGCGCGCGCCTTAAACATATCACGCGAAACGAAAGCCGCTTTCAGAGCCTGCATTGCTTTATGGCGCAAAATCCAGGGCTTCCAATAATGCCCGACGTGTGCCACATCTTTCAGAGTGATGCCCGCATAGTCCAAACAAAACTCAATCGCTTTGTAAGGAAATCCGCTGTGATGTTTTACGCGCGAAAATCTTTCTTCTTCCGCGGCGGCGATAATTTCGCCGTCCTTGATCAAGGTCGCGGCGGAATCGCCAAGAGTTGTTAAGCCTAAAATGTACATAAAAAAGAGAAAGCAACAACGGATTATCGCAGATTGACACGGATTATACTTAGATTCCCCTAAACCTAACCTTAATATTTCTCATTTTATCCGCGAAAATCTGTGTTAATCCGTTGTCAAAATTCTGGTTTACTCAAACGGTTGATCAAACGATGATGCTCAAAACTTTGGGAGCCAAAATTCAATATTAATGCCAGATCAAGTCCGGTTGCTTTCAGATAATTCAGTGTCTGCGCTTTATGTATCGCCGTGATTTTTTCAGCAACCTTCAATTCAAGGATGAGCTTCCTTTCAACGAGTATATCGGCAAAATAATCTCCGACAATTTCACCTTCAAACT
>DAITAB010000154.1:0-5988 GCA_036824525.1 Pyrinomonadaceae bacterium
GATGGCTTTAAAACTCTTGCTGGAAGGATTTCGCGTCGCGGTTGCTACAAAGGAAATGAACGCCGGCGGAAAATACTGGAAACGCGGAACCTTTGTTGTTCGCGTAACGCGAAATGAGGAATCTGTCCATGAAGCAGTTTCACGCCTAGCCCGCGTGTTCGGCGTGAATGTTGTTGCCGTGAATTCCGGTTACACCGAGGAAGGCGATACGCCGGTCGGAGGCGAAAATGTCGTGTCACTTCAAAAACCGCGAATCGCAATGGTCGCCGATGAAGCGGTTGACAATACTTCCTACGGCTCAATTTGGTGGACACTAAATCGGTATGGAATTGATTTCACCGCGCTCACCATCGGGAATATTCGAAATGGCGCGCTCGATAAATATTCGGTGCTCATAATTCCGGATGGATCGCCGGGAAGATTTTCGTCGGCTTTTGGTGAAGGCGGAGTAAGCATATTGAAAAACTGGATAAGCAAAGGCGGGACCTTGATTACCGTGCGCGGCGGTGCGGTTTTTGCCGCGCTGAAAAGTGTCGGTCTTACATCGGCGAAACTCGTCGGAAGCGATGACGACGAAGAGAAAGGAAAATCCGCCTCAGAAACTAAACCGTTGGATTCGCCAACCCCGACTCCTTCTCCAACTCCAAATGGAAGACGAGCAACCTCGCCGGCTGCCGAAGCTACAATTCCGCAGGAAGTACCATCGGACAAAGCCGACGGTGCGCCTCCGGTTCTTCCGCCCATCGCATCGCCTTCAGCAACCGCAGGAAAAGTTCCGGAAGGAATTCCAGGCGCAATCATGCGTGTGACGGTTGATCGAACCACGTATCTGACCTATGGAATTGAAACCGATGAAATTCCCGTTTTGCTGTCGTCAGGTTATTTTTTCCGGTATTCAAAAGAAGGTACAAATGCGCTGGTCTTCGACGCGAATCCGAAGCAGCCGCTGACGATTTCGGGATTTGTGTGGGAAGGAAATACCGAACGACTCTTGAAAGGAACTGCATACCTAATCGATGAACCTATGGACAGCGGACACGTAATTTTGTTTGCAGATGAACCATTCTTCCGAGGAATTTTTCGCTCAACGACTCGTCCATTTTTCAATTCGATCCTGTTCAATGGATCGATGTAACGTCTGATATGTTCATTGTTAAGGCTGGATTCAGCGATACGATCGACTTCAAGGCAGATATTGAAAGAGTACGCGCGATGTTTTCAGACGTGAAAAACTTTGCCGAGCTAATGCCAAATGTCGAACGCATACACATCGATTCGAAAGGTATTGCGCGTTGGACTATCGTTGCAAAACTGGCGCTCATGGGCGCGATGCGCGAGACATTTGATCTGCGGCTGACGGAAGATCTTGCCGATAGAATCGAATGGTCACCGACGCCGGATACGACAAACAATTTCTTGCGTTATTCGGTGGAATTTGAAAGAAGAAACGGAAGTACTCGCGTGATTTTTTCTCAGAACGCCGAGCTGCGACGTAATTCCGCCCGCGACCTTCACTCTCTCGCCGGCTTTGCGGGCGAAGAATTAATTAGCTATGGCATGACTGCTGAAATTACTTCGATGATAAAAACTTTTATTAAACGAGCGAAGGCAAAATTAGACCTCGAATGAGAATTAATGTTTGGAGTAAAACTATGAATCACAAAAGTTTGTTGCTGGTGTTCGGATTGTTCTTACTGGTTGGAAATGTTTGGGCTCAGCCCGCGATTCCGCGCGAATCGAATGGCGCCTCGGTATCGCAAATTGTTGGCGATACCCAAATCGCGATCAATTATCACCGTCCGAATCTTAAGGGACGAACGATTTGGGGATGTGAAACGAAAGACTACATACCAAAAGGCGGCGTAACGTATCCGTGTCTTGTGCCGTTCGGACAGGTTTGGCGTTCGGGCGCAAATGAAAACACCACGATTGAATTCTCGCGTGACGTTACTATAAATGGACAAGCATTACCCAAGGGGAAATATGGTTTTCATACAATTCCCGGAAAGAAGTCGTGGATCTTGATTTTCAGTAAGGTGAATGACGCTTGGGGCAGTTTTAGTTACGACGAAAAGAAAGATCAATTACGTGTAACGGTTTCGCCAATGACGTCAAAAATCCTTCGCGAAAGTTTAATGTATGAATTCGAAAATGTAACGAACCGCTCAACCAATGTCGTTGTCAGCTGGGAAAAGATCCGGGTGCCGTTTACGGTTGATGTGGGCGACGTAACTGAAAGAACCCTTGCGGCGATTCGAAGTTTGATCGCCAACCGCAAAGCGGAAGATTTTCGCTCCCTGAATCAGGGCGCGAATTACATTTACACTTTTCGAGTCGCAAAAAACTATGATGAAGCCCTCGGCTGGTTAGAAACCTCGTTGAAGATTCGTGAAGGATTCGGATCGCTTAACACAAAGGCGCGAATTTTAGCTGAGCTTGGTCGAAAGTCCGAAGCAATTTTAACTGCCGAACGCGCAATTCAGGTCGGCAAGGCGGCAACTCCTCCGGCGGAAACCGGTGATTTAGAACGATTGCTGGCGGACTGGAGAAAGAAGTAGAAGTAGATGAATTCGACGAAAAAAAGGCAGCCTTTTGACTGCCTTTTTCCTTTAAGCAAAACCAATTATCGATAATCGGGATTCTGCGTCGATGTTCGGTTCAGGTTTACATTGAAAATTCGTCGGCAATAGACTCTCGTCTAATAAACTTCCCTTCCATAAATGGCTGCAAATGATCATCCGCTGAATTCTTGTTTTTAAGCATTGTCACGACATCAGCCGCAGTTAGCGGTTTTGAAAAATAATAGCCCTGACCGAATTGACACGAGAGACTGGTGAGCATCGCCAACTGTTCATCGCGTTCGACGCCTTCCGCGATCGTAGTCTTCCCGAGCTCATTTGCAAGCATAATTATCGTCTTCACGATTCCCCAGGATTCGCGATCATGATTCATACGCGAAACGAAACTCTGATCGATCTTTATGGAGTCGAAAGGAAATCGGTGGAGATAACTCAAGGAAGAATAACCGGTTCCGAAATCATCGATCGATAGTTGCAGTCCCAGGGATTTAAGCTGGGTGAGCATTTCTGCCGCCGAGGCGGTGTCTCTCATCAGTGTGCTCTCGGTCAGTTCCAAACGAAGATTATTCGGTTGAACTTTTGATTCAGTCAGAATTCTGTTCACCTCTTCAACCAAATTTGTTTGACGAAATTGTGTGCCCGAGATATTTACACTAACCGATAGATTTTCGGCGTGTGGAAATTCTACCTGCCATTTATTCAGTTCATCGCACGCTTGTTGAATCATCGAAAGTCCGATCGGAACTATGAGTCCATTTTCTTCGGCTATCGGAATAAACTCCGCAGGCGCGATCATTCCACGTTTTGGATGGTTCCAGCGTGCCAACGCTTCGAACCCGATAATCTTTCGCGAGGAGAGCGAAATAATCGGCTGGAAATGAGGAACAATTTCACCATGTTCCAAAGCTTTTCGCAGTTCATTTTCGATCGTCAGAAATTCGAATGCATGCATGTGCATTCCGGAATCGAAGACTTCGTAGCGCGCTTTTCCGTTTGATTTCGCACGATACATTGCAGTGTCCGCATCGCGAATAATATCCTCGGGTCGCGTGTAGCCGAGCGATGAATACGCGACTCCGATCGAAGCAGTTGTCGTGAATTCGTGTCCGACTAAATGAAAAGGTCGTTGAAGCGATGATTGTATCCGATCGAGAATCACTTCAACTTCCGTGGTTGAGGAAAAGGATTCGATGAGAATTGCAAACTCATCGCCGCCGAAGCGCGCAACCGTATCAGTCGAGCGCACGCATTCGCGAAAACGCGTGGCGAGATCCTCAAGCAGAGAATCTCCCATATCGTGTCCGAGACTATCATTTACAATTTTGAAACGATCGAGATCGGCGAAGATTACGGCAAATTGATAGCTTGAATTTCTTTTTGAACGTTCGACCGCCATGCTCAGCCGATCGACAAAAAGAGTCCTATTTGGAAGCTTCGTAAGCGAATCATGGAATGCCGCCCAACGAATTTGTTCTTCGGCGCGCTTGCGATCGTTGATATTCTGAATTTGAAAAACTACCTGCTTGGGTTCGTTGTGAGGATCGCGAATAATTGAAGCGCTCTGCAAGACCCAAACTACATCGCCGGATTTATGGAAGAAACGTTTTTCCAGCTGATAGTTCTGAATGCTGCCCTCGAGCAGTTTGTAAAGATTCGCCAGGTCATTTCCAAGATCATCGGGATGAGTTATGTCATGGAAAACCCGGTTAACAAGCTCGCTCTCCGAATAACCGAGCATCTCACAAAGTGAATCATTCACTTCGAGCCAACGCCCATCGGGACTGGTCAAAGCCATCCCGGCGGCATTGTCGAATGCAGTGCGAAAATACTCTTCACGCTCTTTCAGCGCCTCACTGATTCTTTCCTGTTCCGCAATGTGGTGTGAAAGCTCTTCGACGTGTCGTTGGGCGAGATCCGCCTTTTCAGACGCTTGTTCGACGTTTTGCAGATACGTCGTGTACGTGAAGTAAACAACCGCGACAATCGGCACCGCTGCGAGCAGTGCGAAAACACCGAACGCTCCGATAAGCTGCGCGATCATTCCCGCAGCGGAAGCACCAGCAAAGTAGGTGATCGAAGTCCAAAGAAAATTCTCGCGCCACATTTTCCAAAGTGGCTTTTCCGTGCTCAGTGCGACCGCGATCGCAACCAATCCGGAATTGAAGACGTATTGAACAAGCGCCATCAAACAGATGGCGATAAGAAACTCAGAAGTGATTACTCCCTTTGCGAGGGTTTCCGGTGGCGCAACTAACCAAGATACGGAGGTGACAGCTAACCATGTCGAAACGAGATAAACCGAAATGTTAAATACCAATTTGAACTTGGATTTCGTTACGCGAATTGATGAGATGCCCGCGTCCGCTCCGGCGAGGAGAATTCCGTAGTTGCCTCCAAAAACAAGAATGGCGAGAAAAATGAACGTATCGGAAACGGAAATTCTTCCCTTCACCTTCGGAATCTGCACGACAATCCGCGACGCAAATCCTAAAGTCACGACCGCAAATAAAAGAAATGTGCTTTCGATTAGACGAAAATCAATGCGCATCAGGACAAAGGCACAAACGATTGCACCCATGACGATCACGCACCACATGAACGGGCGAGCGAGTTTTTTTCGGTATTTTGCCAACATTTTGAGCGCGCGAATTGGCGACCAGCAGTTCCTCAGGTCACCAATGGCAGGGATTGCCAACCTTTTCACGGCAAAATCTATACCGCGAAACGGCTGGAAGCTTTCCGCCATTTATCAAAGCTTGGTGCATTCTGCCGTGTCTGACTGATGACAGAATTCGGCATTTTAACCGCGAAATTGCTTCAAACTGACATTTTTTGTGAGTATCGAATTGATGCGAGGTCGAATGAGTTTCTGTATTTAGAATTGCGAGTATCTATTTCGCGACCGTGCCTTACGGAAGAAACTAAATTGTTAACATTTGTCCCAATTCAATCGCTTAATACAGGACGAAAAATTACGTAACCGCGCCGCCGTCTACCGTGATGATCTCTCCATTCATGTAACTGTTTCTTGAGCTGACCATGAATGCCGCAAACTCCGCGAGTTCAACCGGCTGTCCGAGACGGCGCAATGAAACCCAACTTTCGTGGGCAGCCAGGAGACGTTCCGGCAGAGTATTGCCCAGATCTGTGTCAAAGATTCCAGCCGCGATTGCGTTTACGGTAATTCCAAAATTTGCCGCTTCGCGTGAAAGACATTTAGTAAATCCAATCATCGCTGCTTTCGAAGTTGCATAATGAACAGACGTTGGGAGTGCGCGGATCGCACCGATGCTAGTGATATTGAGAATTGAACCGCTTCGCTTTCGAATCATCTGTTTGTAAAAAGGTTTCGTAACGGCGAACAGACTATTTACATTTGTATCAACCACCCAATCCCAGCTCTTGTCCG
>DAITAB010000364.1:0-1810 GCA_036824525.1 Pyrinomonadaceae bacterium
CGTTGGTCAACGCAAGACGCACGCAAAAAGTTTACGCGGATGTGTTGGGAAGAAACTACAAGACGGAAGTTTTGAATTGGGATGGCGCGGTTTACGCATCAACTCTGCAAACTTTTAACGGACGCGATCAAGCGACAAAGATCACACAACAAGACAACACGCAGACTCCGGTCGTCGAACAATTCACGACCGCGACCTTCGACGGATTCGGACGTGTAAAAACCCGACACCTTCCGCAACAGCAAAACGCAAACGGCACGGCGGCTTTCACCACTTACAACTACAACGCCGATGACAGCGTCTCATCAATGATGGATGCACGCGGCGCGATTACAAATTATGTTTACAACGACGCGCGAGGACTGCTCACGAACGTGAACTACACAGTTCCGAGCGGTTCAAATATTCCGTTGACGCCGAGCGTGAGTTTCGCGTACGACAACATCGGCAACAGAACAACGATGAACGACGGACTCGGCAGTGTGAGTTATGAATACACCGAACTCTCGCAGTTGAAAGCGGAGAAACGTCACTTTAACGATTCGCTTCCGAATGCACCGCAAGAAAACGGCACGAATAGTTTCAAACTCGAATACACATACGCGCTCGGCGGCGCGCTGAAGTCTTTGAAAGATCCTTTCGGTCAGCAGTTCAACTATGCATTCGATCGCGTCGGAAGATTGCAGAGCGTCGTCGGTTCAATTCCATTTGACGGAATCTCAACTTATGCAAACAATCCGACATACAACGCCCGCGGAATATTGACCGGTTTGAATTATGGCAACGGAGTGCAGATGGCGATCTCAGCATTTAACAACAAACTCCAGGCTACGAACTTCGAAGTAAAAAAAGCGGCGAATTCATACGTAAAAAAAGAATATCAATTCTTCGATGATGGAAGTTTGAAGTATTCGAAAGACTTGGTTGACGGAAAATTTGACCGACTATATCGATACGATCAGGTTGGTCGAACTACTCAAGCCAAATCCGGCGCCGAAGCGCGCGGTTTAACGGACATCGAGACTCCGTATAACCAAAGTTTTGGTTACGACGCTTTCAGCAATACTACGCAATCGGCAATGCGACATTTCAGCAGCTACACGGATTATCAAAACAATACCTTCGCAAACAATCGGAAAGTGTTTGTAACCCAATTTCCTGCCTCGACCTACGATGCGGAAGGAAATGAGATTTCTGATGAAAACAACCTCTACCAATTCGATTCATCAGGCGAGTTGATAAAGACCACGCCGAAAGATTTGGAAAATCCAGGTCAGCTTCTGCCGCCGACCGAGAGGTTTCTTGATGGCGGCGGAAAAGAAATCAAGCGAAACAGAAACTTCATTCACCCGTTGACCGGCGTGGTTACCACGATTGCGAACTACTTCATCTATTCTTCGATAAGCCAAACATTGGTGAGCGAAGTGAATGATTCCGGACAAAAACTAAAAACGTTTGTCTCAGCAAACGGTCAGACGATTGCCGAACAATATCGTTTTGTGGTCAACAACGTCGAACGCGAACAGATCACTTTCAATCATCAGGACGCATCGGGCGCGAGCTTGCAGCAAACGAAAGCTGACGGAACTTTATTGGTTTTTGGAAGAACCAGCGAATTCGACGCGGTTGGAAACAACGTTGGCGATACAGACATCTATCAGATCTTTACGCCGCCGCCGGGCGAAGGTCCATCCAACACAAATTTTACAGATGCCGCCTACGGATTCGACAACAACGGCAATCCGCATTTTCGACAGAAAGTGCTCCTTGACGGAATGGAAATGCCGGTAAGCACTTTCCTAAAAAAGAT
>DAITAB010000365.1:0-1800 GCA_036824525.1 Pyrinomonadaceae bacterium
CGGTCTTGACGAACGGCTTCGTTATAAACCGAAACTCGTTCACCGTCCATGTTGGTTTGAATAATTGGGATCAGTGCCGACCGGTCGCGCAAAACAGTTACAGGTCGCTCAATACGATATTCGAACAAATCGCCGATCTCTTGACCTGTTGCGGCTGCGGTTACACCGGAGTTTCCTCCTACAAGTGAATCACTCACGGAGGTTTCAATTCCAGCGTTAACAAAACTGTTAGACTTACCGGTGGAGACACCTTGCTGCAACCGTAAAAGCGACGAGTAATTTGTGCCGCTACTCGGGAGACTTTCTATGTTGCGGGCGGTAACATTTACAGTTGCGGAAACATCTCCAACTTCGAGCGGAATTCTCAAATTCGAACCCAACCTAACATCGCGAATTACGGTTTGACGAAATCCGCTTGCATTAATCGTGACCAAGTAATTTCCCGACGGGAGTCCGGATTTTGAGAAGTCGCCGTCACTATCGGTACTTAGCGAAAACCGCTGACCGGTTGAATCGTTGGCAATAGTGATAATCGCATTCGGAATTACTGCACCGTTGGAATCAACCACATTACCTGAAATTGAGCTTGAAGCATCGATAAAATTTCCACTCTGCGACTCGTAAATCTGCGGTTGAGCCTGCATGTCTTGAGGTATCGGTATGATTGGCCGATAACGGTAGAAAGGTTTTTGAAGTTGCTGAATAAACGAAATCGGAGCACCAGAAACTAATGACAACTGCACGTTATTCCAATCTTGGTCACTGACGTTATCGACTATTGCCCAACCCTGAAAGAAAGGTTTGCCAGCTTCATCCAGAACTACTCGATACGTTGTCTTCCAGATCGGAGCGGAAATCGTGTAGCTAACAATCATTTCGCGTTGTCCGGTACCGTCAGAAGTTATTGTGATTGTCTTCGCATCGCGCCGACGTGCTGACGCGGTAGCGTCAGCAAATTCGTTGATATCGCGGCGAGTTCCTTCATCGAGGAGTTTTACGGAACGAACTTCGTCCAAATCAAAGGAGGATATTTCACCGCTTTCGGAAGCGATGACGAGAAACGTTTTGGTTACCATTGGTTTTGTTGTCTCAATGATCACCTGTCGCTTTTCGACGGTCAGAATTGAGCCCGATGCAGTACCTTTCGCTGAGTTGACTACGACCTTTGCTCCTTGTAGTTGCGCTAACACTCCAATGATTCCAGTTGCAGAGCCCGTCTCTGCATCAACGGAAAATGGAATCTCTGCCATTTTCGCCGATATTGGTGCAGAAGAATTGTACGAAACGGCGCCAATTTGTCCTTGACCTAAATCGATCACGAGCATTGACTTCAAAACGTCGTCAACCTGCGACTGCTTGAACGAAAGACTAATTTCCGCATCACTGGAAATAAATCCGCGACGCTCGATGAAAGCAACTCCGTTGCTGTATAAAACCACACGTCGAATTGGAAGCTCGGACGAGTTTGAAATCTGGCGCGGCGGTGCGCCCGCATTCGTCGCAACCTTTTTTGATTTCTTCTGACCGGCGATTGGCTGAATACACAGCAACACGCCCACGAGGCAAATGAGAGTTTTGAACATATAGTTGTCCCTTTTCGTTCTTATCTTCTTTTTTTCGTTTGAAACCCTTGTTACAACTGCCAGGATGAGATGACGAAAGAGTTTGGTTGCTTTAGCAATATCGTCGTTGCGAATTTTTACATGGCTACACCTTTTTGCCACGCGGCGGTTTCGCCGTCACGACGAATCATCGCTTCGACTTTTCTCAAGGCAAACGCAAGCGCAAGTTTCAGTTCTT
>DAITAB010000155.1:0-5902 GCA_036824525.1 Pyrinomonadaceae bacterium
AAATTTCTTTGATCTTCAGTCCGATGAGCGGAGTAAGCTCGCTCGGTTTCAAAACGACTGTGTTTCCCGCCATCAAAGCCATCGCGACTTCGCCGAGCGGAATCGAAAACGGATAATTCCACGCCGGAATTATTCCTACAACTCCGAGCGGTTGATAGATGATTTTGGATTTGCGCCCGAGCAAACCGTAGAGACCGATATTTATTTTTCGCGGTTTGAGAATTTTCTTCGAGCGGTGCGCAAAGAATTGCATCAGATCGAGCACCGGCGAAATTTCCATCGAAAGAGCTTCGGCGACCGGTTTTCCGTTTTCATCGGAGATGAGCTGCGCAATTTCGTCGAGCTGGGAAAGAATCTGATCGCGCGCCGTCAAAACGAATTTCGCGCGTTGTTCAAAAGAAGTGTTTTTCCACCTTTCAAAAGCGATCCGTCCGCGTGCGACTGCCGCGCGAACTTCCTCCGGCGATGCCAGCGGCGCGCGACCGAGTTCGGCGCCGGTCGCAGGGTTGCGGGAAATTATCTCTTCATGCGAATTCTGCACGGGGACAAATGCTTGCATCGTCTTTCTCCGACTTCTCGCAGTGAATTATTAAAGGACTTCAGGAAAGCTTAGCACGAAGGCGGACTGGGAAGGCAAGCAAATTAGTAGCCGGTAGAAAGTAGACGGTAAACGGTAGACCGTCGACAGAAGTTGGTAACTGGCTATTAGCGAAAGTTGAAACGCTGGCGCGAAGCCAGCGAGACTTCGAGAGCCTGCCAGATTCGTCGTTTGGAGTTTCAGTTTACTGCTACTAACTACTGACTACTTGCTACCGTCTACCATTCTCTCGATCACCGCAAAGCTCGCATCTATCGCCTCGCCGAGTTTATCGGGAAGGTTTCCACCGCCTTCGGCCATATCCGCTTTGCCGCCGCCTTTGCCGCCGATTACGGGAGCGAGTTCTTTGATCACATTTCCGGCTTTGATTTTGTTTGTAAGATCATCCGAGACGCGCACTATGATTCCGACCTTTTCATCTTCTTTGCGTCCGATTATTACGACGCCGGATTTCAGACGCGCGAGCAGTGTATCCGAAAGTTGACGCACGCCATTCGCGTCCAAACCTTCGACCAACTTCGCCAAAACTTTTACGCCTTTTACATCGCGAGAGTCTGTCGAGTCTTTCGAGTCGCTCGAATCCATCGAACCGGTCGCGATTTTCAGTTTGAGTTCGTCAATTTCTTTTCGCGTGCGTTTCACTTCTTCCTGAAGTTTCTCGATCGCAAAGGGCAATTGATCGCGTTGAGTTTTTAAAACTCCGAGCGATTTCGAAATCAGAACTTCATCTTCGCGAAATCTCTCGAATGCATCGAGACCGGTGATTGCGCGTATGCGGCGCACGCCGGACGCGATCGCTTCATCGGACGTGATTTTGAATGCTCCGATGTCGCCGGTTGCGCGGACGTGAGTTCCGCCGCAAAGCTCTTTCGAAAAATTTCCTTCGCCAACCGAAAGCACACGCACATTTCCGCCATACTTTTCGCCGAAGAGCGCGACCGCGCCGGTGCGCATCGCTTCTTCGAGCGCCATCACATTCGTATTCACCGGTTCATTTTTCAAAATCTCACGATTCACCAAATCTTCGATCTCGTTGATCTCTGCATCAGTGAGCGGTTGATAATGTGTGAAATCAAAACGCAAAACATTCGGCGCGACGACCGAGCCGGCTTGCTTTACGTGTGTGCCGAGAACTTCTTTCAATGCAGCGTGGACGAGATGAGTCGCGGTGTGATTGCGACGAGTCGCGTCGCGTTTTTCTGCATCGACAGTTGCGGTCACGACGTCTCCGATCTTGATAGCGCCGCTTTCAATTTTCGATTTGTGGAGAATAATTCCGGCGATCGGCGCGAAGGTATCGAGAACTTTGACAAGATTGTTTGCCGCTTTGTCAGTAGCCCGACCGTCAGGGAGGGCGCCCGCGCTTACGCTTAGGCTACTGACAAGAATTCCTACATCTCCGACTTGTCCGCCGGCTTCCGCATAAAACGGAGTCTGATCGAGAACGATCAATCCTTCATCGCCGGTTTTCAGTTCTGTGACTTGCTTATCGTCTTTGACGAGCGCGACTACTTTTGCATTTTCGATGTGAGTTGTTTCGTAGCCACGAAAGACATTGGCGGTTAGTTTCGCGGCGATCTCAGCGTAAATCGGATTTATTTTTTCCGACTGTTTCGTCTTTCCAATGTTTCCCTGTGACTGAAGTTCTTGAATAGCAGAATCAAACTTCTCATTGAAATCTTCTTCCGATATTTCAATTCCTTTCTCCTCTAACTTTACGCGCACAAGATCGCGCGGCGTGCCAAAGGTGTCGTAAAGTTTTGCAAATTCCACGAAATCCGCGGCGGTATGTTTCGCAAAAAATTCATCGAGTTTTTGCAAACCAACCGTCATCGTCGCGCCGAATCTTTCTTCTTCGAGCCGCACCATCTTGCCGATGAATTCGCGTTGGATTTCGAGTTCGGGAAATGCGTCTTTCATTTGATCCACGACAAAATCGCATACCTTATAGAAAAACAAATCTTTGAAACCGAGATGTTCGCGACCGTGATAAATCGCGCGGCGCATGATTTTGCGTAAGACGTAATTTCTGCCTTCGTTGCCGGGAAGAATTCCATCCGCAATTGCGAACGCGGTCGAGCGTGCATGATCTGCAATCACACGACACGCGAATTGTTTTTGTTCGTCTAGATTTTCGTAACCCATCTATTAAAAATAATTTCCGTTGATCAATGCGATACCTTCGGCATCGCCATTCTTCTTGATTGCGACCGCAGGTCGAAACGACCTGCGGCTAACAAATTCGTTCCCTTCGGGAACGAAAACCGATGAGACGAATTCGAAATTCGAAAGGGTCCGTCGTACCGAACCGACGCTAACAAATTCGTTCCCTACGGGAACGAAAACCGATGAGACGAATTCGAAATTCCAAATGGTCCGTCGCCGAACAAATGCGATACCTTCGGCATTACCTAATTTTCTTTTGTTCCCGAAGGGAACGCATTTATTAGCCAGAGGTCGAAGCGACCTCTGGTATGAATCCAGCGAAAGAGACCGACGCTGAAAGCGTCGCATTTTACCTATTCGCGCGCCATGGTTGCTACAAACTCCACAATCGGCTTGATCAAACTCGTTTCGTAATTCGTCGTCTGACCTTCCATCACTGCGGTGATTCGTTCGAGTCCCATTCCGGTATCAACCGATGGCGCGGGAAGTGGCGTCAACTTGAATACGCCTTTCGAAATTTCGTTGCGCTCGAATTGCATAAACACGAGATTCCAAATTTCCATGGTCGTGTCGCCGTCAGCTGCGTTCACCAAACCCGCGCGATTCTTTTGGGGATTCGCGGGTTCATCGCCCATGTAGTAATGAATCTCGCTGCAAGGTCCGCAAGGACCTGTGTCGCCCATCTGCCAAAAATTATCTTTGCGTCCAAACGCCAAAACTCTTTCTGGCGGCGCGCCATTCTTTATCCAAAGCGCGCGCGCTTCTTCATCGGCGCCGACTTCCGCATCGCCTTCGAAAATGGAAAACCAAAGGCGCGATTTATCGAGCTTCAATTCATTCACGAGAAAATCCCACGCAAAACGAATCGCATCTTCTTTGAAGTAATCGCCAAACGAAAAATTCCCGAGCATTTCAAAAAACGTGTGATGCCGCGCGGTTTTTCCGACTTCGTCGAGATCGTTGTGTTTGCCGCCGGCGCGTATGCATTTTTGCGATGAGACGGCGCGCTTGTAATCGCGCTTTTCGCTGCCGAGAAATACGTCTTTGAACTGATTCATTCCGGCGTTTGTGAAAAGCAAAGTCGGATCATTTGCCGGAAGCAAAGGCGAAGAATGCACGATTTTGTGTCCGCGCCCGGCAAAATACTCGATGAATTTTTGTCTGATTTCGTGACCGTTCATTCGAAAAATCTTAACACGAAGGGAAGTTCGACAGAATTTGGGGCGAGGTGCTCGATTTGGTGCGGATAATTTTCCGCAAAAGTTAGTACGCTTAGTAATGAGATCGCCGCCGGACAAAATCCGAAAACTTTCTCCGACATCGCATCGCGATGTACTGAGCTTAGCCGTGGGTTTCAACCCACGGAATATTAAACGCAACAAGCGTGTCGCGTCAGCGACAATTGAAAATCGAAACAAATTCAGCCGTCGCTCGCGCGACTGGAACATTTGAGCATCGTTTTCCGTGGGTTGAAACCCACGGCTAAATTCAATTGGTCGCTACGCGACCGGTTAAGAATTTGATCTTGAATTTCTGTCAAGAATTCGTGACTAAATTCAAATGAGTTTTGCGCCGCGTTTGAGGGATTCAAGTTTCGTCTATCAATCGTCAACGCCCTTTTGCAGCTCGCGCAATTTTTCGCGGATGAGATCGTAAGAAAATCCTTGACGCATCAAGAAGTCGTAAAGCTTCTTTGTTTCCTCGCGCGTTTCCGGTTTGCCTTTCAGCGCGACACGTTTTTCGATCGCGCGAGAAATTAACCCCGATTCGGGGGTTTCTTCAAAAACGTCTGACAGCGCCTTTTCGATCGTCTCGCGCGGGAGTTTTCGCCGATAAAGTTTTTGACCTATGACGCGTTTGCCTTGAGGTTTCCCGCGCAACTTCGCCGACGCAAAATCGCGCGCGAACTTTTCGTCGTCCAGATAACCGTAAGTCAAAAGTTTCTGCACAACTTCCTCGACGACCTTCGCATTCGTCCAAGGCTTTTCCAGCAGACGTTCGCGCAGTTCGCGAATCGAACGCGGTTTGTATGTAAGAAGATTGACCGCGCGCTTGAAAGTTTTTTCGCGGGCACGTTCTTCGTTAATCGGTTTCACTTCATCTCTTTCCGATTGTTTCGCGTATGGTTTTCTGGCGCGTCGCATTTGCAATTAAGAATTTCAGAATCAAGAATCGAAAAGATTATGGATGGCGCGCTGATCATAAACAAACCTGCCGGAATTACTTCGCACGATGTGGTCGCGCGCGCGCGAAAGATTTTGAACACAAGAAAAATCGGACACACCGGAACGCTCGATCCATTCGCAACCGGAGTTCTTGTTTTGCTCATCGGCAAAGCGACGCGTCTCGCGCAATTCCTCGACAAAGACGAAAAAGAATACGTGGCGACGGTGAAACTCGGCTTCGAAACTGATTCGGGAGATTTGACGGGAATGCGGACTGAGGAAGTCCCACGTCCCAAGTCTCAAGACTCAGGTCAAGAGTTGCTCAATAAAACTTTTGAAAAACCTTCGGTTGAAGAAATCGAAAATGTGCTAAAAGAATTTCGCGGCGAGAGTTTGCAAACTCCGCCGATGTTTTCGGCGAAGAAAATCGAGGGTAAAAAGCTTTATGAACTTGCGCGCAAGGGAATCGAGGTCGAAAGAAAACCGGTGCGCGTAAAGATTTCAAAACTCGAACTGCTTTCGGATGCCGAGATGATCGAACTGTCGAAACAGTTGAAAGTTGATAGTTCACAGGTGAAAGTCGGACTCGATTATCACGATATTGGGATTAGCGTTGCGTGTTCCGCGGGCACATACATACGCACGCTTGCGCAAGACATCGGACGAAAGCTTCAAACCGGTGCGCATCTTTCCTCGCTCGAGCGAACGCGCGCTGGAAAATTCCGAATCGAAGATTCGATTACGCTCGAAGAGCTGCAGGAAATTGCGTCGGATGGAAAACTCAATGATGTTTTCGTTTCAATGAATGATTGTGTCGCACATCTGCCGGAGAGAAAACTGACAGAGGAAGAATTGATCGATGTGAAACACGGACGCAAAATCGCGCTCAGAGGAATTCCCTCGCAAACGGATTTTCTCCGGCTTACATCGAATAATCATTTGGTTGCTATCGGAAGTGCGGATATCGGCGAAA
>DAITAB010000156.1:0-5871 GCA_036824525.1 Pyrinomonadaceae bacterium
GTCGGAAATTGCGACGACGCCGGCACTTTTCATCTCGCCAATTTCCGCGAGTTCGCTGCCTTCCGAACCTTTCGAAATGGCGCCGATCGGAAAAACATTTACGAAACCTGCGCGCGCCGATTGTTCGATGATGAAACGTGTAATAGCGGCATTGTCATTTATCGGATCGGTGTTCGGCATACAACAAACAGACGTAAATCCGCCGACCGACGCACATTCCGCGCCGCTTGCAATTGTCTCTTTATATTCTTGTCCGGGTTCGCGAAGGTGAACGTGAAGATCAATGAAACCGGGCGCAACGATCAAGCCCGTCGCATCGAAAATCTCCGCGTCGCCCGGCGCGGTTTCGTTTTGATTCAACCATGCGACGACTCGTCCGTTTTCCAAAAGCAGATTCTTTCCGCTGTTTTGATTTTCGAGCGGATCAATCAGGTGACCATTTTTGATTAGAAGTTTCATTTCGCTATTCCGAACCGCCGCTCAATAAAAACAACACCGCCATGCGCACTGCGATTCCGTATTCGACCTGATTCAAAATCAAACTGCTTGATCCATCGGCGACATCTGACGCGATTTCAATTCCGCGATTCATCGGTCCCGGATGAAGCACGATCGCGTCTTTCTTTGCCAGCTGCATTCGTTTCTTCGTCAGTCCGTAAAAAATTGAATACTCACGCATCGACGGAAAAAACGCGTCGTTCATTCTTTCGCGTTGAATTCTCAAGACGATAACGACGTCTGCTTCTTTGATCGCATCATCGATCGTCGGCGCGATTTCCAAACCGCTTTCGACAACGCCTGCAAATTCCTTCGGCACGAGCGTGTTCGGACCGGCGACGCGAATTCGCGCACCGAGTTTCGTCAACAAATAAACATTCGAACGTGCAACACGCGAATGAAGAATGTCGCCGAGAATCGCAACCTTGAGACCCGCGATTTTGCCTTTGTGTTCGCGAATCGTCATCGCGTCCAGCAAAGCCTGCGTCGGATGTTCATTCGATCCATCGCCGGCATTTACGATAGACGCTCGAGAAATTTTCGCGAGTTGATGCGGAACGCCAGCGCAACCGTGTCGGACGACTATTACATGCGGAGCCATCGCATCCAGATTCATCGCGGTATCGAGAAGCGTCTCGCCTTTTGTAACGCTTGAGGAAGCGACACTGATATTTACCGCATCAGCCGAAAGGCGTTTTGCTGCGAGTTCGAACGATGTGCGCGTGCGCGTCGAAGGCTCGAAGAAAAGATTGATGACAGTTTTTCCGCGAAGCGCCGGAACTTTTTTTACTTCCCGACGCGAAACATCGCGAAAGGATTCGGCGGTTTGCAAAATCGTGTTGATTTCGCCTTCCGACAAATCGCGGATTCCAAGAAGATCTTTTTTTCGAAAAGTTTCAGTCATAAAAAAAGCAAGGCGACTTGCCTTGCTTGTCGGTTATTCGACAGGTCTCTCAAATATTCCAACCGCTTCAACGTCGTCGAATTCCTTCAACATCACTTTTATTATCTCCGTCTTTTTAGTCGGAACAACTTTGCCTATGAAGTCCGCCTGAATCGGAAGTTCGCGATGTTCGCGACCGCGATCGATCAGCACGGCAAGTTGCACGCGACGCGGACGACCAAAATCCATAAGCTGATCAAGAGCCGCGCGAATCGTTCGTCCTGTGTAAAGAACATCGTCGATCAACACGATATTTTTGTCATTAATGTTTTCGTCAAGCTCTGTTCGATTAACGATTGGGTTAGCGCCGACGGTAGAAAGGTCGTCGCGATACAGCGTGATATCTAGGATTCCCAAAGTCGGACGACTTCCTTCAAGTTCTTCGATGCGCTTGGCAATTTTCTCTGCGATCGGTACTCCGCGCCGTCGAATACCAACGAGGTAAAGATTTTTCGCGCCTTGATTGTCCTCGACAATCTCCGAGGCGAGACGCGAAATCGCACGCTTCATTCGCGTACTGTCCATTATTCGTGACTTTTCGACCAAAGTTGCTTCAGTTGCCATTAGTTTGAAAATAGTAACAAAGACGCGCGGAAAGTGAAAAAGGTCGCGAATACGATGGCGTCGGAATCAGCAAACTAATAAACTCAATCTGCCATTGCGCTTAACTATAAATGGATATTTTCAAAAAAATCATCCGACCGATTCTTTTTCGAATGTCCGAAGAGCCCGCGCATGAATTTGCGTTGAGCAGTTTGCGAATTGGGCTTGGTTCGGCAACCGCAAGGAATCTCGTGCGGGAAAAATTCGCGTGCGATGATTTTGGTTCAATACAACGATTCGATTTGAATTTTCGCAATCCTTTAGGTGTTGCCGCAGGATTTGATAAGAACGGAATCGTCGTAGCACAACTCGCAGCGCTCGGTTTTGCATTCGTGGAAGTGGGCACGGTGACGTTTCATCCTCAGGAAGGAAATCCGAAGCCAAGATTGTTTCGCCTCCTGAAAGACCGGGCGCTGATTAATCGCGCGGGCTTTAATAATGAAGGCGCGCAAGTTGTCGCGGAGCGTCTGCGCGAAAAGAAACACGATTGTGTAATCGGTGTAAACATCGGAAAGAGTCGCATCGCTCCAATTGAAGACGCGGCGTCTGATTATCTGAAGACTTACGAAATTGTTTATGACGTAGCCGACTACATTGTCGTAAACGTTTCCTCGCCAAATACGCCAAATTTGCGCGAGCTGCAAACGGGCAAAAATTTGGAAGGGCTTCTTCGCGAAATACAAAAACGAAATCGCGAAATGGGTTTGGAAAAGTCCCCTTCGGGTTTCGGGCAACCATTAAAAGTCCTGAAGCCTCTTCTTTTGAAAATTGCACCGGATTTGAACGAGGGACAAGTCGAAGAAATAGCGGACGTGTGTATTGCAAACGACGTTGCGGGAATTATCGCGACGAACACGACGACTTCGCGTGATGATCTAAAAACACCTTGGGAGGAGATCGAAAAGCTCGGCGCGGGAGGTTTGAGCGGCGCTCCGCTGCGTAAAAAATCAAATGACGTTATCGCGAGGATTTTTCGTGCGTCAAAAGGGAAGTTGCCGATCATTGGAGTCGGCGGAATCTTTTCGGGAGAAGATGCATTCGAAAAAATCGCCTCAGGCGCGAGTTTGATTCAGGCATACACCGGTTTCGTTTACGAAGGTCCGGAGTTTGCGCGCGAGGTTAATCGAGGGCTGGCGATGATGCTTAGGTCTCGCGGATTTCGTTCGTTAGATGAGGCAATCGGTTGCGATGTCCGATGAATCGGCTGGTGCAATTAGTGAACTTACGGCAATTTGTTAATTTGGCATCGCTATCTACATCGTTTGTTTAATAAAACTCGGTGAAATCGTGGTTTGACAGCGGTGTTTTGCCGACTATAATTAATGTTTTTGCAAGGGCTGATATTTGATACCGAGCGCGCTTAACGCGGATGATCATCGACCTTAATCAATTTGAACAAAACCGACTGCCATTTGAATTCAAAACAATTCCGAACCTGGATGAAGAATTGTTCCGCATTTGCGGTGAAGTTGCAGTTCAAGGCGTTTTGATCAGAAATGTCGCGCAGATTGAAATTGAAGGCAACATTAAGGGCGAAGTCGAAACGGAGTGCTTTCGATGCCTATCGAAGGTAAACCTTCCGATTGATCTCAGCTTTCGGGATTTATTTGTCTCCAAAGAGCAATTCTCGAATGAACAGGAAAAGGAAGTTCGCGGCGAAGATCTTTCATTGTCTGTTTACGAGGATCAAAAGATAGATATTTCTGATATCGTACGGGAAGAAATTTTGTTGAACATTGCGACTCAGATTTTATGTCGCGAGGATTGCAAAGGTCTCTGCGCAACGTGTGGAGCCAATCGAAACGAAACGATGTGTAATTGTTTCGAAAAAGAAATCGATCCGCGATGGGCAGCGCTCAAGAATTTGAAATAAGAAAATCATTTGTTACCAAAAAGTTCAGAAGAATTTAGAAGAAGGAAGTAATTATGCCAAATCCGAAACGAAGACATTCACACACCCGAACGCGAACCCGCCGAGCGCACGATGCGCTGGCGATTCCGCAATTTTATGCCGACAAGGAAACGGGTGAGCCGATGGTTCCTCATAGAATTAATCCGAAAACCGGTATGTACAAGGGTCGCAAGGTGATCGACGTTAAAACTAAAGAGTAGTTTGCTTCTTATACAAGTTGAAACCGAGTTTGGTATGTCAGTTGAAACTGCGCCGGCTCGGTTTACTTTGTAAGCTAACGAAAAAAAATAAATGGCAATGAATGCAGGAATCATCGCAACCGGACATTCCTATCCGAAGGGAATCTTGACGAATGCCGACTTGGAAAAAATCGTTGAGACTTCGGACGAATGGATTACGTCTCGTACCGGAATCAGGCAGCGCCGAAAGGCTGCAGACAATGAATACACCTCGCAGTTTGGCGTAGCCGCGGCGCAACAAGCCTTGGAGCGAGCGGGAATCTCCGCCGACCAAATCGAAATAATTGTTTGCGCCACAACGACTCCTGATCAGATTCTTCCTTCCACCGGTTGTTTGATACAAGCAGAACTTGGCGCAAATAATGCGGCGGCGTTTGATCTCTTTGCAGCGTGTTCAGGATTTCTTTACGGGCTTACCGTAGTGGAATCAATGATTCGCACCGGGCAAATTCGTTATGCGTTGGTTATCGGAGCCGAGGTTTTAACAAAATATGTTGACTACAGCGATCGCTCGACCTGCATAATTTTCGGCGATGGCGCCGGTGCGGCTGTTTTAGGTCCAGTGCCTGAGGGAAAGGGAATACTAGCAACGAAAATTCGTTCGGATGGTCGCTACGAAGAATCGCTTTACGCGCGGGGCGGCGGAACGAAATTCGGAACCACTCACGAAACGATAGAAAAGCGCATGCACTACTTTTCGATGAAGGGAAATGAAATTTTCAAGGTTGCGGTTCGGTCAATGTCGGAAATTTCGCTCGAGATGCTTGCCAAAGCGGGTTATACCAAAGACGACATTAAGATTTTCATCCCACATCAGGCGAATCAAAGAATTACGGACGCGGTTGCGGTAAAACTCGGACTCGATCCGGCAAAGGCATACTCGAATATCGCACAACACGGCAATACGTCGTCTGCATCGATTCCTATCGCGCTCGATGAGTGCATTCAAGCCGGAACTATAGTTGAGGGAGATCTCGTATTGATGGCGGCTTTCGGCGGCGGTGCAACTTGGGGTGGAACGCTGGTAAGATTTTAGTTTGCGATTTTGTATCTGATGAATAAGACGGCGTTTATTTTTCCGGGTCAAGGTTCGCAAGCGGTGGGAATGGGAAAAGATTTCTTTGATTCTTTTTCCGCCGCGAGAAAGGTCTTTGAAGAAGCCGACGATGCGCTCGGATTTTCGTTGTCAAAAATGTGTTTTGAGGGAAACTCCGAAGATTTGCAGCTTACGGCAAATACCCAACCGGCAATTCTGACCGCTTCGATAGCAATATTGCGCGCGATGGAAACGGAGGGCATTCGTAAGCCGGAATTCGTTGCCGGACACAGTCTCGGCGAATATTCGGCTCTGGTTGCCGCCGGATCATTGGCTTTTTCTGATGCTGTAAGAATCGTCCGGAAGCGTGGCGAATTTATGCAGGAAGCGGTTCCGGTCGGAGTCGGCGCGATGGCGGCAATTTTGGGTTTAGATCTCAATTCGTTGGAAGATGTTTGTAATGAAGCTTCGCAGGGTATGATCTGTAGCGCGGCAAACATAAATTCACCGTCGCAGATTGTAATCGCGGGTGATGCCGAAGCAGTTGATCGCGCCTGCGAAATTGCCAAAGCGCGAGGTGCAAAACGGGCGATCAGGTTAAACGTGTCGGCGCCGTTCCATTGCGCCTTGATGATGCCGG
>DAITAB010000366.1:0-1784 GCA_036824525.1 Pyrinomonadaceae bacterium
TTGCTGAGCCGACCGAATATGGCAAAACCGGAAAGCTCTCATTTATGCTGGAATCCGAGAGCAAAAATGGCAAAACCCGTTTGAATAGTGCAGATAAGAAGGGCGCGCCACTAAAGAATTAGACTCCGCTATAGACGACATTTTTATTGCAAATATATCGGAAAAACGGTATAAAGCCCCTTACCTGAAGCCTTTTAAGGCGTTGGGTAAAACGGCGGTTGCTTTATGCCACAACTTTTAAGAAGGATTGCCGCGAAAATCAGCAACAGATTTTTTAGCGGAACAAGTTCACCGCGCGTTAATTCATGCGTTCCAATTCGCGTGACTTTAAATGCACCCGTAGCCAGCGGAAAACTCACTCTCGAAGCTGTGCCGCTTTCCATAATCGGTGAAACGGTTGATCTCAGTCTCACCGGAATTTCATTCAATGTTCCATCAGTCAGAATTCGCGAACACTATCTTGTTGCGGAAGACCGCACTTTGTTAGCAGAATTGGAACTTCCGAATGGAAGAGTTTCGATGACGGTTCGCGGTTTAAGATACGAGAGATTGGATAATGATGACGCTTCGGCTAAATATATGATCGGCGCGACAATCATCGAAATTCTAAAAAGCGACCTCGAGCGCTACAAAGATTTTCTTTCTCAGAAAAAGCGCCGAAGTAAATCAAATTCGCTCGCGCTTAACATAACTAAAAATTAGTTAGTTATTAAAACGAATTGAATAGATCAACTTGCGTCGGCAATTTATGCCGACGCTTTTTTGTTTTCACTCGATCGTGTTCTAATTTTTGCAATGCGAAAAAAAATAAGAATCGGAATTATCGGAACCGGCTTTGCCCGAACCGTGCAGATTCCGGCTTTCCGAATGTGTGAAGGCGCGGAAATCGTCTCGGTCGCCAGCGCAAAGTTAACCAACGCCAAATCCTGCGCTGAAGAGTTCTCAATTCCGCATTTCACGGATAATTGGCGCGAAACCATTGCGCGGGAAGATGTTGATCTCGTCTGTATCACCTCGCCACCTAAATTTCATTGCGAACAGGCGCTCTTTGGATTCGAAAGCGGAAAACACATCCTTTGCGAAAAACCGATGGCGATGAACGCAGCGGAAGCGCTTGAAATGCTGCGAGTTTCGAAAGAGAAAAATGTGCTTAGTTTGATTGACCACGAACTCCGATTCTTGACTGGAAGAAAACGCGCATTCGAAATTATTCGCAGCGGAGAGATCGGAAAAATTCGTCACGCAAAATACAATTTTCGCGCGCCGCATCGCGGCGACGTAAATTTGCCGTGGACTTGGTGGAGCGACGAAAAAGAAGGCGGCGGCGCACTGGGCGCAATCGTCTCGCACGTTTTCGATACTCTGCGTTGGTTTTCCGGTTCAGAAATCTCGAGCGTCTTCTGCCAGCTTCAAACACACGTGAAAAAACGCCGCGACCCGACGACCGATCAAATGCGTGATGTAACCAGCGACGATGAATCGAATCTTTTGATACGTTTGTCTGATAGTGAATTTACTGAAGATGCGACCGCGAATATATCCGTTTCGATGGTCGAGTATCCGATCTATCAAAATCGCGTGGAGCTTTTCGGAACAAATGGCGCGCTTCGAATTGAGTACGACGGCGAATTATTTATCGGCAAAGCCGACGACAAAGGCTGGAGCAAAATCGAGCTCGCTTCGGATGAAGGAGTCGAAGGCGCGCGTCCGACTGGCTGGAACAATGGATTTTTGTCGTTCGCAAAGGAGATCATAAAAGCCTTGCGCGACGGGAAAACAACAGT
>DAITAB010000367.1:0-1780 GCA_036824525.1 Pyrinomonadaceae bacterium
CCGCGCCGCTCGAGGGTTGTTGATAAAACGACTTACTTCTTTATGGAGTCGCGGGGATTTTCAGAGTAAACAAGCGCATCAATATCGTAAGCGAAATTAATGGACGCGCTAACACTCGCAGCGGAGCTGTTCCTCTCGGAACGGAAAGCCAGTCGCAGTTTCGCATCGGCACTCAAATAAAGACTTCGGGCTTGCGTTTCGATACCGCAGCAATCATCGGATTGAACAAGACGAGTCCGCGAAGCGGAATCGTTTTCGGAGTGACCTACCAATCGCCGAGAATATTTTCTCCGGCAAAATAATTAAGAACTGAATCCGGGAAGTGAATGGTTGATTGAGGGATTTCCTTGTCCGATATTGGGAGAAGTTTCGATAGCGGCGGTGATAAATTTTTTCGCAAGCAAAACCGCTTCGAGCAGTGCCGAACCGCGCGCAAGTCCCGCGGCAATCGCGGCAGCCAGCGAACACCCCGTGCCATGTGTCGCTTTCGTCTCGATGAAATTATCTGAAATAACGTGCAGCTCATCACCGATGAACAGAAAATCGCGCGCGAATTTACCGGATTCCTTTGGAGTTCTTTTGTATACGTCGTTTATCTCGATTGCTTTCAATCCGGAAATTGCATGGTCGAAAAAGGCGCCGGGAAGATGTCCGCCTTTTATCAATACATTTTTTGCGCCGTAATCGTGCATTATCTTTCCGGCTCTTACGATATCTTCAGAATTTCTGATCTTCATACCGCAAATTCGTTCGGCTTCCGGAAGATTTGGCGTTACAAGCAAAGAGAGCGGAAAAAGATTCTCAACCAAAGCTTCAAGCGCTACATCATCAATCAAGTCGAATCCTGAGGTCGATCGAACAACCGGATCGACAACTACGTTTTTCAATTCGTATTCACTCAAGATGCCGGCGACTTCCAGAATAATTTCGCTCGTCGGTAACATTCCGGTTTTTACCGCATGCACTTCGAAGTCTTCGATGATCGGCACTATCTGCCGACGAACAGACTCGGCTGATTGATGAACTGCGCCGAGAACTTCCTTGGTGTTTTGATATGTAACAGAGGTAATCGCCGTGACGGGAAAACAGCCGAAAGTCGTGAATGTTTTTATGTCCGCTACAATTCCGGCGCCGCCCGATGGATCAAGTCCCGCAATTGTAAGCGCCACTTTTTTTGTAGATCGATCACTCATGAGAATCTACTCTTTATCTGCGAAGCAATTTCCCGCAGCCTCGATGGATCTTCGAATAGACGTATGCCGGCGATTCCACTTGCGCCGGCGCGAAAACACTCGTCGAGATTGCTTTCGTTGACTCCGCCGAGGGCGACCACCGGAAAATCACCCAACAACTCTACAACCTCAGCAAGCGACTCAATACCTTTGGGAGAATGATTTGTGTGCGATTCAAAAACCGGACCGAATACGACAAAATCCGCGCCGTTTTCCTTCGCGGAGAGCGCCTCAGCAACCGAATGAGTTGAAACGCAAATGCGAAAATTCTTACCGAACTTTTCGCGTATGTACCTAGCTCCAATCGAATCTGTTCGCAAATGAACTCCATCCGCTCCGGAAGCCAACGCCACATCGCTTCGATCATTTATAAGGATAGAAGTTGGAAGTTCTCCTTTTATCGCAACGGCGTCTTTTGCAATTTGGAAGAGCGAACTTGCACAAATCTCTTTCTCGCGAATCTGAATAGAGTTTATTCCGGCATCGACCGCGTTTCTTACAAAACCAAGAACTGCGGCTTGATGAGCAAAAATATTTCCTTCACGCGC
>DAITAB010000368.1:0-1780 GCA_036824525.1 Pyrinomonadaceae bacterium
ACTTATGATTCTGAGGAATCATTCCGCACGACACTCAAATTTTGCGTGTCATACGTGTTCATTTTGCCTCTGCGAACTTATCAAAAATTCTCGAAAATACTTATGACAGTTTCGTCCTCACAATCTTACCACCGCAGTCAAATCAAAAGATTCAACTTCCCAGAATTAATACTCCGAAACTTGCGAGCAGAAATGGTGACGAAAATTCCGACTGCTGATTTTGTGATTCGCCGAAAGAAGTGTTGAAATCAGCTTCGGACACTCGAAAAGAAAACGCCGATTTGGAAAGCGCAGCAAACGTTTACGAAAAAATTTCTTACAGCAAAATGGCTCGATCTCGCGATGGTGAACTACACGATCGCGCCGGAGAATATCGAGCATCTGGTTCCTCGCGGGACTACGCTCGATTTTTGGAACGGCGAAACTTATCTAAGTCTGGTCGCTTTCAAGTTTCGCGATACTCGTGTGCTCGGAATTCCGATTCCGTTTCATCGAAATTTTCTGGAAGTGAATCTGCGTTTCTATGTAAAGCGCGAAACTGAAAATGAAATCCGGCGCGGCGTTTGTTTCATAAAAGAAATTGTTCCGCGTGCGGCGATTACTTTGGTTGCGCGGACCGTTTATGGCGAACCTTATGAAACATGGAAGATGTCGCACAAACAAAGCGACAATGAAATTTCGTATTCGTGGAGCAAACGCCGATTGGAGAATCATCTGGCGATTTCCTTTGGTGACAACTTAGGAATTCCGAAAGCCGATTCGCATGAGACGTTCATTACGGAGCATTACTGGGGTTACACTAAGCGCGATGAATTTATTACAGATGAATACAAAGTCGAACATCCGCAGTGGAATTTGTTTGAGGTGAATGATGCGGAGATTGACGTGGACTTCGGCGCTACTTATGGTGATGAGTTTGCGTTTCTGAATGAATCGAAACCAAAATCAGTTCTGCTGGCGCAAGGTTCGGAGATAGTTGTCTATAAAGGCGCGCGCATTTCCGTATGATGCGAACGCGGATCAATCGAAAGAGTTTTGAAACAGGATGGACAGGATTAGCACGATTCCGTTTTTCTCGACTCAACTCGGAAGATTCAGGCGTTTAGTTTAGTTAAGCGCTTCAGATTATGGACTTTCTCTATCCTGCGTATCCTGTTAATCCTGTTCTAATTTAACGCTGGGTATGTTGAGCGCGAAAAAGTTTTTATGATCATCGGCATTGTCGCCATCGCGAAAAATCGCGCCATCGGCAGAGAAGGAAAATTGCCGTGGCACTATTCCGCTGATCTGAAATTCTTCAAGGCGACGACGACCGGAAACGCGGTCGTGATGGGTTGGAACACTTGGAAATCTTTGAAGCAACCGCTGCCGAATCGCGTGAACATTGTTCTCAGCAAAAATAACAACATCGAAAATCAAAGGGACGTTTTGTTGATGCGAAGCCGCGAAGAAGTTCTCGCGCACGCAAAAAAGTTGAAGTGCGATTTGTATGTTATCGGCGGCGCGAAAACTTATGAAGCTTTTGCAGACGCGATCGAAAAATGGATCGTGACGGAAATTCCCGTAGCGGTTGCCGAAGCAGATGCGTTTCTTCCCGCGGATTTTTTAAAAGACTTCGAGCGCACGGAAGAAAAACTTCTCGATGGAAATCTTCGCGTAAGCCTTTACGAGCGAAAGAAAGATTCCGCGATAGTTTCTCGCGAAAAATAAATGTCGCTGACTCTTGCAATTGATATCGGAACCTCGAGCGTGCGCGCGGCGCTTTACGACGAACGCGCTA
>DAITAB010000025.1:0-18937 GCA_036824525.1 Pyrinomonadaceae bacterium
GTCCGCTTCAAACTAAATCTTCCGAGTGGCTCTGCGTTTTTGGAAAAAGGAGCGATGCAACGATCGACGCAGCAATAGCAAAAAGAATGAATCCAAGGCTGTAGGTTATCGGAAACTTTCCGCCGAAAGCATCGTTCAGCCAGACCATCTTAAGTCCCACAAAAACCAAAACCGTCGCCAATCCGAATTTCAACAGATGAAATTTTTCCACCGCTCCCGCGAGCATGAAATACATTGAACGCAAACCGAGTATCGCGAAAATGTTTGAAGTGAAAACAATCAGCGGCTCATTCGTAAGCGCGAATATCGCCGGAACGGAGTCGATTGCGAAAATTACATCGGTGAATTCAAGAAACAGCAGCGCTACGAAAAGCGGTGTGGCATGCAGTTTACCATCGATTCGAGTGAAGAAATGTTTTCCGTGATGATCTTTCGTCACCGGAATGAAGCGCTTCAGTATTCTAATCAAAACGTTTTTTTCCGGCTCGATTTCTTTGTGCGAAGTGAAAAACAGTTTAATGCCGGTAATGATCAGAAAAGCGCCAAATACATAAATCACAATGTGAAACTGCATCAAAGCCGAGCCGAGCGCGATGAAGATCGCACGGAAAATCAGCGCGCCAAGGATTCCGTAAAACAAGACTCTATGTTGGTATTTCAGCGGAATTGCGAAATAGCTGAAAACCATTACAAAGATGAAAATGTTGTCAATGGAAAGCGATTTCTCGACTATGTAACCGGTCAGGAATTCCATGCCGGAAATCCATGCCTGCGCATCGCCGAATTTATATTGCGCGTATTTGTAAAATAGAAAATTGAAAAGCAGCGCAAGCGTCACCCAGACGATGCTCCAAATCGTCGCTTCCTTGAAGGAAACAACGTGTGACTTTCGATGAAATACTCCGAGATCGAGCGCGAGCATCGCGCCGACAAAGACGAGAAACAAAACGTAGATCCACCAATATTCGAAAAACGGAAAAAGCATCTCTTAAACTCCTTTTTTGATTTGTTATCGCAAAAGGAAAGACCTTTCGCGACTCTGAATGTGTCGCAAAAGGTCTCGATAATTTTCTGCTGAACCGGATTGTTTCCGACTAAAACAATCGTAATGACGAAATCAGCAAACCCAACGGGCTATCTACTCCCCTTAATTTGTCCATATTAATCTACCGAAAATGGCGTATTAACGCAAATTTCTTTCAAGTTGGGTTCGATAGGGCAAGTGCGCGGCAGGTTTTTCTTTGTGTTAAGATTTTTGACTGCATCAAAATCAGTTTGTTGAATAATTTGAAGTTGAGCAATAAATTAGTGGGAAGAGTTGAAATCATACCGCTTGGCGGAATTGGCGAGTTTGGAATGAACTGCATGGGAATTCGCTTCGGCGAATCGATGATCGTCGTCGATGCCGGGATGGGTTTTCCCGAAGAGACACCATACGGCGTAGATATTGCAATACCGAATTTTGATTTCTTTGAAGAATATCGCGATCAAATCAAGGCTCTGATTCTCACACATGGACACGAAGACCATATTGGAGCGCTTCCGTATATTCTGAAAAAATACGATCTACCGGTTTATGCGTCGCGGTTTACGATCGCGCTTGCGGAAAAGCGTCTCGAAGAACATGAGATGTTGAATTCCGTTAATTTGAATTTAGTTGAACCGAAAGATCGGATCAAAATCGGCGACTTTGAAATCGAATTCATTCACGCCTCGCATTCGCTCGTCGATTGCTTTTCCCTCGCCATCAAGACTCCGGTTGGCACGATAATTCACACCGGCGATTACAAGATTGACGACACTCCGATTATCGGCGCGCCATATGATTTGAAGACTCTCAAGCGAATCGGAGATGAGGGTGTGCTCGCGCTCCTATCGGATTCTACGAATTCGACGGTTCCGGGAAGAACGCCGAGCGAAAGCGCGGTTATTCCGGCGTTTGAAGAAATTTTCGAACAGACGAAAGGACGAATCATCGTCTCTACATTTTCTAGTTCCATTCATCGTCTGCAGATTATTTTCGATGTTGCTCAACAGTTCGGTCGAAGAGTTTGTGTGCTCGGTCGTTCGATGCAAAAAAATATCGGGCTCGCTCGCGATCTAAGATTGCTGGATGTTTCGGAAGACACACTGATTGAGCTCAATGCATCTCGCCAGTTTCATGGTGACGAACTTGTTTATCTCGTAACCGGTTCGCAGGGCGAGCGTCGGGCGGCGCTTCATCAGATGGCTACCGGTACTTACAAAGGTCTCGAGATTGAGAAGGGCGACACGGTGATTCTCTCCGCGCGAATTATTCCGGGAAACGAAAAAGGAATTTCGCGGATGATCGGTCATATGTATAAGCGCGGTGCAAATATCATCGAAGAGAAACGAAGGCTCATCCATGTTTCCGGTCATGCTTCGCAGGAAGATATCCGAATCATGGTTGAAACTGCGCGACCGAAATTCGTCGTTCCGATTCACGGTGAATACCGAATGCTTTTCCGTCAAAAAGAATTCGTAAAAAATCATCTTGGCTACGACGAACACAACATCGTGTTGATTGAAAACGGCGATGTGCTCGAGCTCGAAGCCGATCGCGCGGCAGTGCTCGAGCGACGCGATGTCGGAAGAATGTTCATCGATGAGGAAGGTTTGGAAGAGTTACATTACGATACGATTCGCGAGCGCAAAAAACTTGCGTATGGCGGAGTGATTACGTTGGTCGTCGTTCTCGATAAGGCTACGGGGAAACTAAAATCGCCGCCGCAAATTACGGTGCAAGGCGTCGCGGGAATCAGTTTCACCGCAGGGATGGTCGAAGGCGCACGCGATTCCATCATAGAAGCGATTGATAAAATGCAGCGGGATGAGTTTCAGGATCATGCCTGGGTAAAAGAGAACTTGCGAATTCACCTTAAGCGACATATTCAAGGCGAAACCGGCGCGCGTCCGGTGATTGTTACCACTTTGATTGAGTTGTAAATGAATTGGAAAGACAAAGTCATTTTTCTTACCGGCGCATCGAGCGGTATCGGCGAAGGTTTGGCTCTCGCGCTATCGCGCAAAGGTGCGGTTTTGGCGTTGCTCGCGCGACGCGAAGATTTGTTGAAACAACTTGCGAAGCGCTGCGAGACTCTCGGCGGAATAGCGCGCGTTTTCGCGTTGGATGTTACGGACGCGGACGCGGTCGCGCGTGCGGCTGACGAAGTGCGAAAGGAATTCGGTCGGATTGACATTGTAATTGCCAATGCCGGAATCGGCGGAACCGTTGACGTAAAAAATCTTGACGCCGCTGCAATCGGAAAACTTATCAACACAAATCTTATCGGAGCCGTAAACGCCGTCTCGGCGACGCTGCCTCAAATGATTGAACGCGGAGAAGGACAACTCGTCGCGATTTCGAGCCTCGCCGGTTATCGCGGATTACCAAAGTCGGCTTCATATTGTGCCAGCAAGGCAGGAATGACGACTTTTTTTGAAAGTTTGCGCCTCGATACAAAACGACATGGCATTTCCGTTACGGTAATCTCTCCCGGCTTTATTCACACTCCGCTTACGGAAAATCGCAAACATAAACTTCCTTTCCTGATGAAACTCGACGACGCGATTCCGCTTTTTATTCGCGCGATAGAAAAAAAGAAAAAATTCGCGGCGTTTCCGTGGCAGCTCGCGACCGTTGTCAGAGCGGGCAAGTTCCTTCCGGCTTGGTTGTATGACCGGATTGCGGGCGGCGCGAATTATCGAGAATAAGCACGAAGAAATTCATCATTCGCCATTTCGCTGCTAAGTTTGTAACATCTTAAAATTCGATTTCATGTCGAAGAGTTGATTCAGCGTTCAAATTCCTAAACTAAAATGGGCATTCTTCAGGCAATCATTCTCGGAATTGTTCAAGGGTTAACTGAGTTCATTCCCATAAGCTCATCGGCACATCTCGTCTTCGCGAGCCGATTTCTAAATCTTTATAACGGAAATCCCGAGCAGACGACTGCGACAATTGCCGTGATTCAACTCGGCACTCTTGCCGCAGTCATAATCTATTTCGCCAGCGACATATTTAGCATCGTGAGTTCTTTTGCAAGAGATCACTGGGCACTTTTGCGCGGACCGCGGCGACTGCAGTTTTCCGGAACTGACGGTAATCGACCGATCTGGCTTTCGAGCGAAGCGTGGCTTGGTTGGCTCATCATTCTCGGCTCAATTCCCATTGGCGTGATCGGACTCATTTTTAAGAAATTGATTGAGGGACCGGCGACGAAAAATCTCTGGATGATAGCCACGATGTTGATAGCCGTTGCGATCGCTCTTTTGATCGCGGAAGCGGTTGGCTCCCAACGAAAAGATATAAATCAGTTGAGACTTACCGATGCGCTGGTTGTTGGATTCGCACAGGTGCTGGCGTTAATGCCAGGCTCGAGTCGTTCGGGTTCAACGATAATGGCGGGCTTGTTTGCCGGTGAGAAACGCGAAACCGCCGCGAGATTTTCTTTTTTGCTTTCGATTCCTGCGATCACTGCGAGCGGACTGCTGGAATTCCGTGAAGCCGTCGCGCTTCTGCCTGACAAGGAATTTGCGCCGCTTATCATTGCGACTGTTGTTTCCGGCATCGTTGGATACCTCTCGATCTGGTTTTTGATCAATTTCCTACGAACCAACACTACATTCATCTTCATCGTTTACCGAATTATTCTCGGTGTCGCGATTCTCGCGGCGCTCTTCCTTGGTAAACTCGCTCCGCAGATTAATATCTAAAGCGCGATGAAACGATGGAACATTATCAAACACGAACGCTCAACCGTCGGGCGTTTTGCCGAGCAGCTTCAAGTCTCGCCCCTCATCGCCGCGATGCTCATCGCGCGCGGTTACGACTCCGAAGAATCGGCATTGAAATTCCTTAGTCCAAAAATCGAGGACCTTCATGACCCGAAGCTTCTCAAAGGAATTGAAAAGGCTGCGGCGCGGATTTTCAAAGCAATCGATGGCGGCGAAAAAATACTCATATGGGGCGATTATGATGTCGATGGAACTACGGGAACCGTCATCTTGCGTAAAGCGCTCGATCTTTTGGGTGCTAAAACCGGCTATCACGTGCCACATCGTTTTACCGAAGGTTATGGTCTCAATATCGAACACCTACAAGAAGCGAAATCCAGTGGTTATTCGGTTGTGATTACCGTTGACAACGGAAGCACCGCCTTCAACGAAGCAAAATGGGCGAAGGAAAACGGAATTGATTTGATCGTGACCGATCATCACGAAATCGCGGGAAGTGAGACAAGGCAGCTTCCGGCTTACGCCTTCGTAAATCCAAAACAATCCGGCTGTAATTATCCCGACAAGAATCTGGCGGGAGTCGGCGTTGCGTTCAAGCTCGCCGAAGTTCTGCTCCGCGAACGCGGAAAGGAAGAGGCGCTTCCGGGTTATTTGAAAATCGTCGCTATCGGAACAATCGCGGACATTATGAATCTCACCGGCGAAAATCGCGCCATCGTTTCGCTTGGTCTTCGGGATCTTCCGCGCACGAAGAATTTTGGGCTTCGCGCATTGATGGAGGTTGCGGACTGCAATGCGGAGATGACGACTTATGACATCGGATTTCGCATTGCTCCGCGAATTAACGCGGCTGGACGAATGGATGCGGCTCGCGCGGTGGTTGAACTTTTCGAAGCTAAGAAATTTGAAGAAGCCCGCAATTTTGCTCAGCATCTCGATACACGAAATCGCGAACGTCAAACTATTCAGAAAAAAATATCGGAGCTCGCTTTCCAAAACTATTCCGAAAGCGGCGGCGCGGAAAGACATAGTCATTTTGTTGTCGTAGCCGGCGAAGGCTGGCATCGAGGCGTAATCGGTCTCGCATCGTCGAGAATCACCGAACGGCTTTACCGTCCAAGTTTGGTTATTTCTCTCGAGGATGGAATCGGACACGGATCGGCACGCTCTATAAAAAATTTTCATCTGCTTGATGCCCTGGATTCGTGTAAAGAACTCTTCGAGAAACACGGCGGTCATGCCGCGGCGTGCGGGTTTACCATCAAGGAGGAAAATATTTTTGCCGCAAGTGAACGTCTGAATCAATACGCCAAAAACAAGCTGACCGATGACGATTTGATTCCCGAGCTCACCATAGATGCAAATGTATCGACCGATACTCTCAACCTTGATCTCGTCGAACAATTGAGACTGCTGGAGCCATTTGGCGCGGGAAATCCCAAACCGGTTTTTGTCACACGCGATCTTTTTCTTTCGCAGGAGCCTCTGGTGATGAAGGAAAAACATTTGAAGCTTCGACTCGCTGATCGAAACGGAAAACGTTTCGAAGCGGTTTGGTGGGACGGAGTTGAAAAATCAAAAGGGCAAACTCTGCACGAGAATTCCCGCATCGAAGTCGCATACACTCCGGAAGCGAACACGTGGAATGGAAACACGCGTTTGCAGTTGGTTGTAGAAGACGTCAAAAGCTAGAATCAAAGCTGACGCAATGCCTGAATTATCTCAGCAAGCAAAAATTGAAGATTTTGAACTTCGCGCGGGTCTCCCCAAGATTTTTCGCGTTGTCGCCGTGGCTTTGCTCGCATTGACCATAATCACCATCGCTATCGGATTTTTTCTCGGGCGCAATAATGAAGAATTTAGAATGAAGGGAATGCCGGCAACGCTTTCGAAAGAAATCGTTGCGGTGGTAAATGGCTACGAACGTTACGAATCCGACGGTGAAGTCGTAAGGTATGTAGTGCGGGCAGACAAGGCGACGACCTATACCGATAATCATCAGTCACTCGAAAATGTGTATCTCGAAGTTTTCGATGGCGTCGGGCAGCCATCCGATAAACTAAGTTCGGATCGCGCAATTTATGTTCCCGGCAAAGAAAAGAATTTCGACGCGTTTCTTGATGGAAACGTAAATATTGAAACCCGCGATGGATTGAAAATCCACGGAGATCAGATTTCTTACAACAAAGAATTTGAAATCGCCGAAACAGAACTGCCCATCGAGTTTTCGCGGGAGAATTTATCGGGCAATTCGATTGGAGCTAAAGTATTTGTAAAGGAGAAACGAATTCAACTTTTGAAACAGGTGGTGATCCACGGCGTTTCCACCGGGGGTGAGAATGATCAGCTCGCGAATTCGAATCTTCAGGATGTATTGATCGAATCAGACCGCGCCGAAATCAATCAGCTTACCGAACGCGCAACGGCGGACGGCAATGTGAGAATCGAAATCCTCGGCGCGCCTTCTTCGGAAAATCCTCAAGCGCAGAAAACGACGATGAGATCGGAAAGGGTCAGCACAAGTTTTCTGCAGAAGAAGATTTCTCGTTTTGAGTTGAATGAAAATGTTTTCATCGCCACCTCGCGAGCCGGTTTTGCGCCAACGAACATCAAGGCGGAGTCGGCTTCTTACGAGAAACGCGAAGACAAGTTTGAATTGAAACGAGCTGTAGAAATTACGGTTCCAGGTGAAAACGGACCGACGATCATTCATTCGGCATCGGCGCAGTTTTTCCAATCCGCCGGAAATATTTTTTTGAATGGCGGTTCAAAAATTCTTCGTGGCGACGACATTCTAAAAGGAGACGAGATCTTCGCCGAAATCTCACCTGATAACAAAATTCGTCGCGGGCAGGTTAATGGAAACGCGCTGGTCCGTCAGGTAACGGACAAGACCGTAGAAGTTACCGCCAATCAAATCGACACAACGTTTGACCTCAATCAGAAATTTGCGAAGTCGATTGCGAAAGGAAACGTAAATGCAGTTTCGATTGACTCGTTAAGTCGCTTGTCATTGGATAGTTCGGATTCGGTGGTCGTAGATTTTCAGAATGGTTTGATAGAAAAGATGGTAGCGGACGGCAGCTCATCTATTTCACTGATTCCGACTCAGCCGAAGGATTATTCGCAGGTTAGACTCACCGCACCGCGCGCAATTAATCTAGCTTTCCGTATAAATGGAACCGAGAGTCTGCTTTCTGAAATGAGAACCGAAGGTCGCACGACAATCACGATGAATGCGCGTGCAGGCGATCCGAACGGCGCCAATAAAAAACTAACGGCGGATTCGATTTCGACCGTTCTCGCGCCGAATGGAAAGGACCTTCGAACGGCAGAAGCGGTTGGAAACGCCGTGTTGAATGTTGAGCCATTGAGAAACGGGCCGGAGAATTTTCGTACGACTATCAATGCTCCGCGTTTTGATTGTGAATTCTATGAGACAGGAAATCACGCGAAGACTTGCGAGGCTTCAAAGAATGCGAAAGGTTTGATTGAACCTACGATACCGAGTCCCAATCGGGGCGCGAGAAATCTCTCGGCAGCAAAATTGGTTGCCGTCTTTAGTCGCGAGACTGACGACCTCGAGCGCCTCAATGCCGTAGGCAAAGCGAAATTCAATGAACTCGACCGCTATGGGATCGCGGATGAATTTGTTTACACTTCAAATGATCAGATCGTAAGGCTTCGCGGTGGCGAGCCAACGGTTTGGGATTCGAATGGTCGCGCCCGCGCGACGCAAATCGACTGGGATCTCCGAAACGAGAAATCTTCATTGCGCGAACGAGTGAGCACCACCTACTACAGCCAGAAACAAACGAACGGTGCAACTCCATTTGGAAAAGTCACTTCACCCGTTTTCATAACTTCGGATTCGGCGGAATTCGATCAACGTAATCAAGGCGCCGTTTACAACGGAAATGCACGAGCCTGGCAAGAGGATAATTTTATTAGGGCTGACCAACTAGTGATTGAACAGAAGGCGCGCCGAATGAAGGGTGAAGGCAAGGTCCAAAGTTATCTTTATAATGCACGTCGACGCGAAGGTGATAAGAGCACCGTTCAACCGGCATCCGCTTCCTCAGATCGTTTTGAGTACCAAGATGAAGCGAAGTTAATCCGCTATACGGGAAATGTCGATATTCGACAGGGAACGGAGCGAATAACTGCGGGCGTGGTTGATGTTTTTCTCGATGAAAAAAATGAATTGAAGGAGTTTGTTGCGCAAAACTCCGTGGTGATAACGCAGCCAAACCGAAAGGTGCGCGGCGACTATGCGCGTTACGAAGCGATAGGCGAGACGGCGGTTCTGCGGGGAAACCCGGCGGTTGTTGATGATTCGGAAAACGGCACGACGCAGGGAAGCCAGCTCGATATTTCATTGCGCAGCAATAGAGTAGTAAATCAGGGAACTTCGAAAACGAATCGTTCCGGTCGCACCAGAACAACTTACAAGGTTAAAGTTCCATAATTCGATTTCTATGAAAGTCTCACTGCCCGAACAAGAATTCTTGAATCGTAACGGATCGTCGCACGACACTCCGGCCGATTCGCTTGCGGCGGAAAATCTCCAGAAGACTTATGGGCAGAGAAGGGTCGTAGATGATGTAAGTTTACACGTTGATCGCGGCGAGATAGTCGGACTGCTCGGCGCTAATGGCGCAGGCAAGACAACAACTTTCTATATGATTTCCGGTCTTGAGCGGACGGAAGCGGGAAAGATCTTTTTACATGGACGCGATATCACTTTGCTTCCCATGTATCTGCGCGCGCGACTCGGACTCGGTTATCTTCCGCAAGAACCTTCAATTTTCCGTAAGCTGACGGCAGAGCAAAACATACTTGCAGTATTGGAGACAATGAAAATCTCAAGCGAAGAACGTCATGCGCGATTGGAAGAGCTGCTTGAAGAATTTCACGTGATGCACGTTCGTAAAACCCGCGGCGATTCACTTTCGGGTGGTGAAAGAAGGCGCGTGGAAATCGCACGATGTCTGGCAACGGAGCCGAAATTCATTTTGCTTGATGAACCGTTTGCCGGGATCGATCCAATCGCGACGGAAGATATCCGCCAAATCATTCTCTATCTCAAAGAGCGTGGTATCGGCATACTGATTACGGATCACAATGTCCGCGAGACGCTTGGGATTACGGACAGAGCTTACATAATGTCTGACGGAAAAATTTTGCGCGCCGGCTCGCCGCAAGAACTCGTCGAGGATAAAGATGTTCGTCGAATATACTTGGGTGAGCGATTCGCCTTATGAAAAACCGTCTGAACAGAGTCGCGCGATTTTTTAGTCTCCAACTGACGTCCATAATCCAACATTTGAAATTTTTAATTTTTCTTTTTACGCTTACGAAAAACCTTGCAGTGAATAACCGCTGAAGCCATCGCCCGCCCGTTTCGTTCATGCCGCTGAATTATGGCGTTTTTAATATCCCCAAATGACGAAAATTCTTCGTCAATCGCTCTTACATTTTGAAGTTGAAAGAAGTATAATCAGTTGTGAAAATGCAGTAATTATTAAGCTTTGATCAGGTTTCCTGATTGAATATGTCTTCATTAAAACTTAATACATCGTTGAAGCAACACATGGTCCTGACGCCACAGCTGCGTCAGCGCATCGAGATGTTGCAGATGACCTCACTTGAACTGAATGACTTGGTTCAGCAGGAGCTGGTTGCGAATCCGGTTCTCGAAGAGGTTACAAACGATGAAGAGTCGCAGGAAATTTCAGAGCACATTCTCGATCAGAATTTCGATGGGACGGATGAGACATTTGAAAGCGGCGCCGCAGATAAATTGGAAATCGGTTCGACCGAAATTGATCCTGAATTAACGTCGATTGTAGGATCAACGGAACTTCTCTCGGAAAACGGATTTTCTCCGGTTTCAACTCCGACCGGTGACGATGAACCGGACGCTGAAACTCCGTTGCCGGAAAAGGGCGATGCCTTCGAGGACGTGGATTTTGGCAGCGAGTTTCGCGATTATCTCGATCCGGGTTACAAAACGCAGGAACTTGAATACCGCGAAGATGCTCCGACATTCGAACAATTTTTAACGCACGCTGAATCTCTTTCCGAACATCTTGAAACGCAAATTCGTCTCCAATCGCTCGAAGAAGATATTGCCGAGGCGGCTGTCTGCATTATCGGAAATCTCGACGAGGATGGCAGATTGGTCGCTTCGAGTGAAGAGCTCGCGGAAATGTGCGAAACAAGTATTGAAGTAATTGAGAAAGCGCGCGTCCTTGTGTTAAGCCTTGATCCCGTTGGTTGCGGCGCCCGAAACGTTCGCGAGTGTCTGCTTGCTCAGCTTGAGGCAGGAGATGAAGGTAACAGTCTTGCCGCAACCTTAGTACGAGATCACTTCGAAGATTTGCAGCCGCATCGACTTCAGCATTTAGTAAAGAGTGTCGGCGTTGATATGGATTGCATCGTGGAGGAACTCAAAGTGATTCGCGCACTGGATCCTTTTCCCGGACGTCGTTTTAATTCGCAGGATCCGATGTATGTTTCTCCGGAAGTCTATATTGAGAAGATTGAAGGCGATTATGTAATATATTTCGCAGATGACGGTAGTCCGCGTTTGAGAATCAGCTCAACTTATCAAAAACTTCTCGGTGCCGATGGCACCTCAAAAGAAACGCGCGATTTCATTAAAGAGAAAATGCGTTCGGCGGTGGATCTTCTCCGAAATATCGAACATCGGAAACACACGATTTATCGGGTGGTTGAACGAATACTCGAAAGACAACGTGATTTTCTCGATCATGGCGTTCAACACCTGAAACCCATGATGCTAAAAGATGTGGCGGAAGACATCGGAATGCATTTGTCGACGGTTTCGCGTGTCGTGAATCGAAAGTATGCCCACACTCCGCAAGGCGTGATTGAACTGCGACGATTCTTTTCCGAAGGAATGTTAAATGAGGAAGGCGAGGAAGTTTCAACCCGCATTGTAAAACTTCGGATTAAGAAACTCATCGAAGAGGAAGATACTCATAAACCGATCACGGATGATGACATTGTGAAAATTCTCAGTAGCGAAGGAATAAAACTTTCCCGCAGAACAGTCGCGAAGTATCGTGATCAGATGCACATCAAGGGATCGCGCGAACGAAAAACTGTGGTTTGAATCTTGAAGAAAGGATTTTTAACTAGGGTTTCGATGGTTGAAAAATTATACGAGGTGAATTTATGAAATTTGAATACAGCGGCAGACACATCGAGGTTACACCGGCACTTCGCTCTCACTGCGAGGGACACTTTGAAAAGTTAAAACATCTTTTCGAGGGAAGCGAAGTTCTTGCACACATAATCATCGAGGTTGTTCGCGGCAGTAATCGTTCGGAAATTGTTGTTCGATGGCGCGACAAAGTTATTAGCGCGAATACCACGGACGATGACATGTACGTTTCACTTTCAAAGACTATCGAGAAAATTGAGAAGCAAATCCTGCGTATGAAAGCGAAGGTTACCGATAAGCACCATAAGAGACCGAAGCTCGGCGAAGTTGATGGCGACGCGCTACCGATTGAAGAGCAGACGGGACCGCGCATTCTCCCGGTAAAAAATTATGTGGCAAAGCCGATGACTGCGGAAGAAGCAGTTATACATCTGGATCGCGAGGCGAACCAGTTTGTCGTTTATCGTGACGCGGAGAGCGAACGGATTTCAGTTTTATACAAGAGAGATGATGGTGATTACGGTTTGATTAAACCGTAGCGCAAATCCGATTTGTTTTTATTATTTGAATGCGGTTCAGTCGCGGAATTATTGTTCGGATGTTTTGACTTAATTGCTGTCCGCAAGAGTGAGTTCCCGAAAGATTCTGTGCGCAGAGTCGCTGAAAATGTCGAACAATAAAAAAACCACGAAGAAGCTCTCGAAGAAGAAGGACATCCCTAAGTTCGTAATCATCACTGGATTATCGGGCTCGGGCATGAGTTCAGCTACTAATGCCTTTGAAGATTTGGGATATTTTTGCGTCGATAATCTGCCCGTTTTACTGCTTACTTCATTTGCCCGATTGCTGATTCCAACACTTGAGGAGAAGATCGCCATCGAAAAAACTGCCTTGGTGATCGATATTCGAGAGAGGCATTTTCTCTCGCAATTTCCCGATGCCTTGATGAAACTTCGGAAGAAAAGGTTGGAGCCGTTTGTGCTCTTCTTCGAAGCTTCCGATGATATTCTTCGAAGAAGATTCAGTGAGACACGTCGTCCGCATCCATTCGATCACGGCAAAGGTCTCATTGGTGCGATTCGCGCCGAGCGAAAAGCATTAACTGAAGTTCGGGCCGCCTCTGATTTGATAATTGATACTTCGGCAGAAACGGTCCACACACTTCGAACACTTCTTCGAAACAAATTTGGCGTCGACGATAAGAAGTCTTCGTTGTCGGTTCAGATCGTCAGCTTTGGACATAAGTTCGGTGTTCCGCACCAGGTTGATGTTCTTTTTGATGTCCGCCATTTGCCGAATCCTTACTTTGTTCCGGAACTCAAAGAACTTCCGGGCAATCATCCGAAAATTGAGAAGTTTTTAGAATCCAAGCACGACGTTTTGGAAACTGCGAAGCGGTTTACGGATTTGCTCAATTATCTTCTGCCGCTTTACCGACGTGAAGGAAAGTCCTATCTGACGATAGGAATCGGGTGTACCGGCGGACGTCATCGCTCGGTGATGATAGCCGAACGCTTGTCAAAAGGACTGAAGAAAGATGGAGTGGAGGTATCCGTCGTTCATCGGGACATAAAGAAATAGATTGGTTCGTGCACCTCGAATAGGACGTAAAAGAGATGAAGGAAGTAAAAAAGATTGGTGCGGTAATAGTTTCCCATGGTCAGGTGGCCAATGAATTACTCGCTGCGGCTGAAGCGGTTGTAGGCGATGTGAATCACATTGTTGCGGTCTCGATCGGATGGCATGATGAAGTCGAGTCGGCAAAAGATGAAATTTCGCGTGCGATGAAACGGGTTGCATCGGAAAAAGGAGTTTTACTGCTGACCGATATGTTTGGCGGAACCCCGACGAATATCGCCGCGATGTTTTTGGGAACGGGCGTTGAAATTATCACCGGAGTGAATCTGCCGATGGTGATCAAGATCGCCTCGCAAAATCGCGAGATGACGCTGGCTGAAATGGCGACGGAAATTGAAACGCAAGGACGCGAATCGATATGTTGCGCGAGTCGCTTGCTTGCACCGCAAGCGGCTAAGAAAGATGCCTGAGAAAATGGTCACGGTGAGAAACGCCTTGGGATTGCACGCGCGTGCCGCCGCACGGCTGGTACGATTGGCGGCGCAGTTCCGTTGCAATGTTGCGCTTACGCGGATCGATAACAACGTTATGGCGGACGCAAAATCGATTTTGAGTGTTCTCACTCTGGCGGCGGCGAAAGGCTCGGAGTTAAAGCTGACCACCAAAGGCGATGACGCGGATCGCGCTTTGGAAGAAATTGATGGGTTATTTCACGCGGGATTCGGCGAACTATAACAAGTTTTATGATCACCAAAAGAACGGGTGGAAATAGAATCGGATTAATCGGCGTTCCACTTGGCTTCGCGGCCGGAAAAGGCGGAAGCGAAATGGGACCGACCGCGATTCGTCGTGCGGATGTGCGCGGGAAGCGCCTTTCGGATCACATCAAAGCACTTGGCTATGACTTTATCGACCATGGCGACATCGAAATTGGCGATCCGGTGCATTCCCTGGAGGCGAAACCGCCGGGACCGATCCATCTAAAAGAAGTGATCGAAAACAGTGAACGGATCGCAAATATAATCACAAAATATGTCGACGAAGAGTTCTTGATTATCCTTGGCGGCGATCACTCCATTGCGATGGGAACATTCGGCGGGATTTCGCGCGCGTCAAAGCAACGCGGCGAGGAAGTCGGTCTCGTTTGGTTTGATGCCCATGCCGACATGAACACGCCTTCAAGTTCGCCCAGTGGAAATCTACATGGAATGCCGCTCGCAACTTTACTAGGTTTTGGCGACAAGCGGCTAACGGAGCTTTCGGGTAAGCCTCCGATAATCAACCCGAAATTTCTTGCACATATCGGCGGTCGCGATTTTGACGCCGGCGAAATTGAATTGATTCAGAAACTGAATTTGCGCGATCATTTTTTTACGATGAGCGATATCGATCGGCGGGGAATTCTTGCGTGTGTGAAGGATGCACTAGCGATTGCTTCGGGGGCGAGCGGCGGATTTTCGGCAACCTTTGATGCTGATATTCTTGATCCGCGATTTGCGCCGGGTTCAGGAACTCTCGTGCGCGGCGGAATTACCTATCGCGAAGCACATCTGGCGCTCGAGGAACTGGCTGGTTCCGAATCGTTTCGTTCATTCGAGATTGTGGAAGTTAATCCCACTTTGGACGTTTCGAACATCACGGTTGAACTTGCGGTGGAATTGATTCTTTCAGCGGTTGGAAAAACGATACTTTGATTTAGGAATCTCATACACGTAGGAACTCAATGAAAACGAAAGTTGCGATAGTTTTTGGCGGACGTTCGGGCGAACACGAAGTTTCGATTCGATCGGCGAAAACTTTGATAGATAATCTCGATCACGAGAAATACACGATTGTTCCGCTTGCAATCAGTCGCGAAGGACGCTGGTTAAATGCGGAAGAATCGGCGGCGTTGCTTCCCGAAGAAACCCGTGAATTTCTATCCAATATTTTCGAAGACAATCAGGGAGCCGTACCGATAGTTGGTGACGGAGGTTTCATTTCTTCGCGGAATTCCGCAACCGAAAATTTTTCCGCGGGTGCTTCGTCGGTTGATGTCGTTTTCCCGGTTTTGCATGGGACTTACGGGGAAGATGGAACCATTCAAGGATTACTTGAGATGGCGGATGTTCCATATGTGGGTTGCGGCGTGCTTGCTTCTTCCTGCGGAATGGACAAGGTTGTAATGAAAACTCTATTTCGCGATGCGCAGTTACCGGTTTGTCGGTATGTGTGGTTTCTTCGCAAAGAATGGGAAGAGACGAAGGAGAAAATCCTCGAGTCGGTGGAGTTTCGCATTGGTTTTCCGTGTTTTGTAAAACCGGCGAATCTCGGATCGTCCGTGGGTGTGTCGCGGGCGGATGACGGCGAATCTCTTAAGAATGCAATCAACCTTGCGGCGCAATACGATCGGAAGATTATCGTTGAAGAAGGCTTAGATGCACGCGAAATCGAGTGCGGAGTAATCGGAAATGACGATCCGCGGGCGAGTTTGCCCGGCGAATATATCGTTCACGATCCGACGAAGAAATTTTTGGATTACACGGAAAAATATTCGGGCACCGGGAATAATGAATTTGTTGTGCCGGCAATCGTCTCGGAGGAACTCTCACGAAAAATCCGCGATATGGCGGTCGATGCATATAAGGCGGTGGACGCTTGCGGGCTTGCTCGCGTTGATTTCTTTTTGCGAAATGATACCGGCGCGATTTATGTAAATGAGATCAATACCTTACCCGGACTAACCGATGCTTCGGGCTTTCCCAAAATGTGGGCGGGTTCAGGACTTAACTTTTCGATGCTCGCCGATGAGCTCATCAAACTCGCGTTTGAACGTTATTCGGATCGCCGTCGTAATAAGACCGAGAAGTGAGCGTAATAAATCAGCAATTTTTTAAGTCAGATAAAACTGAAAGGGGAATTATGACAGTTGCAAAAAATGTAGAAATTACTTGCTCTTCGGGCAAGAGTTTTGACGATGCGGTTCAGCAGGGAATTCAACGAGCTTCGAAGACCATAAAAAATATCAAAGGCGCCTGGATTAAAGAACAAAAAGTTGCGGTTGATGACAATAAAGTCACCGAATTTCGCGTGACGATGATCCTGACTTTTGTTTTGAATGATTGATAGATTTATTTCGAAGGAGCGATGATTAACGCTTCCGACGTCGGTCAGTTTTTCTTGCGAGTTTTGGTTGCGACGTAACCTTTGCGTGTTCTCACCTGAAGATCAGGACGGGAAAGGCGAAGGGAAATTGTGTGCCATTTTCCGTCAGGAGCCGCAGTGGGTTGATAGCCAAGTGTGTATTGATTTCCAAGTTCGGTCACGATGTCCTTGAAAGCTTCCCGCATCGCAACTCCGCCCGGTGTTGAAACAAATCTCCCACCGGATTTCTCCGCAAAGTTTTTCAGCACGCCTTGATTTTGAGTCCTAACCGAAATTTGTGAATTCACCTCCGACATATCCACCGTGTAAACAACCGCATTTGCCTCAAGCGCGGCTTTTAAGGCTTTATCTGCAGATTTTTTGCTTAGAGTGTCAGCGCCATCGGACAGGACAATGATGGCGCGGCGCTTTTCCGCCCGCACCGAAAGTCTCTTCGCCGCCTCGAAAACCGCGTCGTTTAAAACAGTCATTCCATCCGCTTTAAGGTCAAAAACGGTCGGATATATATCGCGACTGTTTGAAAAATCCTGAACCAAAGAAATCTTCGAATCAAAATTCAAAATGGAAGTCTGATCGTCGCTCCGAAGTCCCGAAAGAAAACGGATCGCTGCTGATCGGGCAAGGCTTACACGTTCCTCCATACTTCCTGAAGTATCAAGCAAAATTACGGCGGCGAACGGCGTTGACTGAATTTCAAAAAACGCTAATGCTTGTTCCTTGCCGTCCTCAATGATCTTGAAATCATCGCGCTTCAAACCCGCGACGGGTTTTCCGTTTTTATCAGTTACGACTGCATTTAGAATTACGAGCGAGGAATCCACCGAAATAATTTCATCGTCCTGCGGGAAGGATTCGAAAGCGAATGACAATAAAAAGAATATTGCGAAAATGAGCCGAAAATATTTCATGAAGTGCTTCGCGGTCTATAATGACGACCGCAACCATTGGACATAACGCAGGACTAAATTTGAACATTCGATTGCTACCACCGAAATACTATGTCGTCCGCCTTTCTTGAGTTCGGCTAAAAGCGTAGAGGTGTTTTGCTGAAGATCCGCGATCATTTCTTCCTGCGACTTCGGACGCGAATCCGCATCGTCATCATCTCCTTCACCACCCATGTCATCACGAATCTTCTTTACGAGTTTTTCAAGACGCTGAAGTTTTTTTTGATCTGTGCCACGGAGCGAATTGGTCTGCTCGAAACTCTTCACAATTTCGTCGACAATTTTACTTGCTTCCTCGCCGCGCCTAAGCATATTCGCGAACTCTTTCTCTTCCTCTTTGATTCTTTGTTTTATCAGGTTTTCTTTTATACCGATCGGCACATCGTCGTTCTTGACCTCATCTTTCCGATCCGTTTGCGACGTGCGTATGCCTTGACCTTGCGCAAAAAGAAATGTGGCGCTGCCAAGCGATATGAAAATGAAGAAAGCGATTTTTACGACGACGCACATGAAAAAAAATTATTCGTTACGCGGATCATCCGGCGATGCGCCCGTAACCATTTCGACGAGTTTTACCAAAAATTCTTCTTCGGCAAGTCCGCTGCTTTCGAGATTGCGCCAGACGGTGGTGAATCCATCGAGCGATTTTCCTTCGATATCGGCGGTAACCGAGACCTCATTCCTGATTCCATCAATCGAACGAACTTCAATACGCAGAGAATAGCGTGCACTCGTCCAGGCTGAATCCGTATTTGCTACGACTGCATATCGACCCAGCTCATTTTTGGTGACGACAGCGCCACGCGAAAAGACCAGCGGTTGAGTCACCACAACTCCGTCGTTGGTGCGCGAGGCGGATTCATCAAGGATGAACTTTTTTTCGTCCAAAATCTCCAGGATCTGCTTTATCAAAATGTCGCGGCGCGCCGACATTCGATATGGATTATCTAAACGTTTACGTGTTTTCGTCTTGTCTTTTCCAAAGTCGTAGGCTTTCGAAGGTGGCGAGTCAATTTGAGTTCCCTTGGTGGAAGCCTCGCGAATCGTTTGTGTTTGGGTGTCGACACCTTTTTGCCCGAACGCGACGGAAAAAGAACCGACTATCGCGAAACAAAAGAGAAAAACTCCGGAGATGTTCACTGGGAAAATCGATTTCATGTTACTTCGAAATATAGCTGAAATGACGTGCAAACGAAAGCATACCGTCACAAGATGTTTGAATGATAATTTGGAGCTCCGGAGGGAAACCTCGTTTCTAATAGTTTTCACATCTATTGGGATGAAAAACGAGTATTTTGCGTTGCAGAAAAGGTCAGAC
>DAITAB010000026.1:0-4213 GCA_036824525.1 Pyrinomonadaceae bacterium
CGCTATCGATCATTCGTTTTTTGTAGATTCGATTAAAGGCGAGTGCGGCGAGGCGTCTGCCAACTTCCTGTTTATTTATCGGATGAACATCCAATGGGTTTCCGATGTCAGTTGTAACTGCCATACCCGTAGTCGGAACTAATAAAGTTTGGGTCTGAGCTTCGCGAAGTTCTGCCCAACCATCGCCGTTATTTGAATTTCCGCCCGTCTTAAATGTAGCGAGCTGCACAAAATAAAAAGGGAAATTCCCGACGTTCCATTTTTTTCGCCAGTCATTAATCAAAAGCGGAAACGCCTTTCGATATTGATAGGCTCTGCCGGCATTCGATTCGCCCTGATACCAGAGAACTCCTCGAAATGAATAAGGAATGAGCGGATTTATCATGGCGTTAAAAGCGAGCGACGGGAATTCGTTTTCATTCGTTGTACTCTTGATAACTTCAACTTGGAATTTCCAACTTCCGACTAGCGAAACATTTTCATCGCCTAAATTAATTTTCAAGTCCGCCGGATCGCCGTAGATTCCGCCGCCGCCGCCGCCATCCGTTACTCTAACAACGACAGTATTTTTGCCTTCGGTCAAAACGCCTGCTGGAATTTGATATCTTCGTTGAGCGTTCCAGCGGTTTGTTCTGCCAACTTCAACTCCATTCACGTATGAAATATCGTCATCATCAATTTGTGCGAGTTCGAGGATTGCGGATTTGCGACTCTGTTGGGCAGTGAGACTCACGGTCTTTCGGAGCCAAACAACACCGTCAATATTCCCGAGAATTTGAGATTCCCAATGTTCCGGAGCATTTAAGGTCGGCAGACGTGAATCATCAAACGAAGTTTGCATGAACGCTTTGGCATCCAGTTTGTTTAGCGCTGCGCCTTGAATACGTTCAACGTATTGTGTTTTACGTCTCGCGTTCAACTCGGAAAGAGAATCAATATCGAGTTTCGGAATACGCGAGATCATTTCGCGGAATTCATCGCTCGATTCAAAACCCTCGCGGCTAATCCACGTTTCAATATTCGTGCCGCCCCAAGTGGAATTAATCAAGCCGATAGGCACTTTCAATTCCTTATACAAATCTCGCGCGAAAAAATAACCAATGGCAGAAAAATCTTTCGTGTTTGTGGGGTTGCTTAGTCTCCAGGTTCCTCCCGGAATATCGCTTTGCGGTAGCGTGTTTATCGATCGAGAAATTTTGATGTGACGAATGTTTGGATTTTCGGAATTGGCGAGCTCCTTTTCGGCGTTCATCGATTGTCCGACGGTCCATTCCATGTTCGATTGTCCTGAACAAAGCCAAACTTCGCCGACCAAAACATTTTTGATTTCAATGGCATTCTCGCCCTCAATATTCAGCGAAAAAGGTCCGCCGGCTTTCTCAGGTCGGAGTTTCAAAGACCATTTTCCGTTGGTGTCAGCGATGGTTGATTTCGATTGTTTGTTGAATCGCACCCGAATTTTCTCGTTGGGACTTGCCCAACCCCAAATTGGAATCGCGGCTTCGCGCTGCAAGATCATATTGTCCGAAAAAAACTTTGGCACTGAAACTTTTGCTTCGGCGGACAAGTAACAGCTGAAGAAAAACAAAACAAAGATTTTCGAAATGTTCATTGGTTCACCCGTCTGGTTTCGTCGGATTATCGGTAAAACAACCGTCGTCGGACCAGTTGTAATTAGACTATAGACGCAAGAGATTTGCGATGACATCCAAAAGATTATTTGGACTGGTAATGTCTGTAATTCTAAAGAATCAAAGCGACGTTAGAGATCTTTATGAAGGGCAGCGCGCTGCGCGTCGCTGAGAATTGTCTTCGTCTTCAATGCAACGTGTTCTACACCAATCGCGATCGGCGATTTTCCGTTGCACGAAAATTTCAGGAACTGCACTGAACTGATTTTCACTTCGTCGCGCTGGCGGGCATCCATCTTTGCGTATGTGCGGGAGCCATCTTCAAATTCAAGATAAATCTTTTCCGGCAGATTGATCCATTCGGCGAGTTTCTCCGCGCGCGTTTTCGCATCTTCGATCTCTACGAGAAGCGTGCAACCTAGCTCGCCTTCGTCGCCCAGAAGCTCATTGTAGGTTTTAATTTCGTGTTGAATGTCGGCTTCTTTCACCATTCGTTCGGTGCGGATCACCTCCTGAATCTGGTAGAGAATCGTTTCGTGATTTTCAAATAGGAACGTTAAATATTCGCCGACGTGAATTCGCCGCGCATCTTTTTCGCGCATCGCGTGCGCACGAAAATCCGCGCGCTTTTCTTCGTAGGTGACGTAATCAACGACTTCACTTCTTTGAACTTTATTCATTTGTAAGCAATTAGCCACAGACACAAAAGCATCAAGATGGATAAGGGAAGATTCGAGATGACCGTTTCACTTTCCAAACTTCTTTGGTCTTATCCGTGTCCATCTGTGTCTATCTGTGTTTAAGATTTTTCGTCTTTTGAAATCTTCCTCTCGAATCCATCTTCGCGATATGCGCGCGCGAGAATCGTCATCGGATGCATCGGTTTCACTCCGGCGTGTTGCTCGAACTGAATCGCCGCGAGCGGACAATCGGTCGCCCAAATCTCGCCAGCGCCTTGTTTCATTCCGTCGAACGCTTTTTTGCCGATGCGCTGCGATGCTTCAAATCCTTCGACTGTCATTGCAAACGTTCCATCGTGTCCGCAACATTCCATTGTCGTGTTTGGAGTGACGCCCGGAATTTTCCGCAGCAGATCGCGACCTTTGAAACCGACAGCCTGCGCGCGGAGATGGCATGGCGCGTGATAGGAAACTTCTTCACCCGGTGAAGATTTGAAATCAGTGTTGAAGCGTTCTTCATTTCGGATAGACCAGAGAAATTCGCTCGGATCCATCGTGGCGGCGGCGAGTTTCTCAGCGGCAGCGCGATCTTTTAATTCCACAAGCGAAGGATATTCCCGTCTGAGCATCATCGCGCAAGTCGGATTTATTGCGAGAACTTTCGCGCCTTTTTCGACATACGGAATCAGTATTTCCAAATTCTTTTTCGCGTGTTTTTGCAGCGAAGCGAGATCGCCATGTTCCCAAGCCGGCATTCCGCAACACTGCAAACCGTTCGCGCAGGCTACGTTGACTTTGTTTCGCTCCAAAACTTCAACCGTGTCTTTCCCAATCTCAGGTTCGTTGTTCTGCACGTAGCAAGTCTGAAACAAAACAACCTCGCCGTTCTCTTTGATTTTATTTTCCTTTTTTGCCCAAGCTTCAAATGTCTTTGACGCAAAATCCGGCAGTAGTTTTTCGCGGTGAACTCCTACGACCTTCTCAAAGAAATATCGATGAATCTTATTTCGATTTGCTGTGTTTGCCATTATCACCGGAAGCACGCGCGCCATTTTCCCGGCGGTATCCGGATCGCCAAGCACTTTATCGCGCAGGCTCGCGCCCTTCTCGCGAAACTCCACAGCTTTGTATCGATGAACCAGCTTCGGAAAATCGAGCTTGAATTCGTGTTGGTCTCGTTCGGTATATGGACATTGCACTTCGCAGAGTTTGCACTGGAAACAATTGTCCATCACGGTCGCGGTTTCTTGGGCGGTGATTTTTCCCACATCGCCGTCGTGGCGATCATCTATGAATGAAAACAGCGAAGGGAAGCTATCGCAGTATTTGAAACACAAACGACATCCATGACAAATTTCAAAAGTACGAGTGATCTCTTTGTCGAGCGCAGACTTATCCCAATATTTTTCTTCGGCGGGATCGTAGGAAAGTCCGTCGGTAGGAGCGTATGCGATGTTGTTTGCCATGATTGGGTTTTACCACAGAGACACAGAGAGAACAGAGAAAACTAGGAAAAAGAAATCGGCGCCAAAATTTGCGTTTATTGTTTTGAATTTTTGGTTAACTTTTCTTTCCTCAGTGTTCTCTGTGCCTCTGTGGTGAATTTTACTTAATCGAATCCAGTAAATTGCCGAATCGTCCGGCGTGTGATTTCTCCGCCTTCGCCAGCGTTTCAAACCAATCTGCAATTTCGGCGAAGCCCTCTTCGCGCGCAGCTTTCGCCATGCCCGGATACATATCTGTGTATTCGTGTGTTTCGCCGTGAACAGCAGACGCGAGATTCTTCATCGTGTCGCCAAACGGGAGATCGGTCGCCGGATCGCCGCAGGATTTCAGGTAATCCATATGTCCATGCGCGTGTCCGGTTTCACCTTCCGCGGTATCGCGAAAATTTCCGGCGAT
>DAITAB010000026.1:4313-18895 GCA_036824525.1 Pyrinomonadaceae bacterium
GTGCGATAAACAGTTGCGTGTGACATTGAAGGCATACGCTTTTGCACTCGTACATAAAGCGTATCGGCGGTCGGATGCGTAAGATCTTCTGCAAGGGCACGGTAAACCGTAAGCCTTTGCTCGGTGATGCGAATTCCGCGTGTCCTACACGTTTCGGTAAACGAGTTGCACCAGTCGTCAATTTCCGTGGTTGTGCGCAAATGTTGCCTCATGCGAAAACTTACTATATGAGAATTATTCTCAACTAGGATTACAATGTCAAGTACCGATCAGCGGTAGTCGTGTGAAATATTCCGCGGCATTTCATTTTGCAGCGGCGCGATAAAAAGAGCCTTAACGGAAACCGCATCGCCTTGTTTTTGCACGATGCCTTTTACAATCAGATAAGAATTATCCGCTATCGTTAGGCGATGACGTTCGTCAATATCCGGCATCACGATTACGTTTACGATGCCGGTTTCATCTTCGAGACTCAGGAATAGAAGTCCCCGCGCGGTTTGCGGTCGCTGACGGCAAATCACGCAGCCCACCAATTTTACAAAAGAGTTATTTCGCAGCCTGTCGACATTTCCACAAAACGTTACATCGTTTATGTGGGCATACTTTCTGATCATCTTGATCGGATGATCTGCGAGCGTAAGACTCGTAACGGATAAATCGGCGACGAGTTTGTCCATCTCGTTCATTGCGGCAAGCGGCGATTCGAATTCGGAAATTTCAGTGACGTCGGAATAAAGCGGCGGCATGGTGCGCGATTCGAGCGCGACTGCCCAAAGCGCATCGCGGCGGTCGATTTTGCGTGCGTTGTGCAGTTCATCAAAAACGCCGGCTCTCGCGAGTTGAGTGAATTCGCGTTGATTGATGATGGGAACACGTCTCTTAAAATCTGCGATCGAAGTAAATTCTCCCTCGATTCTTGCCACGAGAATTTGCTCGATAGTTTTCGAAGAAAGTCCTTTGATGTAATTAAAGCCGAGTCTTACGCAAAGCGCGCCGGTGGAATTTGTTTCGAGCGTGCAAATCGAATCGGATTTGTTTGCGTCAACCGGAAAAAAGTTCAAGCCATGGCGCTCGGCATCTTTCACCAAGACTGCCGGAGCATAAAAACCCATCGGCTGATTATTGAGCAGAGCGGCGGTATAAGCGGCGAGATAATGACATTTCAGATAACCGCTCGCATAAGAGAGCAGCGCAAAACTCGCGGCATGCGATTCGGGAAAACCATAGAGGGCGAAAGAGGTGATCGCTTTGGTGATTACGTCTTGTTGTTTGTTGCTTATTCCGTGGGCAGTCATTCCGCGACGCAGTTTTTTCTCAATCTCATTCATGGCTTTTTTCGAGCGTTTCGATCCGAGAGCGCGCCGCAATTGTTCGGCTTCGCCGCCGGTGAAATCCGCGAGGATCATCGCGATGCGAAGAAGTTGTTCTTGAAAGAGAGGCACGCCGAGCGTGCGTCGAAGCGCGGGTTCGAGCGCGGGGTGAAGACACGTAGGCGGTTCGAGTCCTTGTCTTCTTCTTATATAAGGATTCGCCATTTGCCCGGCGATCGGACCGGGACGAATAATCGCGACCTGCACTACGATGTCGTAAAAACAAGCAGGACGCGTGCGCGGAAGACTCGACATCTGCGCGCGGCTTTCAACCTGAAACCAGCCAACCGTGTCTGCCTTTTGCAAAGCCTCGTAAACTTTTTTATCGTCCGGCGGAATTTGCGCGAGATCAATATCTTCTTGATAGTGTTTGGAAACGAGATTAAAAGTTTCGCGCATCGCCGCCATCATTCCGAGTCCGAGCAGATCAACTTTTATCAAACCCATATCGGCGCAATCGTCTTTGTCCCATTGAATCATCACTCGATTCGGCATCGCCGCCGGCTGCAGCGGAACGATGCCGCCGAGATCGCCCGCGCAAATTATCATTCCGCCGGGATGTTGACTGAGATGACGCGGAAGTTGCTGCGCTTGCGCGACGAGGTTTAGAAAATGTCCGACGGTTTTTTCGTTTAAGTTTAGATTTGCGTCGGCGACTTTTTGGCTGAGCGGTTCTTTGCGATCTTCTTCGGCGAGAGTGGCAATCAAGCGCGAAAGTTTTGCCAGATTCGTTTCGGGGATTTCCAAAACTTTTCCGATTTCGCGCACGGCGAGTTTGCGTTGGTATGTAATGTTGACGCAAGTCATTCCGGCGCCGCGCGTGCCGTAAGTTTGATAAACATATTGAATAACTTTTTCACGTTCATCGCCGCTCGGAAGATCGAGATCGATGTCCGGATATTCATTGCGTTCTTCCGTAAGAAATCTTTCGAAAAGCAAGTCCATTTTTATCGGATCGACCGCAGTGATACCGAGTGAATAACAGACCGCGCTATTCGCTGCCGAGCCGCGACCTTGGGTGAGAATTCCGTTTGCTTTGCAGAATTGGCAGATGTCCCAAACGATCAGAAAGTATCCGGCGAGTCCGAGTTTTTCGATTACGCCTAATTCTTTTTCAAGTTGCTCGCGGACGCGAACGGTAAAAACGCGATAACGATTTCGCGCGCCGGCGTATGTGCACTGACGCAAAAACGAATTCGCGTCGTGTCCGTGCGGCGCTTTGAAATCCGGAAAACGATAACCGAGATCGGCTTTGAGATCGAAGTTTAAGCGCGCGGCGATTTCGCGTGTGTTGAAAATCGCTTCGGGTAGATCGCGAAAAAGATACAGCATCTCGCGCGGAGATTTGAAACATCGTTCGCTGTTTGCGGCGAGAAGTTTTCCGGCTTTGCGCAGCGTGGTGTGATTGTTTAAGCAGGTAAGCGCATCGTATAGATTTCGTTTTTCGTGGGAGTGATAAGCAACTCCGTTGGTCGCGACCAAAGGAATTTGCAAACTGCGCGCGGTTTCGATGAGATGTTGATTTATCGTTTCCTGTTCGCGCTGCAGATGACGCTGAAGTTCCACGTAAAGATTTTCGCGACCGAAAATATTGGTGAGCTCACGCAGATTTTCTTTTGCGCGTTTCGGATTGCGAAACAAAACGCCTTCGCCGCCGCCTGTAAGACAAATCAAACCTTTCGCGTGCGCGCGAAGTTCTTCGGCGGTTGCGGGAATATCGCCGCGCAATTTTATGTTTGAGATAAGACTGCAGAGATTTTTGTAACCGTCATTATTTTGAACCAAAAACGTAAGCGATGAATCATCCCACACGGGAATTTCCGCACCGATAAAAGGCGCGATGCCTTGCAGCCTGGCTTCTTTATAAAAGCGCACGATGCCGGAAACATTTGCGATATCGGCAATCGCAACGCCCGGAATTTCGAGCGCAGATGCGGTTTCCGCAAGTTCTTCCGGAAAAGAAGCAGCCTGCAAAAACGAAAATGCCGAACGCGCATGAAGCTCGAAGTAAGACATCAATCGTAATAGCCCTCCAAAAACCAGCGCGTGTAATTTTGTGTGGAGACACGCAGCATTTCGCCGCCGTTGAGAGTTAAATCCCACTCTTCAAAATTCCAATTGGTTTCCCACCATTCGCCGGAAAGTTTCCAGGGACCTTGCGCCAGTGCGACGAAATGTTTTTTGTGATCGGGAAACAAAATCGCGTGCGGGCGTTTTTCTTCGTGCGACCAAAGAAGCGAAACGGGAAGCGGTTTTGCAAAACGCCGGTAACAAAATGGAAGCGCGCGCGGATTTTCGTAGGAGTCAAGGCGCTGAAGCGGACGCGATTCCCCATCTATTACAAAAGCGCGCGGATGATGACTATCGAGAAGCGCGGGTACGCCTACGTTTTCGCGTCCGACATAACTGCGAATCTTTTCGAGCAGAAGTTCGAGATTGCCGGGTTCGGGCGTTGGCGGCTGAAAAAGATCGAGCTGGATTGTGCGTCGCTGCGTTGGAAATAACTCGATGCTAAAACCGTTCATCGGCGCGGTGAAAATAGTTTTGTGCAGGCGGTGCTGAAAAAGTTTGAGCCAGAAAGAATAATTCGCCGAAGGAAAGGGAATGTTGATTGTTACATCTAGTTTCTCGCTGTTTGAAAGTGCGAAAAGTATCTGTGCTTTACATGCCGCGTTGGCGTGAGACGCGAGTTTTTTGCAGAGTTGCTGCAATCCGCGACCGATGAGAAAGATGCAGTTTTCTATGTTTTGAATTTCATTATCGAACTGAAAATCCCAACGATAAATTTCTTCGAGCGAGCGCGGTTGAAAAGGGCGAAGCGATTCGCCTTCGATGGTGTTTGTAAAATCTACGATGCCGGAACCGATGCGCGCGACGAGGGAATCGAGCGGAAGTTTTGTGAGCTCTCCGATTCGGGTGATGCCCCAAAGAAGAAAAAGCTCGCGCAAATTTTCGTCGAGATTCAAGCTTTCAAGCGGAAGATTATCAATCTGCGGGAGTAAATCTTTGAGAAAATGTGTGCCGCGCGCGAGTGGCGCTACGAGAAATGAGAGCGCCAGATTTTCGCCGATGATCAGAGAGTAATCTTCGATTTCGTGTTCGAGAAGTTTTTGCGTGATGGCGGAGATGATTTCTTCGTCGCCTTGCGGATAGAGAATTTGCAAGCCGCGAATATTAAAAGCGATCGCTTCTCCCGCGATTTCAACATAAGGAGAGAAAAAAAAACCGCAGGTGGCGAGCGCATTTTCGTGTGCGGGCGCGTGAATCACGGCATACATCGCAAAACCTCCGGCGCGACAACGGAAATTCGCGCGCTTCGATTCAAAAGCGGACGAACCAATCTTGCCTCCGCGAAAATTTGCGAAGAAAACGTGCGCGGTGAAAAAATTTTGGTTCTTTGAGTTTCGACGACCAGACTCGAACACGAATTCGTCACCCGCGAATCCGAAAGCACAAGCAAAGACGAACGCGTTTTTTCGATCACGCGTTGGAATCTAAACCAGTAAGAGAGATTGATTGCATTTATTTGTTTTTGGGAAGCGCCGGTCATATCAAAAACCACAAGACCGAAGCCGCCCGCTTCGATGAGCAAACCTGTGGCGATGAATGCATGTAAGAGATCGGAATTGCAGCGAACCCAAAGAAGGCTCGGAAGATTTACGTTTGCCTTTGCTGCGGAGATCGGATCGAGCGCGTTATTCAAATCTACATACGCGCAAACTTCTCCGGCGTTTTTCGTCGCCACTGCCAAAACGCGCATTGCGAGCGCAGCTTTTCCCGAAGATTTGTTTCCGTAAATTTCAGAAATTGCGCCCTTCGGCACGCCTTCGCAAAGCGCATCGAAGCTTTCTACGCCGCACGAATAATATTCCCGCTGCGGTTTTTCGAGAGGAGTAGAGACACTTCTGCCACGAGAAAAAGCGACGACGCTCATAAAAACTAATGCTCCAGATTTCGGAAAATTCTTACTACGACGCCTTGAATTTCGATGGTTTGCGGCGGCTTGATGTAGATCGGTTTGTAGAGAGCATTTGCCGGTTGAAGGCGAATTACTTTGGAAGACTCGCGAAAAAATTTCTTTACCGTAGTTTCGGCGCCATTGATGAGCGCGATTACCGTATCGTTATTTTTTGCGGTTTGCTGCGACTTCACTACGAGCAGATCTCCATCGCAGATGTGTTCATCAATCATCGAATCGCCGCGCACGATCAACGCAAAATTTGCACTGCGAAGCGCATCGCTCGGCACGGAAATCATTTCGTCAATCAAAGCGGCTTCGATCGGTTTGCCCGCCGAGACATAACCTTTGAGCGGAATTTGCGAAAGGACGGGTGCCGATTTTTCGACGAGTTCGATTCCGCGCATTCCCGGCACACGGCGTATAAAACCCTGATCTTCGAGTTTTTTCAGATGAAAAAGAATCGTGGAATCGGAGCGAAGTCCGGACGCATTTTTGAGATCTTCGAGCGAAGGCGAAATTCCGCGTCGCTCAAGATATTCCCGAATCGCCTGAAGAATTTTTAGGTTTGCACCGCTAATTCCAGTCATAAGGTTAGTTAAATCGCTATCGAGCTTACGTAGAGGAGAATAGAGCGAAAGTCGAGGATTGTCAAGAAGGCAAAAGAAAGGGGAAAAGTGAAAATATGAAAAAGTGAAAATGGAAAAATGATGGGTGACGCCTTGAGCGATTTGCGTTTGACGGTACTAAGGCAGAGATGATTTTCGTCGCCGCAGGTGACAAACAATAAAGCCTAGGGTAAGCGAATGAAATGAGCGTAACCCTGGGACAGGATGAAAATTTTTCTCCGACGCTGAAAGCGTCGAACAAATTGCGCTGGAAGTTCGTCGCCTTCAGCGACGCGTTGTTTTTGGATTTCGTTCCTAGGGTTGCGCGTTCTTCGAACGCTTACCCTAGGCTTTAACGTGTGTCGCCGTTGGCGACACACGAGGAAGAAATACTTTGTGAAAAATGCATTTCTTCGAACAGGTTGCGTTCAACCGCCCGCTACCGCAGGCGGTACTGACAAATCGTCGTTGGCGACATTCGAATGCGCTCCATTACGCGCTCAAAACATTCTCAAGCGCGACGTTTTTGTTTCGGAGATCGATTCCGCCTTCGAGAAGTGATTTCAGGTTCGTCATATAAAAATTCCAGCCATGTGAGCAGCCGAGATGAAATTTCACTTTTCCTTCTTCATCGGTAGGAAGATTTTCTTGGGTGAGTTCGAGGATCAACGCGCCTTGCTCTTCGAAAATTCTTACGCTGACAATGCCGGCTTCGCCAAAAACAAACCTCAAAAAATCTTTTCCATTCGCTTCGAGAATTTCGCCTTTCTCGATTACATCGTCGGCATAGCCGTGCCAACGCCACTGATATTTATCGCCGGGTCGAATATTGCTATGAACATCGCGCGAATTACCGTCCGCTTTCGTAAACTTCGCCTCGCGTAAAAACCAACTTTCGAGCTCCGCGGGAATCGTCCAGCTATCGTAAATCTCCGAAGCGCTGGAATCGATGGGAATTCTCTTGATGAATTTGCTCCAGTCGTAACTCATAGCGCTCAGTCATCAAATCCATTATCGGAAGGCTCCCAAAGTTCTACGCGGTTTCCTTCGGGGTCAACAATCCAGCCGAATTTACCGTAGGAAAATTCCTCAATTCCCTCGACGACGCTCACCCCTTCCTTTTCCAAAACCTTCAAAAGCTTCTCGAGATTTTCCACCCGAAAATTGATCATAAATTGATTTTCGACCGGTCCCAGATATTTTGAACGCTGTGCAAAAAGCGAGAAAACAGTCCGACCCTCAGGGTTTTTGTCCCACTTAAAAGATACATAAGTTTCGCCATCGAAATTTACGCCGAGATGTTTGCGGTACCATTCGGCAAGCTTTTCGGGGTTGCGCGATCGAATGAAAACCCCGCCGATTCCTGTTACGCGTTTCATCAATTTTCAACCTGACTAATTCTGAGCCTCAATAAAACTTTTCAAACCATTCAAAGTGGATTTCGAATTCTCATTAAGAGAGGACTTCATCCAAAAAAACATCGCCCGCCAAAAAACATTTGCGCCGGTAACTTTTTCATTCTGGGTGATAAACGTTTTACCGTTCTGTTCGGTAAAAGTCACTTTTACTTCATTCTTAAGAACTTCATTTTCAAGGGTGAAGCCAAATAATTCCGGAGCACGAAAATCCGTCATCGTTTCCGTTAAAATATATTCTTGTCCTTGATCTTCGATGATGAGTTTGAATTTACTTCCTACTTCCTGCGGTTTTCCGCTTATTAACTCGAAGCGCTTAAATCCCGGCATCCATTCTTTCGCTTTCGACTCATCGACAAATTGCGCCCAGGCAAATTCGCGCGGCTTATTAATCTCAACTCCCGATTGATAACTCACCGAAGGAACGAAAAAACCGGTGAGAACAAATCCACCGACTCCTAAAATGAACAATAACGGGATCAAGCCCCACCACTTTCTCATACATTTAAACCTGCTGCGCGCAACTTCGAACGCGGTATCTTCACCTTGACCAATTCGTAAGATTTGCGAATGCGCGCTTCCCACTCTTTATTTGAAAAACGCGAAACATCTTCAACCGAAATCCAGTGATAATGCGCAACATAAGGAGCCGGAACCACATCGTTAGTTGAAGTTAGCTCATTAAATTCTTCTTCAGTTACCTTTAGAGAAACTTTCAAAGGCGGCTCGATTCCGCAGACGCAAAACATTTTTTCTGCTACACAAAAACACAAATCATTTCCCCATTTGATATCTTCAGTCGCGCCCGGAAGGCGCAAACAAATTTTCCGAAGTTTCTCGATATCCATTTCGATTAATTCATTTTCATCCGCGCCAATGGATATTCGATCGTTTTCGTTCCATCCATCAATTGTATTTTTGCCAATGCGGTTTTCTTTGTTAGCCGACGGTAAATAATGCGCTGCGGGAAATCGTGTTTTGGGTTTTCGAAAATGATTTCGCTTTCGGAAACTTTTACTGCGGGAAAACTCACAATGTCTTGCGAACGATTAAACGCGCCGCTGAATGTCTGCACCCGATAGACAAATCCTTCGGCAGTTTTCATTACCGCAAAAAATTCGCGTGAGACGGTTTTTTCTTTGATGATCGTCCGCGCCGAACCCTGCATCGAACCTCCGAGTGGTTGCATCCAGCATTCTTCAGAAATTCCGTTCGTGGTGCTTTTCCAACAGCCAGTGAGCCACGAAAAGTTTTTCCATTCGTCCGAAGTTTGGGCATCGGCAGACACAAACATAAGTCCTATAAAAACGGCAGCGAAAAAGATCTTTCGAAATTCCATAAACTCAAACTCGCTCTTAGTCCTTACGCATTCTTCCACCGATCATTACTCCGATCAGTCCGATGAATGGGTTCACAAAGGCAATCCAAGTTGGCTGCCGTGCGTTGTTCATAGCTTCCATATTCGGAATGTCACCGGAACGCGCGATTGGGCGTTGGTCGGGAGTCATCGCTTGCGAGATCGCTATTAAAAGCCCGACGACCACAACGATTCCCGCAAGTCCGACCACGGCGCTATTTGATTTACCAATCATTCGCGCCACATAGCCGCCAATAATTGCGATCAAAAATGACAGCAGCGTGCTGATGATGATCCAACGCCAGCGAAGATCGTAAGTCCCCGGCAAAAACGTTCCATCTTGTCCTAGTACAAACAAATAGAGAATCGAAAACAGCGTAAAGATCAAAAAGAAAATCGCGACGTATCCGATGACCGCGCCGAGAATCGTTCGAAACATGTTTTTCTCCTATTGGTTGATTCGAAAGACAACTTCAAAGGCGTTTCTTGTGGAGACAAAAATCCTTCTACAGAAAAACGCGGGAAAAACTCAATTGAAAAGGTTCGCAAAGAATAGTCGAGCCCTTCGGAAAAAGCAAGACGGATTCCGAGCGCAAAAATCGGCGGTATTTTTTGTCTTAGACAAAAGTTTGACGCACCTATTATGGGGAATTATGATGGCGTTGTTTCCAAGCTCATGCGAAAAGAAATTCAATAGACTAAGCTGCGCAAACGTGCCGTATTGATCCGCTGAATTGCGATCTTTTTATGAAAGGAATCTGAAATGCCCGCCAAAAAAATACAAAATCTTTTGCTTATCGGAACAATCAAAGGTCTCTTCGTAGCCAAATCCAACGACGACCGGAAGACCTGGAAAATTTCCTCGCCGAACTTTAAAGGACGACAAGTTTACGCGACCGCTTTCGACCAAAAAAATTCGCGCATCTGGGCAAGCGCAACAAGCATGCACTTTGGCGCCGAATTGGTTTCCTCCGATGATTTAGGAAAAACCTGGAAGACGCCGAAGCAGCCATTGATTCAGTTTCCAAAAGAATCGAAAGAAACGCTCAAAAATATCTGGCAGATCGCGCCTTCGATTCATGATTCAAAAACGATCTATTGCGGAGTTGAGCCCGGTTGTCTTTTTGTTTCGCGTGACGGAGGAAAATCTTTCTTGCCGCAAGAGGGATTTTTCAAACATCCGCATCGGAAGAAGTGGATGCCAGGCGGAGGCGGATTGGGACTTCACACAATCATCGAAGACAAAACCGACGCAAAAAAAATGTGGACGGGAATTTCCACGGGCGGCGTTTATAAAACAACCGATGGCGGTAAGTCCTGGAAGCCAAGCAACAAAGGAATTCTCGCCGTGTTTTTGCCGGATCCCGAGATTGAGTACGGACAATGTGTGCACAAATTCGCGCAGCACCCGGGGAATCCAAACGTTTTTTATTTGCAGCATCACTGGGGCGTTTATCGCAGCGAGGATTCCGGCGCAACGTGGAAGAACATTGGCAAATCACTGCCTTCGGATTTTGGTTTCGGAATTGTCGTTTCAAAAATCGAACCTAACTATGTTTATGCGTTTCCTTTAAAGTCGGATGAGTTTCGCGTTTGTCCGGAAGGAAAAATGGCGGTCTATCGAAGCAGCGAAAAAGATCCGAAGAAGTGGAAGAAACTTTCCAACGGAATGCCGAAAGGCGAAGTTTATGAAACGGTTTTGCGTGATGGATTAGCGGTTGACGATACTGACGGCGTTTATTTCGGCACGCGAAATGGGAGCGTTTGGGCTTCGCGAAACTCCGGCGAAAGCTGGAAAGAAATATTCGCTTCGTTGCCGGCGGTGTTAAGCGTGAAAGCCTATTCAATCTGATTATGAAAGTATTTCTCGGCGGAATGTTACGCGAATTTGCGCAGACAAATGAAATAGAGATCGAACTCAAAAAACCGATCGCGCTCGAAAAGTTTTTTACAGATCATCTCTTCGCGAAATATCCTTCGCTTGCGCTGCGGGTTGCGGATGAACAGTTGAAAATTCGTAAGCATGTAGCGGTTTTTGTTGGCGAAACTCACGTGCGATTTCTCGACAACGAAAAGACTTTCGTTGAACCTGACGACGACATACACATCTTTCCGGCGGTGAGCGGCGGATAGAGAAAAAGGGCGGAGAAAAATCTCCGCCCTCGGTTTAGTCATCTTTGACTCTTCAATTAATTTCGCGGGAAGAACCAAGATGCCGCAGTAAAGTCACCTTGTTGTCCCCATGAAGGACCGACAATCGCATTGTTGCTCGACTGTCTTATCCAAAACTGCCCGGCACGCCAAACTCCGACGTCCTGCCTACCGTCGCCATCATAGTCGCCAAAGGCTGCATCATCATTGGCGGCGGGACTTCCAAACAGTATCGGTGTAGCACCGGTGCCGCCACCATCTCGCTCAAGTATATAGAGTTCAAAGTTGGAAGCGCCGGGACGCGCTACGGCGATATCAGTCTTTCCATCGCCATCGAAATCACTGGCGGGAACCACGAGGTCTGTGTTGAATCCCCAAGTAATATACTCAACGCCAAAATCCGCTGAACGCAAAAGGACAAATTGACCGAGGCTGTTACCTTCAGCGTTTGGTGGTGGTGGAATTGAATTTGGTCTTACGCAAAAATCGTATTTGCCATCGCCATCATAATCGCCGGCAATGGGTAGCGCTGTACCTGGTGTGCCACTGCCCCAAGGAACATAAGTGACATTGCCGTTAGGATTATTCAGGCTTCCCCGATAGTACCAAGTGCATTGCCCGTCTACGGTCGGACAGCGATAAACCGCTTCATCCGCCTTTCCATCGCCATCATAGTCGCCGACGACCGCGGGATCATCGTTGGTTTGTCCAAACGCTGAAATTCTTACGGTGTTTGTAGAACTCTGAAGAATATAGAACCTTGCCTGAGTTGCGGGTGCTTCACGCCAAATAGCGACATCGGATTTTCCGTCGCCGTCCCAATCCGCCGGCACCGGACGATCACTGTTAAAGAGTCCCCAAGCGTATGCTGCAGCGCCTCCGCCATTGGTCAAGATGTACCAAACTAATTGGTTGTTTTCATTTCGAAGGATGGCGTAGTCACTCTTGCCATCGCCATTGAAATCGACGTTGGTTCGTGCGGTGTTTGCGGGACCATTTTGTGTAACGAGAATGTCGTCAATTCCGATCCATTCATCGGAACCAACGGCATTGGTCGTCATAATGCGAACCTGAACTTCCGGTTGATTATTGGCTGCTGGAGGAAGTGTTACCGCAACCGGAGTGACCAAAGTTGCAAGACTCGGTCCCGTCGAAGCATCAGGAATGAATCCACCAGGAACATTTATGAAATTGCCCGTGTTTCCGACACGATATTGCGTAACGATCGGTTGGACAGAATTATCAGCAGAGCCATCAATGTCTTTAGCATTAAAAGCAACGCGGATGTTGCTTTGACCGGTCGTATTCAAATAAAGAATTATATGAGGCGCATCGGCGGTACCGGAACCTTGCAGGGCGATAGTATCAACTGCGGGTGGTCCAACAATTCCGATGAATTCGCCAACTCCGCCGCTGGTCGATGTGTTTGGGTTTGTTCCATTCGCGATAACGTCAAGATCACCAGCAACCAAGCTGGTCGTCAGTAGAGTTCTGGGATCAACGGCCGTTCCCGTCGTTATGTCTTGTCCGAGAAATCCTTGAATACCGGGAACTCCGCTCCAGTCATCGTTAACTGTAATTAATCCGGCGTTTGTCCAATCCTGACTGAACGGTAAACTCTGCGGCGTGCTGTTTGCATTTACAATTTCAGACCAAACGCCGACGAACTGCGCGGTCAAGAGTGTAAAGATCGCAAAAAGGCTTGCGAAAATTCGTGTGTGCTTTGAAAAACGATTCATCATAATCCTCTCCTTGAAAAGAAACATTTCAGAGACTCATAACATTAAGTTTGCGGAAACTTCGCCTATTAAGGACTCGCCGCAGACATTTAGATTTTTGGTGGCAGCGCTAAAATATCAGAGAACTGACTGTTGAACAAGAATGATGAAAAATTGATTCGCAGTCGAAAAGCTTTTATTATCCATTCGTTAACCGCGATTCAAATATGAACTGGTCGTTCGGAAAAGTTTATTCCGTTACCGCGCAAGCAATATTCCAGCTCGCGATGCTCCTTTTTGCGCTACAAGTTTCCGCGGAGGCGCAAACGAAAAACGAAGAAGACGAAGAAGTAATACGCGTCGAAACTCAGCTGGTCGATGTTCCGATTCTCGTGACCGATAAACTCGGAAAACCGATTCTCAATTTAAAGAAGACGAATTTCGCAGTATATGAAGATGGTGCGCCGCAGGAATTGAAAGACTTTTCTACGGCAGCCGCGCCTTTCGAAGTGGCGCTCTTGATCGATACATCGGGCTCGACGCGAAATGATCTGGCGTTGATTCAAAAAGCCGCCGAGCATTTTATTCTGTCGCTTCGCGTCGGCGATCGCGTCTCGATCGTCTCTTTTGAAAACACTGCGCGAAACGGAAAACTCGCCGCCGTAAGTAAAGTCTTGATTCCTCTCACTGACGACAGAAAAAAATTACAGCAGACGATTAATTTGGTTCGCACCAGTAACGGCACTCCTTATTACGATGGAATGTTGCAGGTGATCGAAGAAGTTTTTCGCGAGCCGCCGACCGATGATTTCCGCGGAAGACGCGCACTGGTGGCTTTAACGGATGGCGTTGATTCAACCAGTTTGTCGGAATTTGAGGAAGTGCGCCAGAAATTTGTGCAGAGCGGAATGGTCGCTTACTTCATCGATATCAATACGAGAGATTTTTTGGAAGCGGGTTTACTTGGCGACTGTGAATTCGCCACGCATTTTTCCGTATCGCAAATTCGGCGTTATTACAGAACCTTCGAAAAGAATTCGCGGGTTGAGCAGATTTTTGATTTTTGTAAACTCGGAGATTTCGAAAGGCTTGCGATCAGCAAAAGTCTTTATGAGCTGGCTGATTCGGAAATGAATGTGCTCGCGAAGGTTTCCGGCGGAAAAGTTTTTCCGGTCGCTGATGTTACGGAAGCGCGAAAAGCTTTTGGCAGCGTCGCGCAGGAAATTGGAACGAAATACAGCCTCGCCTATTATTCCTCCAACGAAAAACGCGACGGAAGTTTCCGGAAAATTCGCGTGGAGTTGAAAGGTGCGCCACCCGGTGCGCAAATTCGCGCGCGCGAAGGATATCTCGCACCGAAGAATTAAAATGGAGCGCGGACTTCAGTCCGCAGTTTCAGCGAACTGAAGTTCGCGTTCCTTTAATTATGTCTGAAAAATTCCAACGAATTGTATTGATGGTTCTGGATAGCGCGGGAATCGGCGAAATGCCGGACGCCGCCGCTTGGGGCGATTCAGGTTCCGATACTCTCGGACACATACTCGCTTCGCGAAAAGTTAATCTTCCGAATCTTCAAAAACTCGGACTCGCGAATATCCGCACGCTTTCGCAGCTTCCGGCGATTGAAAATCCTATCGGCAGTTTTGGAAAGTGCACTTTGAAATCAAACGGAAAAGATACGACCACCGGTCATTGGGAAATGGCGGGAATTATTTTGACCAAAGCTTTCCCGACTTTTCCCAAAGGTTTCCCCGCGCGAATTCTCGACCGCTTTGTTTCGGAAGCGAAGGTTCCCGGTGTGCTGGGAAATGTTCCCGCCAGCGGAACGGAAATCATAAAAGTTCACGGCGAGGAACACGTGAAAACCGGTAAGCCGATTATTTACACCTCGGCGGATTCCGTTTTTCAAATCGCCGCCCATGAGGAAATAATTCCCGTCGAACGTCTTTATGAGATTTGCGAAATTGCCCGAAAGATTCTCGATGGCGAAGACAAAGTCGGACGC
>DAITAB010000027.1:0-18847 GCA_036824525.1 Pyrinomonadaceae bacterium
CGCGCTTCCGCGAAACAGCTTCAATCGCAAATCGTCGAGAGAAGTTGTGCTCATGGAAAATCGCGCATTCGACGAAAGGCGTACAAATGAACCCGGATTCAAAAGAATCTCGGCGCGTCCGTCGGCTCCAGTCTCAACCGTTTCACCCGCTTCAATCGAATCACGCTTCAGGAGAACCGAACTTCTTCCGTCGTTACGTGCAATTGAAACATTTCCCTCGAGAAAGTTTACGCCGCCGGCTTTGGCCGAAATCAAATACAAATCACCCGCGGCAGCAGAAGTCGCAGAACGCTGAGCGATACTATTTGCTGCCAGACACACCGCAAGCAACACTGAAACAACACTATAATAAATTGTAGTCTTCATATTCATCGCGCGATTCCTCTCGAAAACAAACCTATTTTTCCAGATCCTCGTCCGTCAATTCTCTCTTACAACGGGTTTGATGCCAACCCAACGCATAATCGTTGTCGTCGGGTGTTCTCTTATTCCAGAGAGGTTAACGAACAACCTATTGTCCGCATCCGCACTCTAACAGGTAACCCCGAAGATGCGGGATGAAATTTCGGTAAGTCGATAAATATATGGCAACATTTCGTGATCCAATCAAATGCTTTGCACCGATTGAAGTGATCGAGCGATTGCTCTCAATTCGCGGGGAGCTGGGCTACAACGAAATGCTTTTTCTCACGGACACTTTCGAAATGGCGGATTTGTTTGATGCCTATGGATTTGACGTCTACTCATTTAGTTCGTCAAACAAAACCATCGATTATGGAGAGTATCGCGCTGCTATCGTTCCCGGCGGCTTCCGCTTACACGGATCGGAAACCGCTCACTAATCAATAATAGAATACTCATTGCGCTTTGATGATGAAGAGCGTTCCATCGTCGTCGAGGAATTTTCGTTCGGTAAAGTCTGCTACGCTTTTGCGAATGAAATCAATCATCTCGCGCGCGGGCAAGTGAACACTATCTTTCACACTTTTCACTAATTTATCGTTGCCGAATTCTTCGCCGTGTTTATTGGCAGCTTCGGTTATGCCGTCGGTATAAAAAACGAGAGTTTGACCTTTTTCGAGTCGAATAAAGTGCTGGTGAAATCGTTGCTCAGGGAAAAGTCCCAGCGGGATGTCTCCGTATTCGATAAACCGGAATTCACCATTTGAATGAACAAGTAATGGCGGACAATGACCGGCATTTGAATAAACGAAAGTGCGATTAGTCGCATCGAGAATTCCATAAATGACAGTCATGTATTTATTGTCGTCTGTAGACTCCCAAAGCAGATCATTGAGTTTTGAGAGCGCAATATGAGGTGCGTAACCGGTCTGAACAGCCGCACGCAGTGAAGCCCGCAAAAACGCCATCAAGAGCGCCGCCGGAATTCCTTTGCCGACCGCATCGGCTACGACGATTCCGATTTGATCATCGAAAATCTTGACCCAGTCATAATAATCCCCGGAAATTTCTTCAGTCGAAAAATTGTAGGCGCTGATGTCGAATCCTGCGAGCTGGGGGTCTTCACCGGGCAGCAAAGCAAGTTGAAGCTGACGCGCGACTTCGAGCTGTGCCTGTATTCGTTTTTGTTCAACCTGCTGCTCGTAGAGATTCGCTTTCTCAATGATGATAGCCACCTGCGAGGCTAGAAGTTTCAAAACCTCAAGGTCGTCATCATCAAACGCGTCCGACTCGTCGCTCTCCAAGTCAAAAACTCCGATTACGGTCTCATTGGAAATTATCGGAGCGAGCATTTCCGAGCGGGTGCGTTTTCGCGCGGAGAAATATCTTTTGTCTTTGGAAACGTCGGGACTAATTAAACTCTCGCCGTGTTCCGCAACCCAGCTCAGAAAACCTTCGCCGAATTTTAGGCGCGGAAGTTCTGCGGTGAAGTCAGGGTCATAACCCTGAATCACTTTCGGCACAAAATGCCGCTCGTTTTTGTCATCTTGTTCGATCAAATAAATTCCCGCTGCATCGTGCGGAAGAAGAGTTCCGAGAGTTTGCATCACCCGCTTTAAAACGTCGTCGAGGTCAAGCGACCGGCTGATCGTTTTCGTTATATCGAGGAGCATCCGAAGCTTATCTACAACGAGGAGCTTTGCGGGATGTTTCACATCTGGAGTAGTTGAATTCATTTCGAGTTAGAAAAAACGATTAGCGAAATCCGGCTACGCGCTGAGAGTAACTTTCCCACAAACGCGAAACCTTGATTCGAAACTCGACCAACGGAACACTCACTTGAAAATGTCGCGCGATCGCTTTTGAGGTTACACCTTCATTAACCATTCTTCGCAACGAAGTATAAGGGACCAACGCTGCCGCTCCGGTCGAATAGGCTGCCTCTTCGTCTGCTTCATTATAGTCACGCGCAATCTCACGTCCACGTTTGTTTCTTGTTTTCACCTCGAGTCGAGTCGGCTTATGCCCGAGAAAAACGTGACAAATCTCTTCCATGAGAGTGGCTTTTTGCCTTTGAGCGCCGTGAGTAGGATTTAAGATGATGAGTCTTTTTCCATCGGGTAAGGCTTGTGAAGCAGCGCCGCCTGACCAAAGATCTTTTCCATCACCGAGAAGATGTTTTCTGGTTTCGGGAGTAAGGAAATTTTCAATTTCGGAAAACTTTGCCACAAAAAGTTTCGCGAAACGCGCCAGTGCGAATGGATCTAGAAGCTGATCGTCGCGCGTTGCGCCCGCGAAATCGCGTAATCCGAGTGCATTGAGTTCGTAAATTCTACCTTTTTGAGTGGGAGGTAAATCGGATGTGCGCATCGGAGAGAAAGTGAAAATGAACAACTAATAACGAAAAGCGAAAAGCTCAAAACGGAAAATTGTTCATTGTTCGTTAATCGTTGTTCGTAACTCGTTGTCGTGTCGGTCTAAATTTTCTTTTCGTTCTTAGTTATTAGTTATCAACTTTTCGTTTTTAACTTCCCTAGACTTCTTTGAATTCCGAATCGACATCCTCACCGGAAAACGCGACCCGATAATTTTTAGATTGGACTTGTTTTGTAATCAGGAGGTCATCCTTTGTCTTAAGAAGATCTGCCCGGTTGTAAACGGAAAGTTCGAAATTATAACCGTGAGTTATTGCATCTTTTGGACATGCCTCCACGCAAAAACCGCAGAAGATGCAGCGACCGTAATCAATGTTGTAAACCTTCGCGTAGCGATTATCGCGACCGATGCGTTCTTCGTATGGACGCGGGTCATCCTCGGCTTCAATGTAAATGCAATCAGATGGACACGCGACGGCGCACAAATAACATGCAACGCATTTTTCTTTTCCGTTTTCATCAACATGGAGAAGATGCTGACCGCGGTAACGCGGCTGCACAGTAACCGGCACATCCGGATATTGCACGGTCCATTTCTTTTGCGGCATCTTCGAAAGCGTAATACGCATTCCTTTCATGACTGCTTTAGTTGATTGAATAACATCGGTAATGATTGACATATTTCTCTCTTACATTCCTTGCATCGCGCCAAACGCGCCGAACATTATTTGAAAAATTATCCAAACAATCGTTAGCACGATCGATATGCCGCCTAAGATCATTCCGGCTAATGCCATTCCCGCACCGCCGTATTGATTAGGATTATTCAAAGCGTTCTGTCTTCCGAGATAACCAGTAATGATCGCTGCGATTCCACCCGGAACACAACACAAACCAAGAATTCCACAAACGAGCGAGACAATCGGAAGCGTCTGATTTAATCCCGCGGTTGCCATTGGCGGAGCAAACGGCGTCTGTGAACCCAGCCCCTGATCTTGCCACGATGCAATCGGAGCAGGTGGCGGCGTCCATTCAGGAGTCTGAAATTGCGAACTGAGACGTTCGACAGGTGTCGCGTAAGACGACTGTGAAAATGGCTCTGACGTTTGCGGTTTGGTTGGCGATTCAAAAGGCGAAGTCGGTTTTGGTGAACTAAGGTCGCCGAAATTTGGTTGACTCAAACTTGGCTCACTGAATTTCGGCAATTCCGGAGGCGGTAATTGAGAAGACGTTGAACGCGAACCTGTTTGATGAGATTTATCATCCTCCGATCCGCGGCTTTTTCGACCCGGTCTATCCGGAAGCTGAAGAATATCTTCTTCGAGTGGCGGACGCCTTCCCGAAACCATCGTCTTCAAAGGATCATCCGCAACGACCTTTGGCTCCGCTTCTTCCACCAACGCACTTCCATCAGCTTGGCAGAAACGCAGCGAATCATCATAGGACTTTTTACATACCGGGCATTTTTTCATTGTGATTACTTACGTCCTCCAAGTCTGAATTTGTTATGACTTTTTTGCATTCGAAGGTTACAGATAAAACTGTAAAGTATCTTACACCTTGATTACTAAACGAGTTCAAGCCGACTGAAGAAGTACGCGATTTCAATCGAGGCGTTTTCGTCCGAATCGGAACCGTGAACTGCGTTCTCTCCGATTGACGTTGCGAATTCTCTTCGAAGCGTTCCCGGTGCCGCGTCGGCAGGATTGGTTGCGCCCATAAGATCGCGCCAGGCTTTCACCGCACCTTCTTTTTCCAGACACAAAACCACGCACGGTCCGCTGGACATAAAAGTCGTAAGCTCCTCGAAGAAACCTTTACCTTTATGCACGGCGTAAAATCCTTCGGCTTCTTTTTTCGTCATATGGATTAATTTCATCCCACGAATTTTGAAACCTGCGTCACAAATTTTTTGCGTGATTGCTCCAAACTTTCCCGCGCGTGTCGCGTCGGGCTTTATGATTCCAAATGTTAAGTTGCTCATTTTTTTTCGCAGTGTTCCTTTGTAAATTATTGTAAATCTATTTGAAATTTCATTATCAATTGCTCAACGAACTAGTTCTTTTACAGCGCTTCCAATATCCGCCGGCGATTTCACGACGCGAATTCCCGCTTCCTCTAATGCCTTCATCTTTTCCGCCGCGGTTCCTTTTCCGCCGGAGATGATTGCGCCTGCGTGTCCCATTCTTCGTCCCGGCGGCGCGGTTTGTCCCGCAATAAACGCGACGATCGGTTTTCGTTTTGCGAGTCCGCTTTCCTTCGCCCAAGCGGCGGCGTCTTCTTCCGCGGTTCCGCCGATTTCGCCGATCATAATGATCGCGTGCGTTTCGTCGTCTTCGGCAAAAAGTTTTAGCGCGTCGGTGTGCGTTGTTCCGATAATCGGATCGCCGCCGATTCCGATTGCGGTGGACTGTCCTAGACCGACCGCAACAGTCTGTCCGACCGCTTCATAAGTGAGCGTTCCCGAACGCGAAACAATTCCAACGTTACCTTTCTTATGTATGTGACCGGGCATAATTCCGATTTTGCATTCTTCCGGTGTGATAATTCCCGGACAGTTCGGTCCGATCATTCGCGTATTTTTGTCGCGCAAAAATTCTTTTGCCTTCACCATATCCGCGACGGGAATTCCTTCGGTGATGCAAACGACGAGCGGAAGTTTTGCGTCCGCCGCTTCCATAATTGCGTCCGCGGCGAAAGCCGATGGAACATAAATTACCGAAGCATTCGCACCGGTTTCCCGCACCGCGTCTGCGACTGTATTGAAAACCGGAACGCCTTCGTGCGTCGTGCCGCCTTTGCCGGGCGTTACACCGCCGACAATCTTCGTGCCGTAAGCGATCATCTGCTGCGTATGAAAGGTTCCCTCTTTGCCGGTGATGCCTTGCACGATTACCCGTGTGTTTTTGTCAACTAATACGCTCAAAACTTTTCTCCAAACTGATGGCTGAAAAAATAAAACGTGAGTATAGCACGCACACACTTTTCATTCCCAAGTGACCTCGCGGGCATTTTATTGAACCTTTACGCCTTCGTAAGCGTAAGCATCCTTGACGCTTGTGAAACTTTATGTCGGCGCTTACCTCTTTTTACTTCGACGCTTTCCGAATCTCGGTAAGTTCGATTCTCGAACACAAACTCCGGGCGTTCTTGACCTTGATCGGAATCATCATTGGAGTCGCAGCCGTTGTTGTAGTCGGCGCGTCGATCAGCGGATTGAATTCTTATGTTTCAAAAGAGATTTCAAAAGTTCTCGGCACCAATCATTTTATGATCGCGCGGATGGCGTTTTCGGGAAGGATGGAAGACGACGCATTTGAGCGAGCGAATCGCCGAAACAAAAAACCGACTTGGGATGAATACGAATATCTATCGCAAAACTGCAAAAATTGTTCGGCGGTTGGTGCGCAGATGTTTAATTCAACCGACCTTAATGAAAACGGAGTCGAGATGCCTTCGGTTACGGTCAACGGTGTCTCCTCAAACTTCGAGATCATCGAAGACAAGGTAATCATCGAAGGCAGATTTATTTCAGTCGACGAAGAACTGCGTTCGGCAAAAGTTTGCGTTATCGCCGATGACGTCCGCGAAAAATATTTCAACGGAATTTCGCCGATCGGTAAAACAATCAAAGTTCGCGGCATACCGCTTAATATCGTCGGGCTCGAAGACAAGCGCGGGCAACTTCCGGGCAGCTCATTTAACCGTGCGATATATATTCCGGTCACCCTTCACGCGCAGATTTTTGGCAATGGACCAAACGGTTTGCAGATTCACGGAAAAGGATCTTCACCGGAGACTTTTGATATCGCGATCGAAGAAGCGCGAACTCTTTTGCGAAATAAACGTGGTCTCGTGGGCAGCGAAGAGGATAATTTTGGATTGGTTAATACGAAGGAACTCGGCGGACAAATTGATCAATTTACAAATAGCATTGCGGTCGTAGTTGTTCCGATTACGTTGATCACTTTGATCGTCGGCGGAATTGTAGTGATGAACATAATGCTCGTATCCGTGACCGAGAGGACTTTTGAAGTCGGATTGCGAAAAGCCATGGGCGCAACTCGTAAACAAATTCTCTTGCAGTTTTTAATCGAGTCGGCTCTCCTCTGCGCGGTCGGAGGAATATTCGGATTGTTCTTGGCGATTGGCGTAACGCTAATAATCACTTTGGCGGCGGGAATCACGATGACAGTAACCATAACTTACGTTGTGCTTTCGGTTGCCGTTTCGAGCATTATTGGCATCGTCGCGGGAATTTATCCGGCATGGAAGGCAGCGCGACTCGACCCGATTGTCGCCTTGACGAAAGGATAAAACCTATCAGATTTTCAACTTCATTATCGTCGGAAGTTTTGAAGATGGCACTGGACAGCGTCCGGGCGAACAAGTTTCGGTCTGCCCTGACGATTTTGGGTATCGTCGTCGGAGTAATGACCGCAATCGTCGTTGCTTCGATTCTGACCGGTATGCGTCAATCGATAATCGCGACCATCGAAGATTACGGAACAAACAACATCTACGCGTTTCACCTTACAACCGGTTTCGATAACAGTGACCGCTCCGAACGCAATCGCAAACCGCTAACCGAAGACGACGCGAATTCGATACTGGCACAAACAACTGCAGTGGACGACATTGCTTTGGTCGCTCCCGGAATTGGAAATTTCGGTTCTAGTTTTGACGATAATATTAAATACGAAGGCAAGAATTACCGTTGGGCTAACACCGACGGTGTTTCGCCAAACTACGCAAAGGTTGTCAATCTCGTTTTGCGTGAAGGCAGATTCATTAGTGAACTTGATAATTACCAGCGGCGAAACGTCTTGGTCATCGGAGTTGACGCGGCGGAGGCGCTTTTTCCGGATGCACAGGAAAAAATCTCGGGCAAAGTTGTTCGCATGAACGGAACAACCTGGGAAGTTATCGGAGTTTTAGAAAAACGAAAGGCGGGTTTTTTCGGAGAAAACGAAGAAGACCGAAAAGTATTTCTTCCATTCCGGACTGCTCGAAAAGTCGCGCCGCAACGCGAATATCTTCTCCAGATTATCCAGGCTAAATCGGGACGTCTAAATGAGGCTTTGGAAGATTCCGAGTCGGTTTTGCGTCAACGGCGCGGAGTAAAGTTCGATCAACCCAACGATTTCGATATTAAGACGGCGAGCAAATTTGTTGAGCAATTCGATTCGATCACCGCGATGGTCGGTTTGGTTGCGATTGCAATTTCAAGTCTTGGTTTGCTGGTGGGCGGAATCGGCGTGATGAACATTATGCTCGTCTCGGTAACCGAACGCACCAAGGAAATCGGCATTCGAAAAGCAATCGGCGCGACGAAACGCGCAATCGTTTTGCAGTTTCTTCTTGAAGCAATGACGCTGACATTTTTCGGTGGACTGATTGGCGTGACACTCGCGATCGGAATCGCACAACTTATCATTCTGCTCATCCCGAGCATTCCGGCTTCGATTCCATTGTGGGCGATTATTTCTGGCTTGACGGTTTCGATCGGAGTCGGATTAGTATTCGGAGTTTTTCCCGCCTTGCGCGCTTCGAAGCTCGATCCGATTGAGTGCTTGAGGTATGAATGAAAGCGCAAATGTGCAACTGTGAAAAAGTGAAAGAGTGAAAGAGTGAAAGAGTGAAAAAGTTGAATGCCTAGTTGTAACCGGATTTTTTCACATTTTCACGTTTTCACTTTTTCACCTGCGCTCAAAGCTCCACCGTTTTTCCGTATTCCGGCACCACGACATTCCAACCAAAACGATCGCGAATATGCTGCGCCATGGCGGCGGCGGCTTCCGGCTCACCGTGTGTAGTGAAAACCGTTTTCGGCGCATTCGGTAATCCTTCGAGCCAACGCAAAACGGCTTTCCAATCTGCGTGAGCGGAAAATCCTTCGATCTTCTCGATGTGACACCTGACCGGAATCCATTCTTTCATGATGCGCACTTCCCGCTCGCCGTCCTGGATTCTTCGTCCCGTAGTTCCTTTCGCTTGGAAGCCAACGAACACAACCGTCGCGTTGGGATCGGGCAACATTCGCATCGCGTGGTGAAGCACTCGTCCGCCGGTCATCATTCCGGAAGCTGAAATAATAATCCGCGTTCCGCGTTCCTCATTGAGATTCTTCGATTCCTCGCGAGTCGAAACGGTTTGCATCGAACCGGTGCGCAAAGGATGTTTCTTCTTCATCAGAATTGACGCGTATTCTTCGTCGTGTTCTTCAGTGAAGCGGTTGTAAACCTGAGTCGCCTGCGCAGCCATCGGAGAATCAACGCGTACCGGTAACACGGGAATTCGTTTGGCATCTTCAAGCTCGCGAATCATATACAAAACTTCTTGAGTGCGACCGATCGCAAAAGCTGGAATGAGAATCGGACCCTTGCGTCTTACTGCGGCGTGAATCATCTCAACAAACTGATCTTCCGAAGAGATATCGCCATGAAGCCGATTTCCGTAAGTCGATTCGCACATCAAATAATCACAGGCTGGCGGCGGCGCGGGATCTTTCACAATCGGCTGATCGTAATGCCCCAAATCGCCGCTGAAAAGAAATCGCGTCGCGCCGGCAATTTCAACCAACACCAAACTCGCGCCGAGTATGTGACCAGCAACGCGGAAACTCGCGCGAAATCCCGGGCAAATCTCCACAGGCTGTCCATCATTGGCGACCGGTTGGAGATATTTCAAAGTTTCTTTCGCGTCGCGTTCGTCATAGAGCGGCAGCGCGGGTTTGTGGACCGTCAATCCGTGACGATTTCTGTAATCGGCTTCTTCTTCCTGCAGTCTCCCGGAATCGGGTAAAAGAATTTTTAAAAGGTCACAGGTCGCGCGCGATGTAAAAATCGCACCGCGGTAACCGAGCTTTACGAGTCGAGGTAAGTAACCGGTGTGATCGACATGCGCATGAGTAATGATAACTGCATCAATTTCGCTCACGCGAAATTCCGGTTCACGCCAGTTTCTCTCGCGCAATTCTTTGTCGCCCTGAAACAAACCGCAGTCAACGAGAATTTTCTTTCCGTTATGTTCGAGTAGATATTTCGAACCGGTAACCGATCCCACTCCGCCCCAAAACGTAATTCGTGCCATGAAGTTTCCTTGTGCCGGAAATAATATGAAGCAGGAGAAGTCTATCTGAGGTTTGAAGACCGAACAACCATCAAAAGGTTTTCGCCGAAGCGTTGGGATTTTGAATAAGCACAAGATCATTGCTCACGGATGCGCGTGTCATGATGAGTTTCTTGCCGTCTTTCGTCCACGAAAAATTCGCAATCTTGCCCGACGTGAAATGGGTTATTTGTTTCGTCTGTCCGGTGTCCAGGTTGAGTGAGTAGAGATTTTGTGCTCCTTCGATGTTCGGAATCGTCAGCGATTTGCTGTCCGGATTCCAAATAAAATTTCCACCTTTTGAAAGGTCGAATTCCTTTGGCTCGCCGGTTATTTCGCCATTAACGAAATCCCTCACGGTTATAACGCGTTTGCTCTCGGCGCTGCCTTGCGTATATGCAATTGTTTGGTATGCGATTCGCTTTCCATCGGGTGAGAGCCGCGGCGTGAAATTATAGTCTTCCGTCTCATTCGTTAAAGAAGCTACTTCTCCGCCGTCGATCGAAACTTTCGCAAAATGCGCGGGTGTATCATTGAGCGGCATTCTCATAAAAATCACGAATTTTCCATCAGCCGTGATCTGCGGATCTTGATTTACATATTCTTCGCCATGCGTCAGTTGAACCGGATTCTTACCGTCCGAATCCATTCTCCAGATTTGCGCCGCGCCCGTTCTGGTTGAAACGAAGACAACGTAGCGCCCATCGAACGTAATTTTTGGGCGAAGATTAAATTTTGATGATGAGGTAAGCAATTTACGATCGGTTCCGTCCGCGTTCATCGTCATCAAATCAATCGATCCATCGGCGGCTCTTTGTGTGTATAAAACCCTTTCATCCGGAAAAATATCGAAACCGTATTGTCCTTCAGTGGCATTACTCTCCGTCGTAATCTGCCGTGTATCTTTTGAGTTGGGATCAACTGACCAAAAGCTCGTCGCAACTTCGGATTTGATTGTCACCAAACTCGCATTGTCGGCGGAAAGACTGAGACCCGCGTATTCGTTTACGTCGTTCGTAACGCGCGATTTTTCGCCGCTTGGATATTTCACCAGCCAGATTTGCGATGGCGATTCGATCTTATCCGTCGCATTCAACAGAAATCCCGAACCATCGCGCAACCATCCGATATCATTAATCTCTACGAAAACTCCGGCAGCCGTCTCTCGAATTTGCTTATCGGCAAACGTAAACTCCTTCACCGAACTGTGCGGTTCATTTACGTTTCCACCCTTAAGTTTCAACGTAGTTATCAACAACCTCGCGCCATCAGGCGACCATGCAATATTTCCAAAAGCGGAATATCCTACGTCCCTCGAGTTCAAAAGAGTCTGCGGATTCGATCCATCGCTTGAAGCTGTCACAACAAGATCCGTGTTGTTTTTTGGATCATGACGTACAAACGCAATATTTTTTCCATCAGGTGAAAAAGTCGGCGGGAAATCCACATCAACCAAGATCTGCCGGGGCGCCCCACCCAGAGTTGGAATCTTGTTCAGAAATCCAATCGCCTTTTCGATAGTAAGGTAATAAATAAAATTTCCATCGGGCGAGAAAACCGGCTTTGCCCACAACTTTTCCGACGATGGAACGATCTCTACGCTGCTTTCAGTGGCTAGTTGACGAACAACCAAACTCCGTTCACCAACTTCCCCTTTATAAAAAGCTACGTATTTTCCGTCAGGAGAAATTGAGGGTGTAACTGTTTGCCCATCATTAGTGAGACGCGAAATTTTTGCGTTAACAAATGCGTTTGTGGCATCCGAAGGTTTTCCTCCGAACATCGTCGAGGAAAAATATGCTAGCGAACCCAAAGCGGTGACCAAAAGAATTCCAAGCAGACTGTTCTGCCAAATCCGGCGCGAACGTCTTTCGCGAATAAGTTCGGCGGAATCCTGATGTGTTTTAGTTTCGACCTTTCTTCCTCCGGTGATTTTCTTTTGATTAATCGTTGAAGTTAAACCCGCGCGTCCATTTGAACTACCGGAGCCATAGACAATTCCACTTTTGGTGAAGTTGCGCGGCGAAACGTTTTCGCCTGAAGAGCTTTGCTCAAGCTCGCGGCGAATTTCTTTCAGGTCAAGATATAAATCCTTGATCGTCTGATATCGTTCATCGCGATCTTTTTCAAGAGCACGGCGGATAATTCTTTGAAGATCGTGAAATTCATCGCCAAGCAAATCCGTCAGCGGTTCGGGATCCAAATGGATGATATTCGCCAGCGTATCGCTAACGGTTTCTCCCTCGAAAGGCAATTTCCCCGTCAACATTTCGTATAACACAACGCCGAGACTCCAGATGTCGCTGCGTTGATCAACGTCTTTACCGCGCGCTTGTTCGGGCGACATGTATCTCACGCTGCCCAAAACAATTCCCGGATTGGTTCTTACAAGTCGAACAGTTTCCGCTTCCGCACCACCCGCAAAAGCGGAGATCTTTGCGAGACCGAAATCAAGAACTTTTACGTATCCGTCTTTGCGGATCATTATGTTCTCCGGTTTGATATCGCGATGTACGATTCCCGCATCGTGTGCCGCTGACAGTGCGGAAGCAATCTGCTCGGCGATTACCACACATTCGATAAGGCTTATTTCGTTGCGTTCGATACGGTGTCGCAAGATTTCGCCATCAACCAACTCTGTAGCGATGTAAGTTCGACCATCATGTTTACCAATGTCGTGAATAGTAATGATATTCGGATGATTGAGTGCGGAAGCGGTCCTGGCTTCCTGCATAAAGCGTTTCTCTTTTTCAGGATCGCAACAAGCTTCGACCGGCAGTACTTTTATCGCAACGCGGCGCTCGAGGCGCGAATCGTGTGCAAGATAAACTTCACCCATTCCGCCTTCGCCGATTTTGCGTTCGAGTTCGTATTGTCCGAATTGCGATCCTTCCAGCATATTCCGCCTTCTATTTTTAGATGTCTCTTCTTGGTTAAACGTTATCGCCGAGCAAAAAGTTTAACGGAATAAATTCACCCGGCTATTGTCAACGGCAAATCCGAGAATGCGCTGAAACTCCCGACGAAAAAACCAATTCAATCAAACGGTTTTGTGGAGAAAAAATTCAGGGAAAACGTTTGGGAACTCAATTCCCGAAGCGCGTATGGTATCTTGCCGATGAAGGTTTAATTGGGTGTGTTTTCGGAACACTCAGCGTTTTTCGTATCGTCCTGAGATCCGAGAGCAAATCATTCATATACTGATAACGATGTTCTTTATTCTTCCGCAACGCCTTGATAATCAAACGAGAAATTTCAGGCGAAATCTCATTACTTGCTTCCTCAATTGGACGAGGTTCCGAGGTTAAGATTGCCGCAATTTCGTCGTTGGTTGTAGCGGATTTAAACGGTCTTTCTCCCGCGATCATTTCGTATAAAACCACGCCCAAAGACCAAATATCCGTGCGACTGTCTGTCCCTGTTCTGCGTAACTGTTCCGGCGACATGTAACCAATCGTTCCGAAAGTCTCGGCGCGAAGTAAACTCGTGACCTTTTCCTGTTCGTTTAAAGTTGAGTTTGCAGGAACAATTTTCGCAATTCCGAAATCCAGAATCTTCGTTTCGAATTTATCGTCAATCAAAATGTTTTCCGGTTTTATATCGCGATGAATGACATTATGCGAGTGAGCATAGGCAAGTGCCTCCGCGATGTTTTCCGCATACAATATCGCCAATCGCAAATCGATCGGACCATTCTTCAAGATCTGCTTAAGCGTAGTTCCTTCTATGTACTGCATCACAAGAAAAGTTCTTCCGCCGATTGAATTCAACTCATGTATCGCGCAAATTCCCTTGTGGTTAAGTTGGGCGGCTGCCTGAGCTTCATGTAGTAAACGAATATTTGCAATCGGATCCGCGAGGCTCTCGATCGGAAGAAGTTTAATCGCGACATCTCGTCCAAGTCGGTTGTCTCGGGCAAGATAAACTTCTCCCATTCCCCCGACGCAAATCTGCCGAATAATTTCGTAGTGTCCAAAAAGCTCGCCCGGCATCAGCGCTGTAAAATGCGTTTTCAAAACAATCTCCGCAAGTTCCCCCACCGCCGGAAGCTCCATAAACTCGCTATCATAGGAATCAAGCATCTTAGTGAGTTCCTCACAGAATCCGGGGTCTTCACTTCTTTTCCGGACGAAATCCAACCGTGTCTCCTTTGGATGCCGCAAAGCCAAATCAAAAAGACGTTTCATTTTTTTGTTGCGGTTTGCAGTCATAAATCTTTCGTTTTCAGGAGTTCTTGTTTTAACCAAGCCTTCGCAAAACTCCATTCTCGTTTTACGGTCGCGGCGGAAATATTCAAGACCGCACCGGTTTCTTCTACGCTTAACCCGCCGAAGTACCTCAACTCCACAATGCGCGCTTCGCGCTCGTCGATCTTTTCAAGACGTGTTAAAGCCTCGTCCAACGCCAATATGTCGACCGGCTTCGCGGCGCTCGCGGAAGTTTTTTGCGTTTCGTCGTAAACAACCTTTTCGACGCCCGCGCCACGCTTACCGCGGTTCATCGCCCTTGCGTAATCAAGCAAAACTCTCCGCATTACTTTTGATGCAATAGCAAAGAAATGCGCGCGATTCTGCCAATCCACGTCGTGTTGATTGATAAGTTTAAGGAAAGTTTCGTGAATAAGGGCTGTTGTTTGAAGGGTGTGATCGGCGCGTTCATGCCGCATGAATCCGCTTGCCTGTCGATGCAGCTCACTGTAAACGGTTGGAAGTAAATTATCGAGCGCGTCTTTATCACCCGCACTCCACGCGCGGAGATTTCGGGTTACTTCGTCTTTCGATGAGTGTAAGTCGTTCATATTCCTACACCAGAGCCGAAAACGACAAGATTCGGGGCGAGTCTCCTCGTCCGGACAAAGTCAAAGATTAATAAGCGTTCAAATCTTGGTCACATAGTGATAAACGCCTTTATCGCCATTCGAGTTTCACTTAATTGATTCAAATCGGGGAGCGACTTCGCCAAAAATCTTTGAAACTACGAGATAGTCTGAGCCATTTTTCTCTGTTTCGTCGCGTTAGTAAGTGAAAGAGGAAAAGAAAAGGTGGCAAATGCCGAAACGAACCTTTTCGAAACCAACAAGCTTGAAGCGGATGATCCGCTAATGAACGCAAAGAAAGTGAGGATCAAATGGTTATGAAAAACATCAAAACATATCTAAACGGAATCATTTTGGCGGCATTGAGTTTGGTCGTGTTCGCAAGTGATGCTCGCTCTCAGTCACAACTTATTCGCGTAGAAATTCCCTTCGAATTTTCCGTGAATGACCGGAATCTTTCGGCTGGAACATATACGATTAGTAAGGAATCAAACGGAGCCTTAATAGTGCGCCCGGATTTCGAAGGCAGAGCCGTTGCAATATTGCCGGTGGCTTCACTTTCGAGTCTCGGGAGAAAAGCGCAACCTCGCGTAATTTTTCATCGATACGGCGAAGATTACTTTTTGAGACAAGTCTGGCTCAGCTTTGGCGACGGAAGGCAATTACCAAAGTCGAAAACCGAACGCCTGTTGAGTAGCGAGTTATTACTCGCGAAGCTTAATGCAAAACCCATTTCGGTTGAGATCGTATCGCTCGCTCGTTGAACTTATGAAACAGCGCGGAGTATTTCGCTGACCAAAAACAATCAGGTGTGCAAGGAAGATTTCCCGGCACACCTGTTTGCATTTCACCTCGAAAATTTTCGCGTCAGCGAGCGGCAGCAACAACTTTTTCCGCCGCGTCTCCCATTGAATCCGCCGAGAGAATGTTAACTCCGGATTCGCGCAAGACGCGTTTTCCTTCCTCAGCATTTGTACCTTCCAACCGCGCCACGATGGGAATTTTTACGTTGAGCTTCTTCGCTGCCTCGACCACTCCACGCGCAACCATATCGCAACGAACAATACCGCCGAAGATGTTAATCAAAACGGCTTTCACATTCTTGTCTGCCAACAAAATCTGAAACGCATTTTCCACTCTCTCTTGCGAAGCGCCGCCGCCGACATCGAGAAAATTCGCCGGCTCGCCGCCCGCAAGTTTTATAATGTCCATCGTTGCCATCGCGAGTCCTGCGCCATTGACCATACAGCCAATATTTCCGTCGAGCTTGATATAGTTCAGGTCGAATTTCGACGCCTCTATCTCGAGTGGTTCCTCTTCGTTTAAATCACGGAGTTCCGCAAAATCTTTGTGGCGAAACATTGCGTTGTCGTCAAAATTTATTTTCGCATCAAGCGCGATGAGTCGTTTATCTTTTGTGAGAAGAAACGGATTTATCTCAAGCAACGACGCGTCGATTTTTTCGTAAGCGTCGTAAAGCTTTAACATGAATCCCGCTGCCTGATTAATCAGTTCATTTGGAATTCCTAAACCGAACGCAAGCTTTCTCGCTTGAAACGGGCGAAGTCCAACGGATGGGTCAATCGTCTCTTTCAAAATCAACTCCGGCGTTTCCGCTGCGACCTTCTCAATGTCCATTCCGCCAGCGGATGACGCCATGAAAACATTTCGTCCACTAACCCGATCAAGCGTTACTCCGAGATAGAATTCTTTGTCGATTGGTAAACCTTCTTCGATCAGAAGCGTTTTCACTTCCCGTCCTTCAGGTCCGGTCTGGTGCGTGACCAACATCATTCCGAGCATCTTCGAAGCAATCTCTGAGGCTTCCGCGGGCGACTTCGCGAGTTTTACGCCGCCGCCTTTTCCGCGACCTCCGGCGTGAATCTGCGCTTTCACTACACAGATTTCCGTGCCAAGTTCCTTCGCCGCTTTTTCGGCTTCTTCTCGGCTGCGAGCAACAATTCCCCGCGGAACCGTTACGCCAAAACTCCTGAGGATTTCTTTTCCTTGATATTCGTGAATCTTCATAGTCTTCTAATCTTTGTACCATTCCAAAAACTCGTTGAGTGTAATCACGCGTCGTTGAAAAATCAAAGTCACCTAAAATGACTCCACAATAAGCGCAGTATTTCCGTAGTTAGCTTTATTTTTCTTGAAAAGCTACGATGTTTTCTGTGAAAATAACAAGTGACGGAAAATGTCCGTCATGTCATTTCACTCCACAAAGAACACTGCCACCTCGAAAATTGGTTATCACAAATGTCGAATTTTTTGATTGTTGACGACGAACAAAGTTACCGCCAGTTACTAACTCTCGTTTTTGAATCCGATGGACACAGCGTTAGAACCGCTATGAACGGACGCGAAGCGCTCGAAGCGCTGAAGGAAAATCCGTCGGACATTATTATCTCAGACGTTAAAATGCCGGACATGGATGGAATCGCGCTCCTGACCGCTGCGCGCGAAACCTATCCCGATATAGGAATAATCCTAATGACTGCCTTTGCCACTGTTGAAACTGCTCGATCCGCATTCAAACTAGGCGCGGATGACTTCGTCGAAAAGCCTTTTGACGTAGAAGAACTCAAACTGATCGTTAAGAAATCTATTGATAAGCAGGCATTGATTGACGAGAATCGCGCCTTCAAACGAGCACAACGTCAACGCGGAAGCGTCAAGAACATCATCGGTCACTCGGAAAAGATGCAGTCGGTTTATCAGATGATTGACGCGGTAGCCGAAGTGCAGTCGACGGTGCTAATTTTCGGCGAATCGGGAACCGGAAAAGAACTTGTCGCCCGCGCCATCCATGACATGGGACCTCGCGCGGAAAAACCGTTTATTTCCATCAATTGCGGAGCATTTACTGAGACATTACTTGAATCTGAATTATTTGGTTATGTAAAAGGTGCATTCACAGGTGCTAACAGTAACCGAAAAGGGCTTTTCGAGGCTGCTCAGAAGGGAACAATTTTTCTCGATGAAATTGGCGAAATGTCACCGGCAATGCAGGTGAAATTGCTCCGTTCATTGCAGGAACGTCGCGTTCGTCCCGTAGGCGGACATGAGGAAATCGTTATCGATGCGCGGGTCATTGCCGCGACAAATCGCGATTTGAAGGCAATGGTCGCGGAAGGCACGTTTCGAGAGGATCTATTTTACCGGATTTCGGTGATTCCGATTAACTTGCCGCCACTTCGTGAACGAAAAGAAGATATTCCCGAGTTGATTCAACACTTTTTGGGTAAGTTTTGCGAACAAGCTGGTCGGTCAATGCGCATCTCCGAAACTGCGTGCGACCTGTTGATGAAATATGCTTGGCACGGCAACGTACGCGAGTTGGAACATACAATCGAACGCGCCGTGGCACTCGAACGTTCCGACGAAATTCAACCCGAACGCCTTCCCGATCACATTACTAATTACAATCCTGAACGTATTAATTCCGAATTCAATCTACCGGATGCCGGCGTAAATCTGGCAGCTCACCTCGAGAACCTCGAAAAGACGTATGTAGTTGAAGCTCTGCGGAAAACCAGCGGAAATCAAACCAAGGCCGCTGAACTTCTAAAAATGCCTGTTCGTTCCTTGCGGCATCTGTTAGACAAACACAACATTCGTTCTCTCTCGGCGCAAATGAGAACCGGTGTTGAGTAAGCTTTCGTACACTTCGAACCCGGAGCCCTCGGACACTCTTTGCCATTGGAGTAGGTTTACCGCATCTCACCTGTCATTCCTCATTGCGAATGACAAAAACCGTCATAGTAACCTTGCCGAAAACTGTGATTTGCAGTTAGGCGCTCGATCCTGCAATCAAAGTGATTGAATGCTTTACATCGACTAACCTTCATTTTCACAACAATTAACGACAACGCGACAATCGGATGACCTTTGGCACGCTGCTTGTAATATGTGGTGCGAGCCCACAGAGGGTAATTGAAAACTAAATCTTTAGGAGACTGTTTACTGAAATGAAAAATCAAAAAGGATTCTCGCTCATCGAGCTTTTGATCGTTGTTGTTATCATCGGCATTATTGCCGCTATCGCTATCCCGAACTTGCTTGCCGCGCGTCGCGCTGCTAACGAAGGTTCGGCTCAGTCGTCGCTTCGCACAATTCATGGTGCGCAGGCTACATATCAAGT
>DAITAB010000157.1:0-5777 GCA_036824525.1 Pyrinomonadaceae bacterium
GTTACACGGGCGAATCGGGCGAAATAAATTTTCGTTTTCCCGAAGGCGCGGCGCGATTTCGCGTGACCGCGACGGCGAAAGGCGAATCTGCGAGCAAGGAAATCGAGGTTGATTCGGCTGCGGCTTACAGACTCTCGATCATCCTCAATCTTGAGAGACCAAAAGAAAACTAATTGGATTCGTATTTGAAAACAAAAAAGCGAGGGCTGAAACAATTCAGCCCTCGAACTATTTTGGAGAAGGTTTAATTAACTGTTTCTGAAACCTCATCGAGCGGACTCATCGCCGCAACGTGTTTCGCGTCCGTTACAATCAGAGGAAATTCATCAAGCACAATGGAATCGGCAAGTGTCTGAATCCAATAAGTGCCCGCGGCGGGAAAAACGACGTTTACGAAAAAACTTACGTTGTCCGTAAAACCACCTTGTGGAAGTTGCAGTTCAGTGGGCTGTGAAGTGACTACCAAATTATTTTTGTCGGGCGCGAGAATTCGAACCTCTGCCAGATGATTTCCCTCGCCGCGCCAGTGATTGACGACCGCAAATTTTATCAGCGATACCGGCAGCTTTTCGACCATGATGTTTTGGAAAACGCCCATCATGGAGATCTTGTTTCCCATTTCGAGGCGAACATCGTCGCACAAAAGCGTGTAAATAAGCTGTAAATTTGGGTTTGTCATCTTTTCGTTACCGGCTTTGACTCACTAAAGTCTCAATAGCGGGAACATTTCAAGAAAGTATTCAGGAAGCCTTGTTTTTCTTGAACCATGCGAGCAATTGCTTCCAGGCTTCTTCGCTCGATTGCTTGTTGTAACTTCCACGATAGTCGGCGTGAAATCCATGTTCCGCATTTGGATAAACGATAATCTCCGATTTGGACTTCCCTTTCTTTAGTTCATCTTGCATTCGCTGGACACCGTCGAGCGGAATTCCCGTATCGAGTCCGCCGTAAAGTCCCAAGACTGGTACCGTAAGTTCCTTCGCAAAATCGATCGGCATTTTGGGTTGAAGCGAATTCGCAGGCGCGTTTGGCGCGGCAACAAGTCTTCCATACCAGGCTGCACCGGCCTTTACTTTGGGATTGTGTGCGGCATACAACCAAACAATTCGCCCGCCCCAACAAAATCCTGTAACCGACAATTTCTTCGAATTTCCGAAACCGCTCGACTGCGCATATTCAACCGCCGCATCCAAATCAGTCATCACCTGAGAATCCGGCACCCGGGAAACTACGCCGCGAATGATCTCCTGAAAATCTTTTGCTTTTGAAACGTCACCTTGACGCGCGTATAGCTGCGGCGCGATTGCCATGAATCCCAGCTTCGCAAACCGACGACACACATCCTGAATCCATTCATGAACGCCGAAGATTTCATGCACAACCAAGACGACCGGAAATTTCTTTCCCTTTCGATCCGGCATCGCGCGATAAGCAGGAATCTCGCCATCTTTAACAGGAATTTTTATTTCGCCCGCGATCAATCCGTTAGCGTCAGTCGTAATCTTGGATTGCGCCTGAATCGGACGCACCGCAACGGCGAAGCCCGCCGTAACCGTCGTTACAAGAAATCGGCGTCGGTTGATATTTGAAAGAGTGTTTTCGATCATATTAGCTATTTTTGGCATACCGATTCTCCAGAGTCGTTTATTCTTTTCGGACTGCTTTTCGTTTTTTCAATTTTGCGTATAATCATAAACATTCATTGAGCAACAGAAAAGGTCGCGCTGATCCGCGCAACGGCGGAAATTAGGAGTGGAATCCATGACACTTTACGCACTGATTTTTATCGCGTTTCTACTGGTTGTCGCAGGAGTTCAGTTTTTTTACCTCGCACATCTCGAACGATACAATAATCGCCAAAAGCGAAAAATTCGCGAACTTGAAAGTCAATCGGATAGCCTGTTGATTCGCATACGAGAAGCCGAATTTCAGATCACCAAGCTCCAATTATTACTCGACTCTGCCGAGTCGGTTCGAAACAATGAAGTTTGGGCAGATGTGATTAGCGATCAATAAGACGAATCCTTTCTCACTTAAACCAGACGATTGTGGCGCCCCAGTTTCCGAATTCATCCGCATTGCTGAATTTCTTTACGAAAGCAGAATCCGCCAAAACAGATCTCACAATTTCGCGTTGAACTCCGATTCCTTTACCGTGAATTATCCGGACAACTTTAAATTTCTTGCTTGCTTCCGACAAATATTCAATCACCGCGCGCTTCACTTCTTGCGGAGCGAATGAATGAAGATCAAAAGCATCCGTAATCTCGATCTCAAAAGGCGTTTCGTTGTTCAGTAGCTCATTCATCGCGTTGCATTCTTCTCATCTTTCTTTTCTACATAAACATCCGGCGGATTCAATCGGAGACGTCCTTTCTGATCGCGAAAGGTTACGAATCTTTTTTCCTCCATCTCGCCATTCGCATCGCGAAGCAAAACGGTAAAGGCACGACTATCCATCGGACCATCCACACGCAAAGGAATTTTTCCCCAAACATCCGGTTGCCTATAAGCGGTGTAATATTCCTCGCGATACTTGTCATAACCGAGGACGAGAATCATGTCGAAGTCCGGCTCGTTTCCGTCTTTGGAATGCGCCACAGTAGAGCGTGCGAGAACGACCCAGTTGCCCGGCTTGGTAGTTTGGGTTCCGTCACTTGATGTTGTCACATCCGCCACATCCGAACTGTCCAATCGTTTCCACGAGACGAATTTTCGTGATTCATTTTGATAAAACGCAATTTCCGAAGGAACTTGCAGTTCAACCTGACCGCCGAAAAGCCATCCTGCCGGCGCCGGTGAAACGGAAGGATTAATTCGAACGCGGTACCAGAAATCATATTTGTCGTTTAGATCTTCTTCTTGATTTTCTTCGCGCGCCGCTTCGATTTCTTCATTTCGAGTTGTTGGAGTTCGCTTGTCGTTCTCATTTTTCGAGGAATCATCGGCGGGTTTCGGCACCATCTTCCACTCGACGATTTCAAAGACTGAATTCTTGTCGAGCTTCAATATTATATTGTCCGGCTTTTGCTCGGGCGAAAGACGCAAATTAGAAGCAGACAAAAGTTTTGCAGTCGCGAGCGATTGAATATTCTTGTCCTTCTCCGCAATCTCACGCGATTTCTCAAGCACCGAACCAGTGATCACATGTTGGGCTTCGATCCAGCCTTCGGTGCGATCATCGTCATAAGCTCGCACCCGATACCAACGAACTTTTTCGTATTCGTATTCCTCGAGAATGTCGAGAGTCTGTCCGCGCTTTACCTCAAGCTGATCGGAAGCAACAACCGAATAGGACGAACGAATCTGCGCGCGGGTCGAAATTACCGTTCCATCATCCCAAAACCCCACGGCAGAGAAGAAATTCTGGAAGGTATCGCTGACAAACCCGCAGCCGGACATGACGCCGACGCCGGCGACTACAGAAAAACATACGAGCAATCTGATTAATTTGAACTGATTCATTCCTTTTTCATTGCCACTTTTTTCCAATTATCATAACCCAACTTTCGCAACAATGCTTTCTCGCGTCCCTTAAGTTTCGGGTTTATGAGAAGCTTCATATCGAATCCGTCCGCCAGGGTCATTCCTGCCATGGCTAGATACTTTTCGGCGCGCAAATTCCCTTCGGACTCAATCGACAAAGAAACAATTTCGCTTAGCGCTTTCGATTCTTTCAGGATTTTCACTATCGACTCATTAGCATCCTGAATTTCATTTCCTATACCGTGCCGAACAAAAAGCGTCCTGAACACGGAGTCGAGACTGCGTTTACCGTTACTCTCCCGGAGAAGCGCGATATCACACAAAAATGCCAAGAAGACTCCGCGCGCCTCTGTTCGCGCAGAATTCATTTGCCAACGAAAATTTGAATCCTGAACCAAAGACGTTCCCGCCCGCGAAATTTTCGAAATTCGCGCTGCGCGTTCAAGTGTCGACAAAAAATCCTCAAAACGAATCTGATTCAGATCAACACCTGCGCGCAGAGCTCTGTAAATGGAAAAACCTTCAAAGAACCAACTGTAATCTCCCTTAAGTGCGAGCGAATTCGGAATCCACAAGTGAAAAATCTCGTGGCGAAGTTGTTCGTGCAATCGCTGCAGCGCAAGAGTTTTGAACGGCATTGATCCGGAAAGAACCACAATCGTTGAACCTCGAGTTTCCGCGCGCCAACGGTCTGCGTCGGCTTTTTGCGGAAAAGGCGCGACGACGATGAGAATTTTCTTTGCCGGTATCCGCGAGAAGATCTTTAAATACTCTGCGAAAATCGACGTAGCGAATTCAAGCGCTTCCTCATTCGAGAAAAGCCAGTCACCATCGATCGCCATTTGAAGATCACTTTCATTGAATTTGCGATGGAGAACTTCCGCCTGCGAATGATTTCTCACGAAGAAAATCGCGCGTTGCGGATCCTCGACAATAAATTGATTTCCGGCGAGTTCCTTTTCTGAAGTTTCAACGTTCCATCCGCCGGGAATCGAAATGCGAACGATGAGCCGCTGCTTTGCCAATGACGAAAAAGTCGGTAGCAGATCATTCAACATCAACAGCCCACGTTTTTCCGTCAGCCAGGAAACGTGTGCGGCACTCGTTAAACTTGCAAGCGGTTCGATGCTGACATCGTAAGTAAATTCGTTGAAAGTTTTCTTTGCATCGAAAATTCCGGCGCCGGTTTTCGCCGGAGAAAACTCCTCGCCTTTTTCGCCGCGAAGTTGAAAATTTGAAATTCGCTGCGAAATTCCTGTTACGTCGGCATACGAGTCTTCAAAGATAATGGTGCCCGTTGAAATTGGTTTTTGGCTTTTCCCAACAATCTGAACGCGCCCTTTTGCGGGATTTACGTGAACTTCTATCGAAAATTCCTCCGCTTCACAGGGCAGTATGCCGAGGAGACCAATCGCCACGGAGAACAAAATTCGCGTTGAAAATTTCGAGACTTTAATCACTCAAATCAAATAGTTTTCGGCGTTTGCATCGTCGAAGCTGTTATCAACTTTTCTCGTCAGAAATTGACATGCCGCAACCCGCAGCTTTAGAATTCTACTTCAATTGCGGTTTTTTGTCGGGCGTTTTGGCAGAGTGAAGTTTTATTATGAGCTTAATTAAAATAGTCATTTACGTCGTCGCTTTCGTACTCAGTATTCTGTTTTTCGGACGATTCTTTTTTTAGTAGCTGCGGTTTTCGGTTGTGACGACCCAAATCTGCTGTTTTTCGCGCCGCGCAAAGGGCGCTGAAGAAAACGCGAAGTTCAAGCGGTCATTCCTGACCGCTTTTTTGTTGGAAATTACGATATGACCGAGATGACGAAAATTCGACGCGCACTGATCAGCGTCTCCGATAAAAGCGGCTTAATTGAGCTTGCGCAAAACCTGAGAAGTTTTGAAGTTGAAATAATTTCTACCGGAGGAACCGCTCAAATTCTGCGCGATGTCGGAATAAAAGTGACGGAAGTTTCCGATGTAACGGCTTTTCCCGAGATTCTCGATGGTCGCGTAAAAACTCTCCATCCGAAAATTCACGGCGCAATTCTTGCCAAACGCGCAAACGAATCGCATAACGCCACTCTCAAGCAATTCGATATTGAATCGATTGATCTGGTAGTCGTAAATCTTTATCCATTTGAGTCCGCGATCGAAAAAGCAGACGTCACCCTCGATGAAGCGATTGAACAGATCGACATTGGCGGACCTGCTTTGATTCGTTCGGCTGCTAAAAACTGGCGCGACGTTCTGGTATTGACCGGAACCGAATACTACGACGAGATTCTTGAGGAGAT
>DAITAB010000028.1:0-18802 GCA_036824525.1 Pyrinomonadaceae bacterium
GCCGGTTGAAAAAATATCCGCACGATGATCCGTACGTTCGCCTTTGGCTTGCTCAGGCGCGGCATAGGTCGCCGTGCCGTAAGGAATCCCGATCTCCGTCAGGTCAGATTTATCACCTTCGCGTTGGTGCACTTCTTCAATTAATTTCGCCAGACCGAAATCCAGAATCTTCACCTGTCCGGTATCGGTGACCATTACGTTTCCCGCTTTGATATCGCGGTGAATGATTCCCCGCGCATGCGTATACGCAAGCGCATCGCAGACTTGAATCGCGATACTCAAAGCGCTGGTTATTCCCAAGGGTCGTCCCGCTACAAGTTGACGTACGTTTTTTCCCTCAACGTATTGCATCGCGATGTAATGAGTACTGTCTTGATGATTGAAGTCGAATATTGTGCAAATATTTGGATGATCGAGTTGCGAACAAAGACGCGCTTCGCGTTCGAAGCGTTTGAAGTTTGCACTCTTAGGGTTGATTTCGGGTGGGAGAATTTTGATCACCGTGAGACGGTCGAGTTTTGTATCTCTTGCTTTGTAAACTGTCCCCTGACCACCGGAGCCGAGCTTTTCAAGAATTTTGTATTGGTTCAGCGTTTTTCCAATCATAAAAGCCAAGGAATGACCCGATATGAAAGTCAGGCGACTTCCAACCGACATCCCGTTCGCTCAGCTAGTTAAATCAAGTATCGGCAAACTGCCGATCAATCGATCATGATCGTTCAGCCGCGCAGGTCCGGACCCCAACCCGACTGAACATACTTTCCATTTTCCACAATGCACGGAACAACCAAATCGCCTCCGGAATACTCCAGCATTTCTGAACGACGTTTCAAATCATTCTGCGCATCATATTCCGTAAAAGCAATATTGCTTTGTCGATAGTGCTCACGTGCTTTTTCACAGTAGGGACAGCCTGGTTTTGTGTAAATAACTAATGACATCTTAACCTTATTCCTCCGTGAACTCTCTCAGTCTATCAATCGGCAAAAAGCGAAGCAAAACTTGACAATCCTCAATCTCAAACGAAAACTGCTGAAGGATGAACAAAGACATTTTTGAGCCCTACGAAAAACTAATTCCGATCGAAATATGCGGCGAGCTCTATGAGGTTCCGGAAAAAAATACGCTCCTGCGATGTTTACAATTCTTGTCCATGGATACTGTTTCCATTAGCGATTTGTGTTGGAATGGTGAGTGCGCAAGTTGTCAGGTTTGGATTGAAACACGCGATGGCACCAAGCCGGTATTGTCGTGTAGAACTAAGGTTGACAAAGATACCAGGATAATCCGCCTGTCAGAAGAACTTAATTTCAAACCCTAGGAAGCAATTTAGAACTTTTCCTCGAAACTCCACAGAAAATGCAGGCGCTTCTTAACTCTGCGAATCAATACTTGGGAACTTTCGGATCGACTTCATTTGACCAGGCGGTAATTCCGCCCCGCAGGTTCAGAAGTTCTCCGGCAAAACCCGCCTGCCTTAGCGCTTCAATCGCCCGTGCACTACGTCCGCCCATCTTGCAATGAATAATCGTGCAGCAATTAGCATCGATTTCGGACATGCGACTTATCACTTCGCCAAGGGGAATCAATTTCGTATTCGGTATTCGCGCAAAGGCAAATTCATCCGGTTGTCGGACGTCGATTATCTGCAACGGCTCGCCCGCTTCCAGGCGCTCTTTTAGTTCTCTCGCCGAAATCTCATTCATAGATCTACTTCCACAAGTTTTAAATTGATTTACTGTTATCTTTTATCCGATTTCGCGGAATTATTCAAACAGAGTCAACACCTCTCCGAAAAGTAAGATAACAACGGCAAAACCGGCGTATTTTCTGAGTTTTTGGTGAAAAATTTAACGCCGACGACCTTTCGATCGACGGCGTTTTTTTCCTGAGAAAGCCAACACTGAAATCAGAGCTTGAGTTTGTTCTTTTCGAGCAGTAACTCAAATCCGGGCTTATCTACTGCTTTTAAATATGCGTCGCGCGGTTCGACGTTGCCATTGATTACATGTTCGATCAGCGCGTCGTTGAGCATCACCATACCGTGCGCTTTACCAGTTTGCATCGATGAAGGAATCTGAAAAGTTTTTCCTTCACGAATCAGATTACTGATAGCCGGCGTAACGATCAAAACTTCCATCGCCGCAACTCGTCCGCCGCCTTTTTTCGGCAGCAGCGTCTGCGCAACAACTCCTTTGAGGGATTCCGAAAGCATTACGCGAACTTGTTGCTGTCGGTCGGCGGGAAACTGATCAATGATTCGGTCAATCGTTGAAGCAGCGGTGGTCGTATGAAGCGTACCGAAAACAAGGTGACCGGTCTCCGCAGTTTCGATTGCGATCGCAATAGTTTCGAGATCACGCATTTCGCCGACCAAGACAATATCGGGGTCTTCGCGAAGAGCAGCCCGCAAAGCACTTTTGAAAGAAGCCGTGTGGCTATGAACTTCGCGTTGATTTATCAGGCATTTTTGGTTTTCGTGTACGAATTCAATCGGATCCTCGATCGTAATAATGTGTTCATCGCGATTCTTGTTGATGTGATCGACCATCGCGCAGAGCGTCGTGGATTTTCCGCTTCCGGTTGGTCCGGTCACTACCACCAAACCCTTCGAAAGCGAACACAGATTCATTATCGCGGGTGAGAGTCCTAATTTTTCAGCGGTGAGAATTTCCGTTGGGATTACACGAAAAACTCCGCCCATTCCTTTTCGATCCATGAAGAGGTTCGAACGAAATCTCGCCAGACCCGGAATGTCGTAAGCAAAATCCGTATCGTGCTTTGAGTTGAAATCATCAAAATTTTTCTTTGGGGTGATGGAAGATAGAAGTTTATTCGTCATCTCAGGAGTAAGAACTTCTTGGTTAGCGGTCAATGGCTGCATTTTGCCGTCTTTGCGAACCATTGGCGGCATTCCCGCAGCTAAATGCAAATCCGATGCACCTACCGCTTCCATCTGTTTCAGGAGCGATTCCATCTGAGCCTTCGATTGCGGATCAATCACTTGTGCCGGTGAATGGTCAACAACATCGTGGGTAACCGGGCGGTAATCATGATGTTGAATCTGATCAACCGCAGTTTTAGTTTCCGCGAAACGCGGCTCTTCGCGAATGATTAGATCCTCAATGTTTTCCTTTGCCGGTTGCGTTTCGAATGTCGGCGTTTCAACGATCGGAGCATTCGACTCGATTGATGAGGTATCGAACTTTTCCGTATTCAGTGCAGTTTCTTCGCTTTTGTTTTCGATAACAGGAGCATCTTCAATTTGTTTTTCGGCGGAAAGCGTGTCGGTTGTTTCGACCGCTGATTCGTTCGGGGCAACGTTCGCCGGCGGTGCATAATTCTCGAATTGATAAGGTTTCGATTCGGTTATTGTAGGAGCGGGATCGGCAATAATCTCAATTTCGTGTTGACTTGAGATTGGAGTCGGGGCAGGGGAAGAGGCAGGGGAATCCAAATTCTCGGTCTCGGAGCCGGTTTCTTGTTCGAGGGTTTCATTCTCAGGTTCTGTCAAAGTCGGTCTGATAGTGACCATAAATCCGGCGGGAGATTTTTTGACGCGAAAGTTAAATTTTCCGAGGAGATGATCGTGATCGAAATCCACTTCCTGCTTGTGAGGAAGCTGGTTCTTCACCGAGGGTGGAATTAAGGGAAACACCATCGTACTGATTTGCGCGCCGAGCAAAGCAGCATTTGACACGTCCGTTGAACCTTTTTCAGAAAGAACATACGGCGATTTATTCGGCTCGAGATGAAGCTCATAGCCGAAATTGTTGAGTAATGACTGAAGATATTCGTTCAGTTTTTCCATAGGAAATAAAAGAAAGATGCAAGAATTTCGAGGAGAGGCAGCTGATTTTCGGGCGGGTTGCGGACAAAAAGCCCACACATCAACTTAACATATGCCAACAATGTTTGTCACTATGCTTTTAAATCATGGTTCGTTCGGTTTCGGATTGCCCGAAATTTAACGAAAATCAGCGGTATTTCAGGAATTTCCGAAAATATCGAGTCGCCAAGTGATTTTTTTTCCAAAGTATGGTGAAGTTTCTGAGATGGTCGAAATTCTTACGTATATTAATTCATAATTATTTCATGAAAATCGTATCGCCCAGTGAATCGGTCAAGCATATTAAATCGGATGATCGCGTCTTTATACAGAGCGTTGCTGCCGCTCCTTTAACTCTCATACGCGAAATGGTGGCACGAAGCGCTGAATTATCGTCGGTGGAGATTTATCACATCCACACGGAGGGCGAAGCTCCCTATGCGCAACCCGGAATGGAAAGAAGTTTCCACGCGAATGCTCTTTTTGTTGGCGCCAACGTTCGATCCGCCGTCGCTTCCGGAGGTGCGGATTATATACCGACCTTCTTGAGCGAAGTTCCGTTGCTATTTCGTAGAAAAATTCTCCCGCTCGATGTTGCGCTTATAAATGTTTCTCCACCCGATCGCCACGGTTATTGTTCGCTTGGCACCTCGGTAGATGTTTCACTCGCGGCGATGCAAAATGCGAAGATCGTGATCGCACAGCTCAACCAAAAAATGCCGCGTACTCATGGCGACGGTATAGTACCGATCGGTGCCATCGACTATGCGATCGAAGTTGATGAAGAACTTCCTATCTTGCCAGCTTACGAGCTTACGGCGGAGGAGAAAGCCATCGGAGAAAATTGCGCGGCGCTGATCGAAAATGGTTCCACGCTTCAAATGGGAATCGGCGCAATTCCGAATGCTGTCCTTAATGCGCTCAAGGACCACAAGGATTTGGGCGTTCATACGGAGATGTTTGCGGACGGAATGATCGATTTGATTGAAAGCGGTGCCGTAAATGGCTGCAAGAAACGAGTTCATCCCAATAAGGTGGTAGGAAGTTTTCTGATGGGTTCGCGTCGGCTCTATGATTTTGTGGATGACAATACCGAAGTGGTTTTGCTTGACGTTCAATATGTAAATGATCCCGCAGTGATTCGAAGGAATCCTCGTGTTGTCGCGATTAACAGTGCCATCGAAATCGATCTCACGGGACAGGTTTGCGCGGATTCAATCGGCACGAGGATTTACTCAGGAGTTGGTGGACAAATGGATTTCATTCGCGGAGCCTCATTGAGCGAAGGTGGCAAGCCGATCATTGCGCTGAACTCGACTACGAGCAAAGGCGAATCAAAGATCGTTCCGTTTTTGAAACAAGGTGCAGGCGTTGTTACAACGAGAGCGAATCTCCATTGGGTGGTGACGGAATTTGGAGCAGTCAATCTCTATGGAAAAACTTTGCGTCAGCGAGCGATCGAATTGATTTCAATCGCTCATCCGAATCATCGTGAGGCGCTCTCGAAGGCGGCTTATGAAAGATTCAAAATTTTGTTGAACACTCCGAAGTGAGATTAGACCGTCACGGCTTCTTTATATTCGCCCCATACTTCGCGAAGACAGTTGCTGATTTCACCAACTGTCACAAACGACTCAACGCAAGCCATAATTTTCGGAAGTAAATTCTCTTCGGTTTGCGACGCTGATTTCAAACTTGCCAGAGAGTTCATTACTTTTTCCGCATCGCGTTTTTCCCGCAGCGCACGCAAACGAGCAACTTGATCGCGTTCTATTTTTTCATCAACTCGTAGAATCGGAATCTTCTCGACTATGTCCGATCGGAAGCTATTCACACCGACAACGATTTCCTGTTCCTTTTCAACTGCTTTTTGGAAACGAAATGCCGATTCCTGAATTTCCCTTTGAACATAACCGGTTTCGATTGCCCGCAACATTCCGCCAAGATCATCGATCTTCTCGATGTATTCGCGAGCTTTTTCCTCAAGCTGATTTGTAAGCTGTTCAATTGCGTAAGAGCCGGCGAGCGGATCAACGGTATCGGCGACTCCAGATTCGTGTGCGATAACCTGTTGCGTCCGCAAGGCGAGACGCGCGGAGTTTTCCGTAGGTAATGCGAGCGCTTCGTCCATCGAATTCGTGTGTAGCGATTGGGTGCCGCCCAAGACGGCGGAAAGCGCCTGAATGGTCGTGCGGACTACATTCACGTCAGGCTGTTGTGCCGTCAAAGTCGATCCGGCGGTTTGCGCGTGAAACCGCAAAGTTTGCGACTTCGGATTCTGCGCATTGAAACGTTCGCGCATCAATCGCGCCCAAAGTCTGCGGGCTGCACGAAACTTCGCGACCTCTTCGAGAAAATTATTGTGGGCATTAAAGAAGAACGACAAACGCGGCGCGAAATCATCGATTTTGAGACCGACGGAAATCGCCGCATCCACATAACAAATTCCATTAGCAAGCGTAAACGCGATTTCCTGCGCGGCGGTGGATCCCGCTTCGCGTATGTGATAACCGGAAATCGAAATCGTATTCCAATTGGGAACTTCTCTCGCGCAAAAAGAAAACGTGTCGGTGATGAGTCGAAGCGAAGGCTTGGGCGGAAAAATATAAGTGCCGCGGGCGATGTATTCTTTTAAAATGTCGTTTTGAATTGTCCCGCTTAACTTCTCGAAAGAAATATTTTCTTTTCGCGCAACCGCAAGATAAAGACAAAGAAGAATCGCAGCGGTGGCATTGATCGTCATCGAAGTAGAAACCTGATCGAGCGGAATGCCTTCAAACAAACGAAGCATATCTTCAAGGGAATCGATGGCAACGCCAACTTTTCCCACTTCGCCTGTCGAAAGCGGATCATCCGAATCCAGACCGATTTGTGTAGGAAGATCGAATGCGACACTCAAACCGGTCGTTCCCTGACCTAGCAAATATTTGTAACGCTGATTTGATTCCTCTGCCGTGCCAAAGCCGGCATACTGCCGCATCGTCCAAAATTTTCCACGATACATATCGGCACGAATGCCGCGTGTAAAAGGAAATTCACCGGGCGCACCGAGATCTTTCTCATAATCGAAATACGTATTATCGGGATTGAAGTCAGCGGGTAGCTCGATTCCGGAGGAAGTTTCGAATTTTTCGCGGCGCGTCGTCATTGCGGAGTAATGTAACAAAAGTTGTCCGCTTCCGCACATCAAAACATTGATTCTTTTGACTAACGTTTTTGCCTCGCGTAGCATCAATCAGCAACCGACGCACACAAATTTTTATGACGTTTCCGATGGCGGTTAGCCGAAAAGAAACGCGCACATCGTTTTAAATACCTTGAATTACTTCAACTATTTTTCCGAGATCGAAGAAGCTTTTATTCGCCGCCGCGGACGAAGTCTGATGCTGAGTCCGATCGATTGGGCGCTCATCGAGTCCTGGAAAGAACGCGGAGTTCCGCTCCACGTTGTGCTTCACGGGATTGAAAATGTTTTCGACGCCGCGGAAAATAAAGCCAAAAAGCACCGATCGCCAAAGACGCTCATGTATTGCCGCGACGAGATCGAATCGCTCTATGATGAGTGGCGCGAAAGGCAAGCTGGAAAATCGAGCGAGGAAGTGCGGGTCGAAGCGCCGGTATTTAACCGAGCCGATATTGAAGAGCATTTGAAGAGTGCGTTGCGCGCACTTGAGATAGCCCACGGAAAATCGCAGGGCGATTTTCGTGAGACTCTCGAGCGGGCGATTTCGCGTCTAAAGGAAGCGCGCGATACTTTTGTTGACCCCGAAATACTTGAGAATGCCTTGAGCGATATCGAGAAGATGATTGATAAGGCACTTATTCAGAATTGTTCGAATCCGGAATTGGAGGCGAAGGTTGAGGAGCAACTCGCCGTCTATAAGAAAAAGATGGACGCGGAAACTTTTTCCCGTACCTTCGACCTGATGTTGCTAAAGCGTCTTCGCGATGAACAGAATATTCCGCGACTTAGTCTTTTTTACCTTTAAATTATTCAAGAAATGAAATCGCAAACTGCAAAATCCGCCGGAGAAGTGATACAGGTCTCGATACTGAAGATCGTGCCGAATGGATTTGGTCTCGGCTTTTCCGAAGGTCTTACGGTTTTTGTAGCGTTGACCGCCGTAGGCGATGAAGTTCTTGCAAAGATCACGGAGCGAAAAGGTAAGGTTGCGTTCGCGGAAGTCGTCGAGGTTTTATCGTCAAATGAAAACCGGGTTACGCCTCGTTGCAGGCATTTTGGAGTTTGCGGAGGTTGCGATTTTCAGCAAATGTCGTACTCGGAACAACTCAGAGCGAAAATTGCGATTATTGAGGACTGTTTCAAACGAATCGGGAAGATAGATTCACATCCGGAGATAAAATTAATTCCGAGTCCAAATGAATTTGGCTACCGAACCCGCGCACAGTGGCACGCGGATTCGCGTCGGCATAAACTCGGATATTTTCGCCGCAGTTCGCATGATGTTATTCACGTTGAAGAGTGTCCGATTCTTGATCCTCTCCTGCAGAATGAACTTTCGCGGCGTCAAAAAGAAACCAAATTCAATGAACTGTGGGACGGGAAAACAACGCTGGATGCAGCTACTGACGGAACCAACATTTCTATTTCGTGTCCTGAACTTATCGAACCGGAGAATGAACTGGAAGTTGCGACCTCTTTCGGCAAGTTTCGTTACAACGCCGGTAGTTTCTTTCAAGCAAATTCATCCTTGCTTGAAAATCTATTAGAGGTGGCCACAAACGACGCCTCGGGAACTTCGGCGGCGGATCTTTTTTGCGGAGTTGGAATATTCACGATCGCGCTGGCGAAAAGGTTTGGGAAAGTTTTCGGCGTTGAGCACAACGAGAAGTCGGTCGAGTTCGCGCGGGAAAATTCCCAACGAAACAACATTACAAACGCCGAGTTCTTTTCGTCGAATGTCGATGAATGGATCAATTCGCGGACTGACCCGCTTGATTTCGTTTTGCTGGATCCACCGCGTGCCGGCGCATCGCGCTCAACGCTTGAAGCAATACTTCGATCGAAACCGCGGGCTATTGCTTATGTATCGTGTGATCCGGCAACTCTCGCGAGGGATTTGAGGCTGCTGCTTGATGGTGGATTCTCGATAGGCTCGGTTTCCGCGCTCGATCTATTTCCCCAGACGCACCATATTGAGACCGTGGTTCGGCTTAATTCGCAAAACGGATAAGCGCGGTTGTGTGTTGTCAGGCGTGAATTGGTCGAAACTTTATCGTCGCGTTTGCGTTAGGTCTCTTTGAATACTTTGATGTGAGTAAACTACACTTCTGAAATATGCCAAGAAAAAAATCCGATAGCTCCTCCGACAAAATTACGCCGGGAAAAAATATTCGTTGTCGCTATTGCGGACAGAAAAATGCCGTCCGCGATGACGCGGCAAAGACAAAGGCAGTGTGTGGTCGATGCAAACTGCATCTCTCCGATGCGCCGCACAAGAAATTCGCGGAGCTTTCCAAGCATGACTATGTTCATCCGGCGGACAGCAAAGCTTTGGCGGCGCTTCGTGCGATTCCGGGAATCGATTCCGCGCTGAAGAAACTGCTTTCGGTAACGGGTGAATCCGCAATTCGCGTCAACTTTCTGGCAAGCGCAGTGAAGGTTACGCCCGAGCAATGCCCGGATCTCCACGCAAAACTGCAGATTGCCTGCACTACGCTCGGGGTCGAAATGCCGGAATTGTTTATTCAGCAGAATCCGGTCGTGAATGCATTCACCGGCGGAGTTGAAAAACCCGTAATCGTGCTTCACTCATCGTTGATCGAAAGGCTGAACGATGAAGAAACCTTAGCCGTAATCGCACATGAAGTCGGACACATTCACGCTGAACACGTGCTTTACCTCACTGCCGCGCAGCTTATGTTGATGGTTGCAACGATACCATTAGCGTCGCTTCCGATCGCGGGAATTCTGAAGGACCTTCTTACCGCAACCATGCGCGGAGCTCTGCTTGCGTGGATGCGGAGAGCAGAACTTTCATGTGATCGCGCGGCGCTTCTCGTCGTTCAGGATCCGCATGTCATCGGTCGAACGATGATGAAACTTTGCGGCGGAACGTTTGCCTCGAAGATTGATTACAACCTTTTTCTCGAACAGGGAAAAGAATTTCAGAAACGCTATGACGAGAGCGCTCTCGACCGCTTTTGGGCGGACATAATTAATGCCGGACTTTCGCATCCATTTCCCGTCTGGCGCGTTTCAGAGATTTTCAAGTGGGTTGAAAGTGGTGGTTACGCGGAAGTATTGAAAAAGAAATAAAAAATAAGAAGGGAAAATGTGAAAAGGTTAAAGAGTTTTGATGAGTATGCGCAGAGCGCTTTTTCACCTTTCCACTTTCCATATTTTTCCCATTCGGGCTTAGCGCGATGTTGATTGTCCTTACAACCTGTCCAAATTCCGAAGAAGCGGAAGATCTCGCGCAGAAAATTATTTCGGAGCGATTAGCCGCATGTGTTCAGGTCTTACCGAAAATGCGCTCCTTTTATTTGTGGGAGGGAAAAATGCAAAAGGAAACCGAATACCTGTTGTTGATCAAAACAGTCGAAGCGAAATTTGCGTCGCTCGAAAAGTTCATTTCCGAAAATCATAGCTATATGATTCCGGAAATAATTTCACTTTCGTCAAATAATGTGTCAGAGAAGTACTTAGGCTGGCTGTCCGAAAATTTGCGCCCGTGAAATGGAAATTTTCTTATCTATGAATTTCCGTTCCTTCCATTCTCATCTTCGAAACATTTCTTGATAAACGCCACCGCATCCTGCGGTGAATCAGTCAGGTGAATTAACAACAAATCTTTCGAGTCGATATTCTTTTCATGAAGCATTGTAGAGGTTAACCAGGAAAGCAGACCGCGCCAGTAGGTGGAGTTAAAAAGCACTACCGGAAAATTTCTGATTTTTCGCGTTTGAATCAGCGTCAATGCTTCAAACAACTCATCCAGCGTTCCAAAGCCGCCAGGGAAAATCACGTAGGCATTGCTGTATTTTATAAACATCGTCTTACGGACGAAGAAATAATTAAATGAAAGTTTCTTTGTTTGATACGGATTGGGAATTTGCTCGAAAGGTAATTCGATATTGCAGCCGATAGATTTTCCGCCTGCTTCTATGGCGCCGCGATTTGCAGCTTCCATTATTCCCGGTCCGCCGCCAGTGATGATTTCAAATCCATTTTCGGCGAGGAGTCGTCCGGTTTCGCGCGCGGCGGCATAGTTGTGATCATCCGGCGGTGTGCGCGCCGAACCAAATACCGAAACGCCATGGGTGACCGTAGAAAGTTCATCGAATCCCTGAACGAATTCACCCATGATACGAAAGACGCGCCATGAATCACTACGACGAAATTCGTCTTCCTGCTCAGGAGAGCGAAGCATTACTTCGTCTTCAGTCATTTTCCAGTAGGAAGGCGTATCGCTATCTTCCGGTAAGTTAACGAATTTTTTTCCGATTCTTTTCTTTGGAGTTGTTTTTGCCATGAATAAATAAAATGAATCCTGAAATCGCGAAAGTTAAATGAATCAGACTCCGATGATGTTGAATCCGCAATCAACATAAATCGTCTCGCCGGTAATTGCAGAAGCCAGATCGCTGACGAGAAAGAGCGCTGTATTTCCAACCTCACCGGCGTTTACATTTCGTCGGAGCGGCGCGCGCTCGGCAATATGATTTAGCATCGTGCCCATATTCTTCACGCCTCGCGCCGAAAGCGTGTTGATCGGTCCTGCGCTGATGGCATTAATGCGAATGTTGTTTTTTCCCAGATCTTCAGCCAGGTATCTCACACACGATTCCAAGGCGGATTTTGCAACACCCATAACGTTGTAATTTTTTACTACTTTCTCGGCGCCGTAATAAGTCATTGCCACGATGCTTCCACCATTTGTCATTAGCGGTGCTGCGGCGCGTGCAAGTTGGGGAAGCGAATAAGCGCTGATTTCCAAAGCGTTTAAAAAAGCCTCGCGGGAAGTATCCAGAAAATCGCCCTCGAGAGCTTCGCGTGGAGCGAATGCAATTGAGTGTATAAGGAAATCCAGCCTTCCATATTTCTTCTTGATCGCATCGAAAGCTGCATCTACCTCAGACTGATTTGTTACATCGCATGGTACAACCAAGGCATCTTTTTCATCCGCCGTCAGCTGCTCAACATTTTCTTTCAGTCGTTCGCCTTGATAGGTATAGGCGAGTTTCGCGCCCTGTTCCCGACACGCATTTGCACACGCCCATGCAATCGAACGCTTGTTTGCAACTCCGACAATCAAACCAACCTTATCTTTCAGCATTTCTTTCACCAATCGTTTGTATTAGAAGACTCCCTTAAACGTAATCGTTTACCCAAGAGTTCCTTCGGGGAAATTAATCAACCGCGAAGGATTTCTGAAGCTGCTCAAAATCGAAGAGGCGAATATCGACATCAACCGGAGTATTAGTAAACTTCGAGGCAAGATTTGCACGAAAATTCGCTTCAGCCTCGCGACTAAGCTGCGTCACGAGTATGAGCAGCAAACGAACCTTGGAACCTGGTCGTAGCTGGACGACGGCGCGTTGCGCGTGTTCCACCTTTTTTAGGATCGCATTAATTTTTTCTTGGGAAAGTTTTTCGGTCGCGATAAAAGTCACTTCAATGAAAGTAAATTTTTCCGCATCGAGATGCACGGAATCGAATTCAGCTCCGCGAATTGCGACATTGCGCACCAAATGCGACTTTACCTCAAACTCGATTTGCCGAAGCGCCAAATCTTCGGCAACGATGAAGGCGGTTCTCAATTGATTCACCTGTTCATTCTTGATCGCCAACTCGTCCGCTAGTTGACGAATCTCGAGGTTCATTTTTTGCCGCTGTTTCTGCGGCGACATGAGCTGCCAAATTGGTTGATCATCTTTCGCGGCTACTGCGAGTTTTCGCGAATGTCTGAGTATCAACCAAGTCGCCAGTGAAACTCCGAAGAAAGGAAAAAAAACAAGAAACACGATGAAAGTCCACTTCTGCGCATTATCCAAAGTTGAATTAGCCAGCGCAAAACCGAAACCGACGGTGATGAAGACCACCGCCATTAGAAGCGAAAGAACCGTAAGATAATTCCGTTTCCAATCGAAAACCGTGCGAGAGGTTGTCTTATTAGCCATCGAAAGTTGTGGCGATTGATCGCGCCGTCGATTCGCGTATTCAAAGAAGGAATGAAACCACGATCGATCAGGTTGCAGTTCCGGCTTAAACGTTGGTTGTGTTGGTTCGCTCAAATGGAATCTCTTCGAAGTGCGTCATTTGTTTAAATGCACGAAATCTTGCGTTGATTTCAGGATAGTCAAGCGTGTCAACTCTTTCCGTTCCAAATTGTTCAACGTTAAAAGATGCCATCACTGAACCGTAGATCATTGCGCGACGCATCGCTGCCTCGTCGATTTTCTTCTGGCTCGCCAGATATCCCATAAAACCACCTGCAAAAGTATCGCCTGCGCCGGTTGGATCAAAGACACTTTCCAAAGGGTAAGCAGGAATCGCAAAATAATTATCGCCGGTGAAAAGCGCCGCTCCATATTCGCCTCGCTTGATTACGAGCGCCTTTAGATCGCCAAGTTTCATGATCTTACGAGCAGCCTTTACGAGGCTAGGCTCATCGGCGAGTTGACGCGCTTCGGCGTCATTGATAATTACGCAATCAACTACTTTGATTGTTTCGATCACCGAATCCTTCATTGAAGAAATCCAAAAATTCATCGTATCCATCGCAACGAATTCCGCATTTGATTGTTCGCGGACCTCTTTCTGAAGGGAAGGCAAAATGTTCGCAAGAAACAACAGACGAGAATTCTTTGACGCTTCGGAGGGTTTCGGTTTGAATTTTTCAAAGACGTTTAGCTGAGTGTCGATAGTATGAGCTGTGTTCATGTCGTAATCATAGCGACCACGCCAGAAAAAAGTTTTTCCGCTTTTCACAATCTCAATGTCTTCGGTGTTTATGTGATGACGCTTGAATACATCCCATTCCGTTTGAGTGAAGTCATTTCCGACAACCCCGATCACCCGAACTTCGGTGAAGAAGCTAGCCGACAAAGAAAAATGTGTGGCAGCGCCACCGAGAAGTTTTTCGCGTTTTCCAAAAGGCGTTTCAAGTCCATCAAACGCGACTGAGCCAACGACGGTTAATGACATTTTTAGAATTATTCTCCCGGATAAATTTGCAGTTTCGCGCAGATAATCAATGAATTTACACGAACTGGAGGGAATTGTGAAAACGCCTGCAGGAAATTTTGCCTTTTCAAAAGGTCATTTTGCTTTCGATTCAATCTCAGCCAATGCTTTTTTTGCGGGCGTTACATATTGGCTTTGCGGGTAATCGCGGGAGATCATGGATAAATAAGCGATAGCTTCTTCGCGGAGACGAGCGGGTGCAAATCGTTTTTTTTCTTCATCGGTAAAGGAAATTATTTTTTGTTTACCTTTCCCAATAGAAAGGTAGTAGCTGCTCATTCCTGCGTAAAAGAGAAATTCATCCATGTTCGAAAATGCCGGATTTGCTGCATAGGTTTCCTCGAAACGAAGGATCACCGCCTTATATGCTTTCTTGAGTTTGAAATATTGCCGCGCGACGTCGAGATTATGCTTCGAGTCAGCCTCTAAAACCGGATCACGCTGGATTTGTTGTTCGATTTGTTTTTGCGCAGACACGACGCCGGTCATCGTGAAAACGAAAATAAATACCAACTTAATAAATAGAAAATTTTTCATTCGTGCAGTACTCCGCCAAGTTGGATGCGCCAATTGGCATTTGGTTGGTTAAGAAGACAATTTTCTCTTCGAATTTTGCGTCAAAAGACTTGCGAGAATAGCGTCAACATTCTTCTTGGCATCGCCAAAAAGCATACGGCAATTCTCCTTGTAGAAAAGCGGATTATCGACTCCCGCATATCCGCTCGCCATACTCCGCTTCAAGACAATCGCAAAAGTGGATTTCCAAACTTCAAGCACGGGCATTCCCGCAATTGGACTATTCGGATCATCGAGTGCGGCAGGATTTACCGTGTCGTTTGCGCCGATCACCAACACGACATCCGTGGTTGGAAAATCCGGATTAATCTCGTCCATTTCCAAAACAATATCGTAAGGAACTTTCGCTTCCGCGAGTAAAACGTTCATATGACCGGGAAGTCTGCCGGCGACCGGATGAATTCCAAAACGCACTTCCGTTCCGCGTGCGCGCAAAAGTTTCGTAATTTCAGCGACGGCGTGCTGCGCCTGAGCAACAGCCATTCCGTAACCGGGAACGATAATTACATGTCGTGCATTTACCAAAAGCTCCACCGTTTCGTCCACGGAAATCGAAGTCACGTCTCCAGCCGGCTGACCGTCCTGAGCCGGCGCGATTCCCGTTGCGCTACCGAAGCCGCCCATAATCACGCTAAAGAACGAGCGGTTCATCGCCTTGCACATAATATTACTAAGGATCGCGCCGCTGCTTCCGACCAGTGCTCCGGTGACGATTAACAGGTCATTCGACAACATAAATCCAGCCGCCGCTGCCGCCCAACCCGAATAACTATTCAACATTGAAACAACTACCGGCATATCTCCGCCGCCGATTGCTGCGACCAGATGCGCGCCGAGAACCGCCGCGATCGCCGTCATAATTAACAACGGTTGAAGACCATCATTTTCCGAAGTGACAAAAACATATCCAAGCGCAATCGATGCGACGAGAAACAACAAATTGAGAAGATGTCTTCCCGGAAGTGTAAGCGGTTTGGAACTCAGAATGGCGCGCAATTTTCCGAAGGCAACGATAGATCCTGTAAACGTAACCGCGCCAATGAAAACTCCAATGAAAATCTCGATGTGATGAATCGTGGCTTCTGAACCGGTAAGGGATTTTGTTCCCTGCAAGTAATTTCCGATTCCCACTAAAACTGCCGCCGCGCCGACGAAGCTGTGTAGCATGGCGACCAATTCCGGCATTGACGTCATTGCGACGCGCGACGCAAGAACTGCACCGATAATTACTCCGGGAACGATCATCGCGGAAAGAATGCCATAATTGGTCACCTCAGAACTCAAAGCGGCGGTCGCGACGAAGGCGATCAACATTCCGATGATTCCGAAAATATTTCCCATCCGCGACTTTTCAGGATTTGAAAGTCCACCCAAACTCAGGATGAAAAAGGCGCTGGCTACGATGTATGCGACTGTAAGTAAGTTATCTGACATTAGTCTCCAAGGTGACAAAGGGAAAAAGTGAAAGGGTGAAAAAGTTTGGTTGCACTCTCCATTTCACCTTTTTCACGTTTTCACCTTTTCACGTTTTAACTTTATTTTTGAAACATCTTCAACATTCTCTGGGTAACCAAAAAACCACCGGAGATATTGATGGTTCCAATCAGGATTGCGATCGCGCCAAAAATTGTTGTGGTTGTGGTCAGTCCTCCGGAAATTTGGAGCATTCCGCCGATGATGATGATTCCACTGATAGCATTCGTTACGCTCATCAGCGGAGTGTGCAATGCCGGAGTAACATTCCAGATAACTTGCCAGCCGACAAAACATGCGAGTACGAAAACAGTGAAGTGCGAAAGGAATGACGAAGGCGCAAACATTCCGATTCCGAGTAGCGCCGCGACTGCAACCGCGACCAACAAAATACTCCCAACTCGATTAAATTCGCCCGAAGGTTTCGCAAGTGGTTTTGCTCCGAATGGTGGGGATTTCGTTTGATGAAGTGCTTGAGTTGCAACCGCAACACTTGCAACCACCGGCGCCCAAACGATCTTACCTTCGTTTACTACCAATGCACCGCGTACTACCTCATCGTCCAGACTGATCGCAAATTTTTCGTGTCCGCCCATGTCTTTTAGCAAATGCCAAAGATTTGTGCCGTAAAGCTGACTTGATTGATTCGCCATACGACTAGGAAGATCTGTGTATCCGATTATTGTTACGCCTTCATGGTTAATAACTTCGCCGGATTTTGTAACTTCGCAATTTCCGCCTTGCTCCGCCGCAAGATCTACAATGACGGAACCTTCTCGCATCGTCTCGACCATTTCACGTGTGATCAAAACTGGCGCGCGTTTTCCCGGAATCAGAGCAGTGGTAACGATTATGTCGACGTCCGTAGCTTGGTCGGCAAACAAATTCATTTCCGCCTCGATGAATTCCTTGCTCATCGTTTTTGCGTAGCCGCCTTCGCCGGAAGCATCTTCGGAAAAATCCAGTACGAGAAATTCTGCGCCCATGCTTTCGATTTGCTCTCGCACTTCAGGACGAGTATCGAACGCCCGCACGATCGCGCCGAGGCTTCGCGCCGCGCCGATTGCCGCGAGTCCGGCAACGCCGGCTCCGATTATCAATACTTTCGCCGGCGGAATTTTTCCCGCCGCCGTTATCTGTCCGGTGAAAAATCTGCCGAAATTATTTGCCGCTTCAATCACTGCCCGGTAGCCCGCAATGTTCGCCATGGAACTTAGCGCGTCCATTTTTTGCGCTCGCGAGATACGCGGAATAGTGTCCATCGCGATCGCTGTCGCGTTGCGCTGAGAGATCTTTTCAAGAAGCTCGGAATTTTGTGCGGGATAAACAAAACTGATCAAAATTTTATTTTTAGAAAGCAATTCAGCTTCATGTTTCCGGAGTTTCTCGTTAAATTCCGGCGCGCGAACTTTCAAGATGATGTCGCTTTGCGTCCATAATGCCTCAGGATCGGAAATGATTTTTGCGCCAACTCGTTCGTATGCTTCATCGGAAAAATTCGCGTCGGCGCCCGCGCCGGACTCGATGAGAACGTCGAACCCAAGTTGTTGAAGTTTCTTCGCGGTGTCAGGCGTCGCCGCAACCCGGCGCTCAGCCGTATGAATTTCCTTTGGAACGCCGATAATCTTCGGGCGTTTTTCGATAGCGGTTGGAGTGGTCTTTGTCAGTGTTTGTTCTTCGAGTGCTGTAGTCATATCGATGCGAGTTTAAGCAAATAACGGCTTTGCGTCGAGTTCAGAAAAGCGCCGGATTACTTCGGCGCGTATTTTCCAATGATGGCTTCAAGTTTTTTTGCGGTCGCGGAATTCCAGTGTTGTGGTTGCGTAAAGATCGCGTTTTTCGTTGTTCCGGCGAATGGATTTGGCGTTTTCTTTTCCGCAAGTTGTTTCACGGCTTCCTTCAAAACGAGTTGCGCATTCCGCACGTTTTTTTGCAGGTATCCGATAACCATTTCAAGCGAAACCGAATCGTGACTTTCGTGCCAACAATCGTAGTCGGTAACGAGTGCGAGAGTCGCATAAGCAATTTCAGCCTCGCGCGCGAGTTTCGCCTCCTGCAAATTCGTCATACCGATGATATCCATTCCCCAACTGCGATAAATGTTTGACTCCGCTTTGGTCGAAAATGCCGGACCTTCCATACACAAATATGTACCGCCACGGTGACATTTCAATCCATCTACCGTTTTACACGCCGATTCCAAAATGTCTCCGAGTTCATCGCAAACGGGATGCGAAAAAGGAATGTGCGCCACGATTCCATTTCCGAAGAATGTCGATTCATGAGCACGCGCTCGCGTTCGATCGAAAAACTGATCCGGTATTATGAAATCCATCGGCGCGTATTTTTCCTGCAAGGAACCAACGGCGGAAACCGACAAAATATAGTCAACGCTGAGTAATTTCATTGCGTAGATATTTGCGCGAAAGGGAAGTTCGGATGGCGTGAGCGTGTGTCCGCGACCGTGACGAGGAAGAAACGCGACGCGTTCGCCTTCGAGCGTACCGATGAAAAAAGCGTCCGAAGGTTTTCCGAAAGGAGTTTCAATCGTAACTTCTTTTATGTCCGTCAACTCAGGCATTTGGTACAAACCGCTGCCGCCGATGATTCCAATTTTTACTTTTTCCATCGATCTAAATATGCAAGTTTATTGGTTGTAGTTTTCCTTCGACTTCTTTTAATCGACAAAGCGGGTGATCAACATCGTGATAAAA
>DAITAB010000158.1:0-5747 GCA_036824525.1 Pyrinomonadaceae bacterium
ATCGGACCATACAGTTTGATTACGCAACAACCGCTGGGCGGAAAGGCACAGTTTGGCGGACAGCGTTTCGGCGAAATGGAAGTTTGGGCGCTCGAGGCTTATGGAGCCGCGCATATTCTTCAGGAGCTCCTGACGTGTAAGTCAGATGATGTAGCCGGACGCTCGAAAATTTACGAAGCGATCGTAAAAGGCGACACGAGTTTTGAAGCGGGAATTCCAGAATCCTTCAATGTGCTCATTCGCGAATTGCAGTCGCTTTGTTTGGACGTCGAATTAATCGCGCCTGAGCAAGTGGACAAGGAAGAGCTCACCGCAGGATTTGGTGAGGTTGTAAGCGTCGGCGTAGTTGAATAGTAAGGACGCTGTTATCTCGCAACTAGAATTTGCGAGCGGTTTATTGGTTTACGGGAGCTGAAAATGTTTTTACGACAAGACAACAAAGCACAGTTGACACCGCAGTTTGAAGCCATTCGTATTAGTTTGGCATCGCCGGAGAAAATTCGTTCTTGGTCACACGGCGAGGTAACGAAACCGGAAACGGTGAATTACCGCACATTTAAACCTGAGCGCGATGGACTATTTTGCGCGCGGATTTTCGGTCCGGTTTCGGATTGGGAATGTCTCTGCGGAAAATACAAGCGCATGAAACATCGCGGCGTTCGCTGCGATAAGTGTGGAGTGGAAGTTACGCAGGCAAAAGTCCGACGCGAACGCCTGGGGCACATCGAACTCGCAAGCCCTTGTTCTCACGTTTGGTTTTTCAAAGGACTGCCTTCGCGTATCGGGCATCTACTCGATATCACTTTGCGCGATCTCGAAAAAATTCTTTACTTCGAATTGTATATTGTCGTCGATGCCGGCGATGTTCCCGAGCTGAATGAAAAAGATTTACTTACAGATGATCGCTATCGCGAATTGAGCCGTGAGTATCCGGGAAAATTTGTGGCGAAGATGGGCGCTGAGGCGATTAAGGAATTGCTCGGACGGGTAGAGGTTGATGAACTCGTTTCGGAACTGCGAAAGAAACTTAAAGAAGAAACGTCGCAGCAAAAGAAACTGAAATTTTCCAAGAGACTGAAGGTCGCCAATTCATTTTTGAAATCGGGAAATAATCCTGAGTGGATGATCCTGGATGTGATTCCGGTGATTCCGCCGGAACTTCGTCCGTTAGTGCCTCTCGATGGCGGACGTTTTGCCACTTCGGATCTTAACGATCTTTATCGTCGCGTTATCAATCGAAACAATCGTTTGAAAAAACTCATCGAGCTTCGCGCACCGGAAGTAATTGTTCGCAATGAAAAACGAATGCTTCAGGAAGCGGTCGATGCGTTGTTTGATAATGGACGCCGCGGTCGCGTACTTCGCGGTGCGAATAATCGTCCGCTGAAATCGCTTTCGGGAACTCTGAAAGGTAAACAGGGAAGATTCCGTCAGAATCTTTTAGGAAAACGTGTTGACTACTCAGGTCGTTCGGTAATCGTCGTCGGACCGGAACTGAAACTTCATCAGTGCGGATTGCCGAAGAAGATGGCGCTCGAACTTTTCAAGCCGTTTATTTATAACAAGCTGGAAAGCGAAGGGCATGCGGCGACGATTAAGCAAGCACGCGAAATGGTCGAACGACAAGAACCGGTGGTTTGGGACATTCTCGAAGAAGTAATTCGTGAACATCCGGTACTGCTTAACCGTGCGCCTACTCTTCACCGATTGGGTATTCAGGCATTCGAACCGGTTCTGGTCGAAGGAAAAGCGATCAAGATTCACCCGCTCGTATGTACCGCATTCAATGCCGATTTCGACGGCGACCAAATGGCGGTTCACATTCCGCTGTCACCGGAAGCGCAGATTGAGGCGAGCGTTTTGATGTTGGCTTCCAATAATCTTTTGTCGCCGGCTTCGGGTCAGCCGATTGCCGTTCCTTCACAGGATATCGTGTTGGGTTGTTACTACCTGACGCGCGCCCGCGATGGAATGAAAGGCGAAAGTTACGAAGTCAAGATCGGACGCAAAATGGCGACGATTCCGCGGTTCTTCAATTCAATTGAAGAAGTTTTGCTTGCGCTTGACGCAAAGGCAATTGATACCCAAACGCGAATCAAGCTTCGATGGAAAGGCGATTTGGTCGATCTCACCGCCGAACATCATCCGCAAGATGTGATGCGTGCACCGGTTCAAACCGGTATCAATCGGGTGATTGATACGACTGCGGGTCGTGTCGTTTTCAATGATCGCCTCACTCGCGATGGATTGCCGTTCGTCAATGGAATGATGAAGAAGAAAGGTCTTCAGTCACTGGTGAATTTCTGTCACCATCGGCTCGGTCATAAGCACACCGTCGAACTGCTAGACGATCTCAAGACACTCGGATTCCTGTATGCAACGAAAGCGGGAATTTCCATCGGCATTGACGATATGGTCACGGCGCCAAACAAAAAAGAGATTATCGAGAAGGCGCGCAAGGAAGTAGATAAACTTCAGCGACAGCATGAAGAAGGCGCGATGACGAAGCTCGAACAGTCAAACAACGTCACGGCGATTTGGTCTGAGGTGACCGATCAAGTGGCGAAGGAAATGTTCAAGGCGATGAACCAGCGCGAGAAAGACCGGAATGAACTCAATCCGATTCTCGTAATGGCAGATTCCGGCGCGCGCGGATCCGATGCGCAAATCAGACAGCTCGCCGGTATGCGCGGGTTGATGGCGAAGCCGAACGGAGAAATTATCGAAACTCCGATCGTTGCGAATTTCCGTGAAGGGTTGAACGTTTTGCAATACTTCATCTCGACTCACGGCGCGCGAAAAGGTTTGGCTGATACTGCATTGAAAACGGCGGACTCAGGTTATTTGACTCGTCGACTTGTTGACGTAGCGCAAGACGTAATCATCTCCGAAGATGATTGCGGAACGATCAAGGGAATTCGCGCCGAAGCAATCGTAAGAAACGGTGAAGAGGTCGAATCGCTTCGCGATCGCATCGTCGGTCGAACCTCGCTCGATGATCTTGTCGATCCGGTTGATGGAACGGTGATTGTCGAAGCAAGTACCGAGATCGATGAAGATCTCGCGGCGAGAGTTCAACTATCGGGACTCCAAAGTGTGAAGATTCGCTCGGTGCTTACTTGCGAATCGAAACGCGGAGTTTGCGTGAAATGTTACGGACGCAATCTCGCGATGGGAGCAACCGTGCAGATCGGCGAAGCGGTTGGTGTGATTGCGGCGCAGAGTATCGGTGAACCCGGAACTCAGTTGACGATGAGAACTTTCCACGTAGGCGGAGTTGCGCGTCTCGAACAAGAAACGAAACACGTTGCTACGATGGATGGAACGGTCAAGTATTCGGAAGATTTGAAAGTTATCAAAAACCGTTCGGGCGAACTCATTTCGATTCGTCGCGGACAGGCTGACCTTCTGTTGTTTGACGCACGCAACCGCGAAGTTGCGCGATATTCAATCGTTTATGGCGCGCATCTAAATGTAAAAGACGGTCAGAAAGTTAAAGAAGACGATATTCTCGCGACTTGGGATCCATTTACATTTGCGATGCTCAGCGAAGTTCCCGGAACCGTCAAGTTCCAGGATCTTAAAGAAGGCAAAACGCTCGAGGAAGAAATTGACAAGGTCAGCGGACAGAAACGACTGGTGGTCAAAGACTCCGACGAAAAAAATCAGCCGCGAATGGAAATTCGTTCGGGCAGCAAGGTTTTGAAAACCTATCAAATGCCGATTCGCGCAAACCTGCTCGCAGAAGATGGTCAGAAGGTTGAACCGGGCGATATTATTGCGAAGATTCCGCGCGATACTACCAAGACGAAAGACATCGTCGGCGGATTGCCGCGCGTAGTGGAATTATTCGAAGCGCGTCGTCCTTCAGAAACTGCGGTGATGAGCGAAATTGATGGAAGCGTCAAATTCGGCGTTATCGCGAAAGGTAAACGTAAAGTAATTATCGTCGGCGATGATGGAAGCGAAAGGGAATACGATATTCCGCGCGGAACTCATATCAATGTGCAGGAAGGCGATCGGGTAAAGGCGGGCGAACCGCTTATGGATGGACCGCTCAACCCGCATGATATTTTGCGCGTTCTCGGAATGGAAGCTTTGCAGGAATATCTGGTAGATGAAGTTCAGGAAGTTTATCGGCTGCAGGGCGTAAATATCAACGATAAGCATATCGAAGTAATCGTTCGTCAGATGCTGCGTTGGGTTCGCATCAAGGAAGTCGGCGATACGGAGTTCCTGCTCGAAGAACAGGTCGATCGTTTCCGCTATGAAGACGAAAACCGGCGCGTGAAAAAAGGCAGATCGAAACCCGCGAGCGCGGAGCCGATGTTGCTCGGAATCACCAAAGCTTCGCTTTCGACCGATTCATTTATTTCGGCGGCGAGTTTTCAGGAGACGACTCGAGTGCTTACCGAAGCGGCGATTTCCGGAAGAATCGATTACCTTCGCGGTTTGAAGGAAAATGTGATTATGGGTCGGCTCATTCCTGCCGGAACGGGAATGCGCTACTACAGAAATGTCGAGATCGATTATGACCCGACGATGAATCAACGCGTAGAACGCGAAGACGAACTTCCGATGATCACGGGCGGAATTGATATGCCCGCGGGAATGGATATTCCGGTCGCCGCTGCGGATTTGGAAGGATTTAGCGTTGAGGATGAAGAAGGCATAGAACCGGATGAAGTCTTCGAAATGGATGAACCGATAGAAGACGAAATCTAAACTCGGTTAATTAAAAAATAAAAAAGGCTGGACGAGAAATCGTTCAGCCTTTGTTTTATGGCCGCGGAAATTGAATTCGAAAACTATTTGGCACCCTGCCACTATGTTATTATAGTTGCTTGTGAATGATGTCCGAATATAAATTCACAACTTACTTTGAATATGAGGTTCTTCGCAAGCGCACTTATTTGAAGAAAGAATGGTGCATTAGGATTATCGAAAATCCTCTTTTTGTAGAGGTTCAAGGCGATAAGAGAGTTAGATTTTGGGGCAAAGTTGAAGAATACGGAAATCGCATTTTCAGAGTGGTAACGCTTGCCGACCGCGTTACGATTCACAATGCTTTTCCTGACCGAGGATTCAAAAAATGAAGCTAAGATATTATTCAGACACAGATTCGCTTTATATTGATTTGTCTTCAAGACCGAGCGTAGATAGCCGTGAGGTTTCCGATGGGGTTGTTTTGGATTATGACGCCGAAGGAAATCTAGTGGGCATTGATATCGACGAAGCGAGCAAAAAACTGGAAATGAATGAAATCATTTTGGGCGCAATGCCTTCGGAAGTAAGACGTGTCGCTTAAGAGGTATAGGCGATTTCGAGCCCGACGAGATCTTCGAAATGGATGAACCGATAGAAGACGAAATCTAAACTCGGTTAATTAAAAAATAAAAAAGGCTGGCCGAGAAATCGCTCAGCCTTTTTTGCTAAGTGCGGATTTTGTGCAAAATCCGGACGTTGGTGGTTTCTATGAACAAAAGGTTTGCATTGCTGCAGATATTACTCAAGCAAATCATCTTCTCGTTAGCCCTTTTGCTCACGGCGCAATTGTCATACGCACAAAATACATTCAAAGCAACAATTCAAAACGAAGCAACTAATCGAGCGGTCGTCGGTGCAAAGATTTCCGTAAGAGATACCGAGATTTCCGCCAGAACCGATGCAAACGGCAAAGCGGAACTGAGGAATGTTCCCGATGGCGAGCAAGTCCTCGAAATATTTGCCGATGGGTTCGAGATTCA
>DAITAB010000369.1:0-1745 GCA_036824525.1 Pyrinomonadaceae bacterium
CCGGTTGCAAGGTTAAAAGGTCCGCAACTCTCCTTAAATTCGTTGGGAGTTCGGTGATCTGCTGAGGAACGAAATTGTTACCAAGTGAAGCATCTTGTGTATTAACAATGGACTCAATTGAATTAGCGGTAACGTCAACCACTACTGAGATGTCGCCTGCTTCCAGCGTCAATTGCATCACGACCGGACTGTCAACCAATGCCTGCACATTTGATTTGACTAACTTCTTGAAGCCCTTGCTTTCAATCTCAAGTCTATATGTTGAAGGAGGAATGCCCGGGAAATTGAATTTTCCATCGTCATTCGTCAAAACGGTTCGCGTAAAACCCGTTGCCGGATTGGTTATTCTAACCGTCGCACCGGGAACAGCCGCTCCGGTTTGGTCCGCGATTGTTCCGCTTACACCCGATGTCCCCGACTGCGCAAATACATTTCCTACAATCAACGCCGCAAATATGGTTGCAACGAACAACCCGAAAATTCTAGTTCGTAAGATGCTCTTCTTCATGGTGACTCCTTTTTGTCGTCGTGATAAATACAAAAAAAACTGGACTGTACGGGTGTAAAACCAACTACTCACCGTCTAAAAAAATACTTTCACATGGCGGTGACGCACAACGCGTGCCGCTCAAATATTCCAACCTAAGACTTTCTAACTATAGCGTAAACAATGGTTACGACGCTACGATGGAGAGCCTTAACGCCATCTATTGCCAAAATTTCCTCAAGTTTTCAAATTTTTGAACAATTAAACTCTTTCAATTCCAAAACTGAATCGCCTTTGCGACGGTCGCACCCATTCCTACAGCGCTCGTGATGGTCGGCGACTTTGGATTGGCGATGTCACCGATTGCGTAAATCTTATTTAGATTCGTTTCGCCTTCCGAACTGACAAAAATGTATCCGGCTTCATCGCGCGAAATCGCGTCGCCCATGAAATCCAGATTTGGCTTAACGCCGATTCTCGTCAACAGAAAATCCGTCACAATTTCGCGTGTTGAGTTCGACTGAAGTTCGCGCAGTGAGATTTTTTCCAAATGAGACGAACCCGAAATCGCTACTACCTCAGCCGGAGCGATTAACTGAATTTTCGGGTTACCTATTACCCGCGACACAAATTCTTCCCGCGCGCGAAATTCCCTGCGTCGACGAACTAAGAAAACTTCCGCCGCTAATTCCGAAAACAGCAACGCATTTTCGAGCGCCGCATCGCCGCCGCCGATAATGCACACGCGTTTGCCTCGAACCAATTCGCGGTCGCGAACACCCGATTCAAGAATTCCGCGACCTATGAATTCACTTTCTCCCGGGACGCCAAGTTTTCGTCGGCGAACGCCGGTTGCGATTACAATCGCGCCTGCGCGAAAAACCGACCCATCGGCGCAACTCACAGTTTTCGTTTCCGCATCGAACGATGTAACTTTGCAATTCATACGAGTCGTAAATCTTCGCGACGAAATCTGTCGCAGAAAAATATCGCGTAATTCAAGACCATTTCTTGTCTCAATGCCGAGATAGTTTTTCACCGGATTATGAATCCAATGTAACTGTCCGCCAAGCTCGGAACTTGCCTCTAAAATGATCGCGCGAAGACCGATCTCATCGCACCAAAGCGCGCAGGAAATCCCCGCCGGTCCACCACCGATTATGACTACATCAAATTTATCCATTGACTCCGCGGTCATTTCCTCAACCTGTTCGCAACTTTAGGAACAGTCATTGCTCCATATTAGCGGGATTTTGCC
>DAITAB010000159.1:0-2606 GCA_036824525.1 Pyrinomonadaceae bacterium
ATTGCGGTGTTCGATTTCGGCGGTGGAACATTTGATATCTCCGTTTTGGAAGTCGGCGAAGGCGTCGTTGAAGTGAAGTCCACAAATGGCGACACACACCTCGGGGGCGACGATGTTGATGAGGCATTGATTAAATGGATCGTCGAAGAATTTAAAAAAGATCAGGGAATTGATTTGACGAACGACAAAATGGCATTGCAGCGACTGAAAGAAGCCGCGGAAAAAGCCAAGATTGAGTTGTCTTCAGCGATGGAAACGGAAATCAATCTTCCGTTCATTACCGCCGATGCTTCTGGACCAAAACATTTGGTGATGAAACTGACGCGGACGAAATTCGAAGGTTTAGTCGAATCGATTTTGAAGCGATTGATGCCGCCGGTTGAACAGGCGATTAAAGATGCAGGTTTAACCGCAAAAGATATTGACGAAATCGTTTTGGTCGGTGGTTCGACGCGAATTCCGAAAGTTCAGGAAATGGTTAAGGGCTTCTTTGGCAAAGAGCCAAACAAATCCGTGAACCCGGATGAAGTAGTCGCGGTTGGCGCGGCGGTGCAAGCCGGCGTTTTATCGGGCGAGAAGACTGATATTCTTTTGCTTGATGTAACACCGTTGAGTTTGGGTATCGAGACTCTCGGCGGAGTTGCAACCCCGATGATTCAGCGCAACACCACAATTCCGACGCGTAAATCCGAAATTTTCTCAACCGCTTCGGACAATCAAACCTCGGTCGAAGTTCACGTCCTGCAAGGCGAACGCCCGATGGCAGCCGATAATAAAACTCTCGGCAAGTTTCACCTCGTAGGAATTCCACCGGCACCGCGCGGTATGCCGCAAGTTGAAGTGACGTTTGATATCGACGCAAACGGAATCGTAAACGTCTCGGCAAAAGATGTTGGGACAGGTCGTGAACAAAAAATCACGATCACCTCATCGAGCGGTTTATCGAAGGAAGAAATCGACAAGATGATGAAGGATGCTGAATCGCATTCGGCTGACGACGAGAAAAAGAAGGCTGAGATTGAGGCACGTAATAAACTCGATGGATTGGTTTACAGTGTCGAAAAATCGTTCAGCGAAAATAAAGAGAAGCTGGACTCCGGTGCCGCAAGCGAAATCGAAGCTGCGATGGCGGAAGCGAAAACTGCTTTGGGCGGAAACGATGCGGAGGCAATGAACAATGCCTTCGGTCGGTTACAAACCGCTTCGCACAAAATTGCGGAAGTGCTTTACAGTCAGACCGCTTCGCAGACGGGCGCCGCTTCCGAACCGCAGTCGAGTTCGGCTAGCGCCGGAGCGGAAGGCTCTTCTTCAGCGCCTTCCGGTGGCGACGACAATGTAATCGATGCTGAGTATGTTGACGTTGACGAGAAAAAGTAGCTTCTAGTTTGAAATCGTGAATCGTGGATTTTTGTAAGCGTTGCCATGGGCGCTTCAGATTCGCGGTTCACGATTTAGTTTTTTCAATCAATGGCGAAAGACGACTATTACCAGATCCTCGGCGTAAAACGCGACGCGAAAGCGGATGAGATAAAGAAATCTTATCGGCGACTTGCGCGGAAGTTTCATCCGGACGTAAATCCAAACGACAAAGCCTCCGAAGACAAATTCAAAAAAGTTCAAGAAGCTTACGACGTTCTTTCGGACGAAAAGAAACGAAAAGTTTTTGATCGATTTGGTTATTACCACGATAATCTCGACGTAAATTCGCCATATGGTGCACCTCGTGGAACTTCTGCTCCCGAACCGGGTTTTGATTTTTCCGGATTTCAGTGGGATAACGCATCAAGTCAACCGAGCGGCTCGAGTTTTCGGGATATTTTTTCGGATCTTTTCGGCGGCGGCGCGAAACAGCGTGAGCCGGAACCGCCGCGCGCCGCACCACAACGCGGTAAAGATATCGAGATGCCTCTGGCACTCTCTTTTGAAGAATCCGTTACCGGGTTGACCACAAATCTTACGGTCAATCGTTCCGAGCAATGTTCGCGCTGTCAGGGCGCGGGCGACACCGGTGGACCGGTTGTCGTTTGTACGACTTGTAGCGGTTCAGGACAAGTTCAACGCGCCGGTGGTCGGCTCCAATTTTCGCAGGCTTGTCCGGATTGTACCGGAACGGGAAGGCGCAGAAGTCCTTGTTCGCTTTGCAATGGAAAAGGAGTGACGCCGAAAACCGAACAGGTGAAAGTTCGTATTCCGAAAGGCGTTGATATGGGTTCGCGTGTGCGGATTCCGCAGAAAGGTCATGGTGGAAGACTCGGCGCGCCGGCGGGTGATTTGTTTATTTTGACGAACGTGGGAAAACACAAACACTTCACGCGAAAAGGCGACAATATTTATGTGACGATTCCGATTACCGTGCCCGAAGCGGCACTCGGAGCGCGAATCGAAGTGCCGACCGTCGAAGGAAAAGCTCAATTGAAAATACCTCCGGGAACTCAGAGCGGACAAAAATTTCGTTTGCGTGAAAAAGGCGTCCCGAGTTTGCGTAATCCGGAAATGCGCGGCGATCAATTTGTTGAAGTTCAGATTACGCTTCCGCGTGTGATCAGCGAAGAGACGAAGGAAATTTTGCGAAACTTCGAAAAGTCCAACGCGGAAAACCCGCGCAA
>DAITAB010000159.1:2706-5727 GCA_036824525.1 Pyrinomonadaceae bacterium
ATGAAACGCAAAGTAAAAACCTATACAATCAGCGCCGTCGCGGAACTTTACGAACTTCATCCGCAGACGCTTCGACTCTACGAACGCGAAGGATTACTAAAGCCCTCGCGTTCGGAAGGTAACACGCGATACTACACCGATGAAGATCTCGCGCGCCTCGAAGTAGTCCTCTCGCTTACCCGCGACCTCGGTGTGAATCTTGCCGGAGTCGAAATAATTTTGAATATGCGTGAAAAAATGTCAGCGATGCAACGCGAATTTGAGCGTTTTTTCGAATACCTGCGCACACATGCCAACGAGTTTTCGCAGAATGTAGTTGAGATTTCGGAAACCGAAGCGTTGATACCGGTTTCGAGAATGCATCCCGTTAGCTCGCGCCGCACCCGCGATGAAGATCGCTAACTTGTTTTCAGACATTCCTCTTTGCCTTCCTGTTGATCTTGCGGCAAAATAACGCCCGTTAACCTTCAGCGTTTGCCCCGAATTTTTACAGGAGAAATTTCTATGCGTTTTGCAGTTGTTAAGCTCGCAGGCATTTTGTGTGCGATAGTTTTTTTGTTTTCCGCGAATTCTTTCGCGCAGGATCTTGACGATGTGACGATTTCCGGAACCATCGTCGATTCGAATAAAGCACCCGTTGCGGGTGCAAGTGTCACCGCGACTTCGTTGACGACGGGCGCTGAGCGAACCGTTGCATCTGATGACAACGGACGCTATCGAATCATTGAACTTCCACCGGGCGTTTATAAAATTTCCGCGAGCGCGACCGGATTCGGCACGCAAACTAAAACTGATCTCAATACGATTTCGGGGCAAAACGTACAGATTGAATTCAATCTCAAACCGGCGGACGTAAAAGCCGAAACGACGGTGACGATCGGCGAAGACGAGGGACCGGCAGTTGACACAACGCGCACCATCGTCGGCGGAACAATCACCGAACGCGAAATCGAAGAGATTCCAAACAACTCGCGCAATGCGCTTGATTTAGTTTTAACTCTCGGTGGAACTTCTGAAGAGCAACTTTCGACACGTGACCTTTCGGAGGATAGAGGCGTAAGAGGCGTGGCGGCGCCGGGAACCACACCTGAAGAAGCGGGAATTTTTGGTTTGTCCGGTGGCGCAGCTTATTCGAACAACATCACGATTGATGGATTGGATAATAACGACGACCGTTCAGCTTCATTTCGCTTCCAACCTTCGCTTGATGCTATTAGCGAGGTTCAGGTCATAACCAATCAGTTTTCGGCGGAATACGGTCGGGCATCGGGAGGGCGTGTAAATATTAGAACTCGGGCGGGCGGCAATAAGTTCCGCGGTCGGGCATTCTATTTCTTTCGAGATGAAAGTCTGAACGCAAACACTTGGAATAATAATCGACGCGGTATTTCGCGACCTGCTTTTCAAAACCATGATCCGGGTTTTACCTTTGGTGGTCCCGTCATCAAGAATAAATTGTTTTTCTTTACTTCTTACGAATACGACAATATCAAGGAAGACACGATCGTTGATGCGTGGGTTCCGGTGAGCAACGGAAACACGCGTTTCTCACTTCCTGCCCCGACGGACCTTTCACGAAGAGTGACCGTCACGCAATCGGGTCAGCCATCCGTTGACGTTGCGCCTTACATCGAACCTTTCGCCACACCGGCAAAGAAACATATTTTTTCCGCGCGTGCAGACTGGAATTTGAATTCCGCGCACAATTTTACTTTTGGTTATCAGATTGGGCGTTCTAACGATCTTCGCCAGTTTAGCGGAACCAACCGTATCGGAGATTCGCTCATTGGTAGAATCCGAAATACGGATGGATTTAATGCCACTCACAACTATGTAATTACTTCGAAACTCATCAATCAGCTTCGCTTTCAATATTCCACGCTTCGTCCGCGGTCGGCACAAAATGCCGGTGCACTTTCTCCCGCGGTATTGGTGACTTTCACGCCGCCTGGCGAAAGTTCAACAACGCAGGTATTTGGTTCAACAACGAGTTCCAGTGATCGAAAGGAAGATCGATGGCAGGTTCAAGACACGCTGAATTATGTGCGCGGTGCTAATTCGCTTCGATTCGGGTTCGATTATCAAAACGTCGATACAGTTTTTATTGACCGTTTTGATTCGACTGGAACATATCGCTTCAGTAATTTTGTGTTCTTCAACATTAACTCCGTATCGAGTATTACGCAGAATTTCAATACGACTTCGGAGGTAAAAAATCGATATTTCGGAGTATTTGGTCAAGGTGATTACCGCCTTCGACCAAATATCACGTTGAGCTATGGACTGCGTTATGAAAAGGAAAAAGTCGTTGATGATTCCAATAACCTCGGACCGCGGTTTGCCGTGGCGTGGAATCCATTTCCCAAAGGCGAAAAAACGGTTATTCGTTTTGGTGCGGGAATTTTTTACAACCGCGTCCTTTTGCGAACAATCGACGACTTCACGTCGGGTTCACAGGAGCTAACCTTTAATTCTTCGAGTTTGAATGTTCCAACCGGTGTAGCAGTTACCGCATCAGTGGTGCGGGATTTTCTCAGCACTCAATTTCCCAATCAGTTATCGTTGGATACGCTGGTTCCTGTTAACTCAACGAACAGCTATACCGTAAGGCAGTTGTCTCGATCGCCCGGCGCATTTCGCAGCATATCGCCGGATTTGAAAGTTCCGGAGAGCTATCAGATTAACGCGGGATTCGAACGGGAAATCTTCAAAGGAATCGTTTTTGAAACTAACGTCACTTACAACAAGACCGTAAGTCTCTGGCGCGAATTTAATCCAAATGCTCCGGTTCTTCCGTCAGGATTGACTGATCTAAATTCGGATGGACAACTTACTTTCACCGACTATTTGCTCGGGATAACTACCGGTCCGAATCGCTTTGAAGCTTTGTCAACGCCGGACACCGTCGGTTCTCATCCCTTGGGCGGAACCGGTGCTTGTACAACAACGACGCCAATTTGTGTAGTAAACGTAAACACGACCAATAGCAGTAGCAGCACAACCTGTTCGACAACGTCTGTT
>DAITAB010000160.1:0-5727 GCA_036824525.1 Pyrinomonadaceae bacterium
GGTATAGCTGCCGTCAATATTTGCCGGATCAATCTTCTTACGCGAACTCTTCTTAATCGTACTCGATAAAACTTCACGAACGCTTTCAAATAAGCGCACGCTTTGCGGCAGAGAAATTTCACACGCAATTTTTCGCGGATGAATTCGCGCTCGGAATAGTGCTTCGCTTGCGTAGATATTTCCGAGTCCGCAAACCTTCGTCTGATCGAGAAGAAACTCTTTGATATTTCTTCGAGAGCGAGACAAGACACGGCGCAAATATTCAACGTTAAATTCTGCCGAAAAAGGTTCGGGTGCAAGTTCTCGGAGCTCTTTTTCATTAAACAGATTTCCGGTTGAAACGATTTTCATCAAGGCAAATTTGCGTTGATCCTCGAAAAGCAGGTGCGTTCTATCCGAAAACACAAAAACCGCGCGCGTATGTCGGGACAATTTCTGCTTGTAATCGTAGAACGAAAAACTACCGGTCATTCGAAGGTGCGTTATCAAAGTCAGGTTGTTACTAAAGTCAAAGAGAAGATGTTTCCCACGCCGATGAATCTTTCTGATCGTTGCCCGCGAAAGCTGTTTTGAAACGATTTCGGTAGTCGAGAATGGAACGAGTTTCGGCTCTAGTATTTTCGCGTTGTGAATGGTTTTATTTAAAATTAGAGATCGAAGCGTCCGCGCGACGAGCTCCACTTCGGGTAGTTCTGGCATATTTCAAAAGGTGTTCGGTTGTAACGAACTGCTTTCCTCAAAATCAATTCCAGGATTCGAAAAATCGAAGTGGTCCTGACACGATCCATCAATCCATCAGACCATCAAACTTTCGTGTAGTCGGTCAGCGATGACTTGTCACCTAAAACCGCGCCGCTTTCAACAGTCACATTCTTTCCAATTTGACAGCTTCTTCCGATAACTGCGTTTGAAATTATCGCGCCTCCCGAAATGTGCGTATGTGACCAAATTACCGAATTTTCAATTGTGGCCTTTTCGCCGATATGAACACCTTTTCCGATTACGGAATTCAACACCCGCGTGCCAGGTTTTATCACACAGTTCTCGCCGATGACCGAACTGGCGTCAATAGATGCAGTGGTTGCCGAATCGTAATCGGCTGACCTGTTAAGCGGAAAATGTTTGATCTTTCCCGAAAGGAAATCGTGATGCGCTTGTAAATAACGTTGCGGAGTTCCGATATCGATCCAGTAATCATTCTTCATCACAAACGCAAATACTCGTTTGCCCTCAGCCAGCAGACGAGGAAAAATGTCGTACTCAAAAGAAGAGTTTTCACCCTCGGGAATAAGCTTTCGTATCGCGCCCGAGAGAACGTAAATTCCCGCGTTGATCGTATTGTTGGTGAGAGGTAAATCCGTAACCTGTGGCTTTTCGCGAAATTTCGTTACGCGTTTATCGCTGGCGATTTCCACGAGTCCATAAGCGGACGGATTTTCAACCGGCGTCAGGACGATTGTTGCATCGGCTTCATTGGCTTCGTGTTCGGCGATCACTTTCGCGAGATCCAAGTCGGTTAAAATATCGCCATTCAAGACCACACATGTTTCATCAGAATTACCTATCGCAAATCCAAAAGCGCCGGCTGTTCCCAGCGGTTGCGATTCGGTAGTAAAACGAAGTTCGATTCCAGATGTTGCGCCATCGAGAACTTGTTCAATCTTGTCGGGAAGGTAACTCAAAGCCAAGACCGCATCGGAAATTCCTGCGCGTTTCAAATTTTCAAGCTGATAAAGTAAAAAAGGTCGGTTTACGACGGGAACTATCGGTTTGGGCGTATAGACCGTTAGAGGGCGTAGGCGGGTTCCTTTTCCTCCCGCGAGAATCACTGACTGCATTTACAAATAATAGCATTTCTCGCCGGTTTGGTTCATTGCCCGGAAAACGACCTTTGTCCAATTCGGTCGTAATTTCTGGCGCTTGAGTACTTGGAAAAAGCCCAAAGAAAGTTAAATTCTGTGAACTCGAATTACTGGAAAATGACCGGTTGAAGCGATTTTGTCGCGGCATTGTTGAGGATTGTTTATAAACGTTGACACCTTTTGAGTCAGCGTGTTAGCTTAAGAAGTGGCAGAAACTATCGTTTTTGCCGCCCGTCCGACCTTTCAAAAACCCAGCTATTCAGACACTCCGTTCGAAAAAAGCCAAATGAGTTTCGATAAGATAAAGGCGTCGCGTAACGCCCAAAAATATCTACAGCAAGGGAAAACGCGCGCGGCTATAGATGAGTACAAAAAAATTGCGGCGAATGATCCGGGTGATGTAAGCACCCTGAACACTCTGGGCGATTTGTACATAAAGGCTTCGATGAATTCGGAGGCAATCCGATGTTTCAAAGAAGCCGGTGAGTACTACATCAAACATGGGTATTCCCAGAAGGCGATTGCGATTTACAACAAGATTGCGCGTCACGAACCGGATTCGATCGAGGTCAACGAACGGCTCGCAGCACTCTATTGGGACAGACACTGTTATACGGAAGCTCGCGACTATTATCTCAAGCTGGCGAAATGTTATGAGTCGAAGGGTCGAAAGTCCGATGCGCTGAAAGCCTGGAAGCAGATTGCGCAACTCGATCCCGACGATACCGATATTTTAGTCAAGATTGGCGAATCGTATTTAAGCGAGGGAATGCACACCGAAGCCGCTGCCGCTTTCAGCGAAGCCGGCGAAAGATTTACCGAGAAGAAGAAACATGATCATGCGCTCGTAGCTTATAGAAAAGCGCTCGATGCAAAACCGAGTGACAACAATATCCGTCGCGGATTAGTCAATGCTCAATTGAATTTGGGTTTTGGTGATGAGGCCGCTTTGATGTTAGAGGATACGCTCGTCGAGGATCCGAATGATCGGGAGGCCATGAGCCTGCTGGCAGATTGTTACCTTCAGATGGAAGATCCCATTCAGGCAGAGCGGGTGATTACCCGTTTGATTGAAATCGAACCGTCCAGTTATCTGAGGTTTCTGACCCTTGTTGAATGTTACATCAAAGTCAACGACGTAAATTCAGCGGTTCGCATTCTCTCGATGACCATCGAGCATCTTTTGATGGGCGGGCATGGCGATGATTTAGAAAAATGGCTTACGGAAATTCAAGCGCGCGATCGCGAGCAAATGGACGCTATTCGGCTAAGCGTTAGATTGCATGGCTATCGTCGCGATGAAGTAAAACTCAAGTCAGCGCTGGATCGAATGATGGAAGTCTCCCGCGCTAAAAACTCACTCGATGATGAGCGGTTTGCCTTGCAAGAACTGGTCAATCTGTTGCCGCACGAAATCACGTATGCGCATCGACTTCAGCAAATTCTCGCCCTTCAGGGTGTAACAAACGAGTCGACGGAAATGCCTGCGGTTAATTTTGCCGCGACCGGCGAGGTTCCGACATTTGAAAGTTTTCATTCGCTTTCCGAAAACGAGGAAAAAAATCTGGAGGGCGCCATTCCGGAATTCGAAGGCACTTTTGTTGAATCAGAAATTGTCCAGAGATTCGATCGAGATCCAGAACCTGTTTTGGCGTACAAGAGTGAGGTCGAATTTGCCGAAAAACGCCACGCGCAATTGGAGTCATTCAGAACTGAAGATTTGAATGATGATTCGCAGAACAGCGATTCGGCTTTCAAACCGGTCGGTCATCTGGGCGCCTCAAATGTCCCGAATGAATTTGTAGAGACAATTGAAGCTACGATTGTTGAAACGGAGGATTCCGCTCCCCGAAAGGTTCAGGAAGAGATAATCACAGAAGGCGAGGTTAAATTCTCGCGTCAGGTCACTCCGGTTTGGGAACAGCGGGTAAAAAAATCATCACCGCCGAGAACACTGAGCACATTTCAGGAACGTTATCTTTCCGAAGAACTCGAATCCGTTTCGTATTTTGTCGAACAAGGATTTGACGACCTTGCCGAAAAGACTCTTAACTCGCTCGAGGAGCAATTTGGCGGACGTTCGGACATTCTCAGTTTGCGCGAATCACTCAAGAATAAACCGAGCGTCGCCGCTGAACTTCCGAAGCCAATTAAGAAAATCGAAGCGATTGCCGATGATTTAGGCGCGCAAACGGAACAAGCGATCAATGATCCTTCCGAAATATCGAAGCACGAAAATTCTCTCCGGAGTTTACTCAACGAGGAATCGCCGCTTTCAAAAGTAGAACTTTCCGACGAACGCGAAACCGACGACCCGGAGATAACCAAACAAGCATCAAACGAGAAGAAATTATCGGACGACGCGGCAGACGAACGATCAGTTGTCGCAGATTCAAGGGAATCCGCGCCCGAGAAAACTCGTTCGGAAACGAAAGAAAAACCGGCAGAAGTCCTTTCGGTTGAACCAACGAATAAACCGATCGAATCGCCGATCGCGGATCAAATATCGCCACCTAATAAAGAAGCTGCGCAGCAGACTCCGCCAATAACAAGCAAAATTCAAATTGAAGAGAAGCGAGCAGACGAAACCGAACGAGAATTCGCGTCAGCGCTGCAATCGGGTGATCTTCTCGGCGTTCACGATTCCGACGACGCCGATTTGCTCTCGGATGAATTGTTTGAGATGCCGCCATCGTCTGGCGAAATCTCCAACGTGGACTTCGAGCTCGAAACCGCACAGCCAATGGCGAATGCCGACCTCATTGACCGAGAGTCTGTTGACCAAGCTCAAAAGGTCGAAAAAACGGTCAGCTCGAGATCGTCCACGCAGCCACCAGAGGCTGCAAAAGTTGATATCGCGATCGAACCAACCGATGTTGATTTAGCTTTTGATGAGATATTCCCGAAATCAAAGGTCGACGACCGTCAGCCTGCGTCAACGCAGCTGCCGACCCCGGAAAAATCGCCCGAGAAAGAATTTGAACAGTTCTTTGATTTTCGTAAAGAGCTCGGTCTTGATGATGCCGCGGGTGAAGTTGGACACGATTTTGAAACGCATTTCGAACTTGGAATTGCGTATAAGGAAATGGGTCTCTATGTCGACTCGATACGCGAATTTCAGAAAGCGCTTGCCGGCGTTGACGCGAATGATGGCACACGCCGCCACTTCGAGACGTGTAATTCAATAGGTTACTGTTTCATGGAACAAAAACTACCGAGAATCGCACTTAGGTGGTATCAAGCGGCTTTCGCGACCAAGGACCTTAATGACGACGAGCGAAACGCACTCCGATACGAAATCGGAAACGCTTACGCATGCGAAGGAAAATACAATCTTGCGTCTGAACAATTCGAAGAGATTTTTTCGAATGACGTTTCGTATCGCGACGTTCAGGAAAGGCTCGAACAACTGAAGGTCTTAACCTAAAGCAAACAATTCTTAGTTTGGTCGATAACGGTTATACTGCTCTTATGATTGAGCGGTTGACCGTTTTTTTTCTGGCGCTTTTGCTTTTGGCTATCGGCATTTGGCTGACAGTTCTTCCGTGGTTTCACGTGCCTTTGGTCGGCGATTGGGAAAACAATTTTTTCGCCTCGTATCTGGTTTTTTTAACCGGCGCCGAGTCGCTCCGAGACATTTTTGCGTCCGGTTGGTTTAGAGGTGCAGTCTCCGGGCTCGGAATTTTCAACATCATAGTCGCCTTTTACGAAATCGCGCATTTCCAAAAGAGCGTGTCGGAAGTAACGAAGGAAATGTCGTCATAAGGTAACTGAACTTCGGTGGCAAGAACGTCCACAATCAACACGCCGATAATTTACGCGATAACTTCCGGCAAAGCGCGTGATGGAAATATTTTTGCTCATC
>DAITAB010000370.1:0-1741 GCA_036824525.1 Pyrinomonadaceae bacterium
AAATATTCGCGCCCGAAAATAGAAATATTCCTCCGCTGCTTTTGAGGATATAGAAAAACCTTTCGGAGTTTCTATAAATTGCGATGTCCGCTTTGTTGTCGCCGTCGTAATCCTGTATGACCGCAACGTCATTCGGAATGCCCCACCAGTAAGCGGAGAACGTATAATTCGCACTGTTCAAAACAAAAAAATCGGGCGTGTTTGCATCCGCCGTCGGACGGAAAACGGCGAAATCGGTTCGACCGTCGCCATCGTAATCAGCAGGAACAGGCTTGTCTGTAGAAAGTCCCCAATTGATTGCGCTGAATCCCGCACTCGAACGATTCACATACCAATTTCCTTCGCTCGGACGAAATACTGAAAGATCGGATTTGCCGTCGCCATCAAAATCGGCGCGTTTCGCTCCACGCAGATTTGGCGGCAGATTGAATGCCTCGGTGAAGTTCAATGGATTGGTTGAATTTATCTGGGCGCTAAAACCGATTCCACGAATCGCAAAACCGCGCCAGACATCGGCCGCGTCAACCGCCGCTTCGGGCGCAGCCGAACTCGCGAAAGCCGCTGCGATAATCGCATCGCGTTCTTGAAGAATTGTAGGATTCAGCGGCGCGAGTTTCATTCCGTCGGTAATGAGTTGCAGCGTTCGCCTGTTTCCTGTGTCAAAACCTAGTCTCTGCACAAATCGAAATCGCATTTCCCAGAGCGCGAGAGCCCAAACTTCACCAATGAAAAATGTTTGCGAACAATTCGAACCGGTAAAACGCGGCGGAAATGCGCTGTTGAAAGTCGTGCAATTTCCCGCGTTCAAATTTGCGAGAGTCAAAGGATTATGCGGAAACCCGTTTACTCCGCGGACGTTCATTGTTGCTACGGGAAACCGGCGTATGCCGTAATAGTAATTCGCGACTCCACCAAAAGCAGCAAAGGTCGCATAACTTCCGAATGGATAGACACCAAACGTGTAGTCGTTTGCCGTGGAGAGCAGTGCGAGCGGATAAAAATCAGACCATCCTTCGCCCATTCCGCTTCCCATCGGAGTGCCCAAACCGGTTGCATTTCCGTGCAGACGATTACTCATGCCGTGTGTCATTTCATGAAGCAAAATTTCGCTGTCCAATGCGCCATCGCGGTTCGGAGTAGTGCCGGTCCAGATAAACATTTGCAGTCGCGGACGAGTGCCGTCTGAAGGAGTCGAAAAATTCGCGCCGTTAGTTCCGCTCGAATCCTGAATTTCCGCCGAGACGCGATCGCCTTCCGCTCCGCCACGCGCGAAATTAAAGTGTTGAAAATTTCCCGCTGCTTCGGTAAATCCTAACCGATACATTTCATCGTGCCAGCGATTCAGCGCATAGAAAGTTTGCGTAACCGAACCTTTCTGAAATTCAGGTTGCAAAGGACTCTCGCCAGGCGGCGGAAATCCGGGCGAAGGATTATAAGCAAAATTAAAAACACGGTTCGGATTTCCGGAAACCGGCGCGTCAACGCCCTGCGTGCCATCGCGATCAATTCCTGCTTCGACCGCATTTCCGTCAGTCACGTTTGGATCCGCCGGAGTCCGCACGGGTAATCCGCCATCGGGAATCCAACCGAGATTGTTGAAGGTATATGGCGATTCATTTCCGATAAGAGTGAGCGGTCCACGCGAAACTATCCCGGGCTCCGGGCAATTTGTGGGCGTATAACACCCGGGAGAAAATGGAGTCGGACTATCTTCTAATTTCAAAAATCCATAATAAGAAAA
>DAITAB010000161.1:0-5720 GCA_036824525.1 Pyrinomonadaceae bacterium
TTCACGTTAGAAAAGCAAAAGCTTTTTCGCTTGCTCCTCCGAAAGCCTCGAAAGAAACTCCTTTCGCGGAATTTCCGTGGCGCCGAGCGCAAGCATATGTGGTGTCATTACTTGTATATCCAGCCATAAAGCGCCTCGCGATTTCAGGTGTTCGACCAGGAAAAGCACCGCCATCTTTGATGCATTTGGGCGCAAACGAAACATACTCTCGCCGCAGAAAACTCCACCGGCATCGACTCCGTATAAACCGCCGACAAGTTCGTTGTTTTCCCAAACTTCTATGCTGTGCGCGTGTCCGAGTTTATGAAGTTGCGTGTATTCGCGAATGAAATCCGCGGTGATCCATGTTCCTTGTTCATCGTTTCGCTTCACCTTCGCACAGTTTGTAATTACATCTTCAAATGCGCTGTCGATGGTGAAGGTAAACGCGGAATCGCGTTGCGCTCGTTTCGCACTTCGAGACAAACGCAAATTGGAAAACTCCAGGATCGCGCGCCGTTTCGGACAAAACCAAGGCAGCTCGCAGCCCTCAATGTGCCAGGGGAAAATTCCGCGGTTGTAAGCATTCAACAGATTTTCAGTATTTAGTTCTCCGCCGAAATGAATAATGTCGCGAGCGCTATAAAAATGGTCGCCGATGGCAACCCATCTTGGAAATTTATATTCGCGCGGATCGGGAAAATCTATCATCGCCAATCAAACTTTTTTCAGTTTCCATTTTCCGCGACGAAAAACAATCGCGCTCGCCACAGCCAAAACGGAAAACGAAATCGTGATCGCCCAAAATGCGCCGTGCGCTTTCAAGTCGGTACGATAAGCCAAGAAATATGCTAGCGGAATTTCGAAAAGCCAAAAAACAAAAAGATTCAGAAACGTCGGCGTCCATGTATCGCCGGCGCCATTGAACGCAGTTTCCAAAACCATCCCGATCGCATAAAACAAAAATCCGTAAGAGATGATGCGTAAAGAATCAACTGCGTAAGGCAAAATTTGGGGATCATCCGTAAAGATTCGCGAAACCGGTTCCGCGAAAATTACGAAGAGTAGTCCGATTGATGTTTGGACTAATGCATTGTAAAACGCCGCAGTCCAAACCGCCTTTTCTGCGCGTGCGGGTTTTTGCGCGCCGAGATTTTGTCCTACGAGCGTCGCTGCGGCGTTGCTCAAACCGATCGAAGGCAGCAATGCAAAAATAACCACGCGTATTCCGATTTGATAACCGGCAACTACAACGCTTCCAAATCCCGTAATGACTCTAACGATGCCGATCCAACTCGCAGTCTGCACAAAAAATTGAAGCACGGCGGGCGCAGAGATTTTTATGAGCTGCAAAAAAAGTTCGCGATCAAATTTCCAATGTGCGGCGTGAATCGCAAAACGTTTTTCGCCGCGAAAAAGATAATAACCGGCATATGCTACTCCAACTCCGCGACCGATTGTCGTGCCGATCGCCGCGCCGGTAACTCCGAACTTCAGCGCGAAAATAAATATCGGACACAAAATTATGTTGAGAATATTCGCAATCCAAAGCACGCGCATCGCGACAGAAGCATCACCCGCGCCTCGGAAAATTGCGTTGAGCAAAAATAAAAACAGTACGACGAAATTTCCGCCGAGCATGATGCGCGTGAAATTTGCTCCTTCGCGTACGACGCTTTCTTCCGCGCCCATCAACGAAAGAAAGTTCGGCGCAAAGATTATTCCAATTATGCCCATGAGCGCAGACGCAATAATTCCGAGATAAATCGAATGTGTCGCCGCGCGCGCCGCGCCAGTTTCATCTTTTTCTCCGATTCTTCGCGCGACAGTCGCAGTTGCGCCGACGCTCACGCCGATCGCGACCGAATAAACCAGATACATTATTGATTCGGTAATTCCGACTACGGCAATCGCGCCCGCGCCGAGTTTTGCGACGTAGAAAATATCTACGATCGCAAAAGTTCCTTCGGCAAGCATCTCGATTACCATCGGCACGCTCAAAATAAAAATCGCCGTGCCCAGCGATCCTTCGGTGAAATCGCGTTCGGTGCCAAAAATCGCTTCACGCAAAATCGCAGCGAACGTTTCGGGTGCGCCATTTTCGGATTTTGTTTTAACGTCGTCCGGCATAAAAAGCTAACAATAACACCCGAATCGTATCGATCGCGAAACGTTTACCGATCAGATAAACAATTTCTAAGTGCGCCTACTGGACATTTCGAGAGATGAACGACTATTCTCATTTTGATACTTTTCGTGGAGGAAATTCCTAAATTTATGGCTTCCCGAACTCTTCCGCTTTTGCCGAAACCGCGTTCATTCGGTGAGACTCTCCGGCGCGATCTTTGGTGGATTCAACCTGTATTTACGTTTCTTGCCTTGAGCGCTTTTGTTATTTATTCAACATGGGCTGCATTTCAGGGCGATCATTATCGTTTCGGAAATTATCTTTCGCCATTTTATTCGCCGGAACTGGTCGGTTCCGCTCGCGCGATTTTCGGCGCGACTCCGAGCTGGATTCCAAGCTGGCTTCCTTTTTCTCCGGCTTTTTTGATTCTATGGGCGCCTGCGGGTTTTCGTTTCACTTGCTATTACTATCGCGGCGCATATTACAAAGCGTTTTGGGCTGATCCGCCTTCGTGCGCCGTCGGTGAACCGCGCAGCGGTTATCGCGGCGAGAATTCATTTCCGCTGATAATTCAAAATATTCATCGTTACTTTATGTACGTTGCGGTCGTATTTATTTTCTTTCTTGCATACGACGCTTATGAAGCCTTCTGGTTTACGGATGCTGCCGGTAAAACTTCCTTCGGTATCGGGCTTGGTTCAATAATTTTAACGGCAAACGTATTTTTTCTCGGCGGCTATACCTTTAGTTGTCATTCCTTGCGACATCTCATCGGCGGTAAGTGCGACGTTTTGACCGATCAACCTTTGCGGAAAAAGGCTTACGACTGCGTTTCCTGTATCAACAAGAAACATATGAATTTTGCTTGGTTCAGTTTATTCGTCGTAGGATTTTCGGACATTTACGTGCGGCTTTGTTCGATGGGAATCTGGAGCGACTGGAGAATCTTTTAGTGAATAAAGGATGAACAAAATCATCCGAAGTTCATCCCTGATAATTCACACTTCATCCTTTTTTATATGACTCAATATCAAACATTTGAACACGACGTGATCGTGATCGGCGCCGGCGGTGCGGGTTTGCGTGCGGCGATTGAAGCATCCGCAAATGGCGCTTCGGTTGGACTGATTTGCAAATCGCTGCTCGGAAAAGCTCACACCGTGATGGCAGAAGGCGGAATGGCGGCAGCAATGGCGAACGTCGATGACCGCGATAGCTGGCGGGTTCATTTCGCGGACACGATGCGCGGCGGACAATATCTTAACAATTGGCGAATGGCTGAGCTCCACGCCAAAGAAGCACCTTCGAGGGTTCGCGAACTTGAAGCCTGGGGCGCAGTTTTTGATCGCACCAAAGACGGAAAAATTCTCCAACGCAATTTCGGCGGACATCGTTATCCGCGCCTTGCACACGTCGGCGATCGCACCGGGCTCGAGATGATCCGCACACTGCAGGATCACGGAATACACCAAGGCGTCGAAGTCTATATGGAAGTTACCGTGATCACTTTGCTCAAAGATGGAGATCGAATTATCGGCGCGCTTGCATACGATCGCGAACGCGGACGTTTCAAAATTTTTAAAGCAAAAGCGGTTGTGATGGCGACCGGCGGAATCGGTCGCGCGTATAAAATTTCGAGCAACAGTTGGGAATATACAGGCGACGGACACTCGCTCGCCTATCACGCCGGAGCGGAATTGATGGACATGGAATTCGTCCAATTCCATCCGACCGGAATGGTCTATCCGCCCAGTGTTCGCGGAATTTTGGTTACTGAAGGAGTCCGCGGCGAGGGCGGCGTTTTAAGAAACAGCGAAGGTCGCCGATTTATGTTTGACGACATTCCCGACAACTACAAAGCGCAGACCGCAGACAATGAAGATGAAGGTTGGCGTTATGTAGAAGGCGACAAGAATGCGCGTCGTCCTCCGGAACTTCTAACGAGAGACCATGTCGCGCGTTGCATCGTTCATGAAGTAAAAGCCGGACGTGGAACTCCGAATGGCGGCGTCTATCTGGATATCGCCTGGATCAAAGAAAAAGTTCCGAATGGCGCCGAACACATCAAAAAGAAATTGCCGAGCATGTATCACCAATTTAAGCAGCTCGCCGATTTGGACATCACGACTACGCCGATGGAAGTAGGACCTACGACGCATTATGTGATGGGCGGAATTCGCGTCGATGGCGATACGCAGATGTCGAGCGTGCCCGGACTTTTTGCGGCGGGAGAATGTGCCGCGGGACTTCACGGCGCGAATCGGCTCGGCGGAAATTCATTATCGGATCTTGTCGTGTTTGGAAAACGCGCAGGCGAATTCGCGGCGAAGTTTGCCAAAGAAAACGGCGACGGAAAAATTAACGATGAAGAAGTAGCTTATGCCACGAAACAAGTGCTTCAACCTTTCAATCGAACGGGCGGCGAAAATCCTTTCCAGATTCAACACGACTTGCAGGAAATGATGCAGGACTTGGTCGGTATCGTTCGAACGGGAGACGAAATGATTCAAGCGCGCGATGGTATCGAAAAGCTCTGGAATCGGACGGACAATACTTTTGTTTCCGGCAATGTGGAATTCAATCCGGGCTGGCACACCTCGCTTGATCTGATAAATCTTTTGACTGTTTCTGAGGCGATTACACTTTCGGCGATCGAACGTAAGGAAAGTCGCGGCGCGCAGTTTCGTGAAGATTATCCGGCGAAAGATCCGGAATACGGAAAATTCAACATAGTAGTAAAAAAGGATTCGGACGAGACGATGAAGCTCAGCCGCGTTCCGATGAAAGAAATGACTTCTGAGTTGAAAGCAATCATTGAGGAGATGGGATGACAAAGGCGACATTTAAAATCTGGCGCGGCGATTCGCAAGGCGGAGAATTCAAAAGTTATTCGACCGGGGTTTCCGAAGGTATGGTGGTGCTCGATGCCGTCCTGCAAATTCAGAGCGAACAGGCGAATGATTTGGCGTGCCGCTGGAATTGCAAAGCCGGAAAGTGCGGTTCATGTTCGGCGGAAATAAACGGGATGCCGAAGTTGATGTGTATGACTCGGCTCAACACGCTTCCGATGGAAGAAGCCGTAACCATTCAACCCATGCACGCCTTTCCACTCAAAAAGGATTTGGTCACCGATGTTTCTTGGAATTACGAGGTGAAGAAACGCATCAAACCTTTCAAACCACGCAAGCCCGATGCCGAAGACGGAACCTGGCGAATGCAACAGGAAGATATCGAACGTGTGCAGGAATTTCGAAAGTGCATCGAATGTTTTTTGTGTCAGGATGTCTGCCATGTTTTGCGCGATCACCACAAACACGAAGAATTTATCGGACCGCGATTTCTCCTCTATGCAGCGGCGCTCGAAATGCACCCGCTCGATACGGAAGATCGGCTCGGGGAATTAAAAGAAGCACACGGAATCGGGTTTTGTAACATCACGAAATGCTGCACGAAGGTTTGTCCGGAAAATATAACGATTACGGATAATGCGATCATTCCGCTGAAAGAGCGTGTGGTTGATGAGTACTATGATCCGGTGAAGAAGCTTTTGAAGCTTTTTCGCGGAAAGAAGAAATAGTTTCGCCGGAAAATTAAATTGGTGGTTTAGAGTCGG
>DAITAB010000162.1:0-5652 GCA_036824525.1 Pyrinomonadaceae bacterium
GGCAGTGATACGTATAGAGGCACGGCCCCATTTTCGGAACCGGAAACTCAAATTTCCTTGCAAGATTCACAAACCGCGACTTATCGACGAGGTCCTCAACAAGTCCGGCATCCGGCACAGTGAACCGAAAGTATTCGCTTAATTGATCGCGGTTTCGCGAAATTAGCATAAGATCCGCGTCCGATTCATAAAAGAGCACCGGTTTCGATTCTTGCATTGACGCAAAACCTATCATCGCCTCGATGAGCTTTTGCGGTTCCTTCCATGGATCCGACCATTCGATTATCCGGCTAGCGAACCGCGAATAGCGCGCCAAATCTCCTCGCGCAGCTACTACCGCGCACGGAATTCCGGCGGTTCCCAAAGGTCGCAGCATGTCTATGTCGCCTAAAACGACTGCGAATGTTTTCCTTACACTTTTCATGATTATTCTTTGAATTTTCTAAATAGTAGCTTCACGACTCACGTCGTGGCTCAGTGAACTAAGACTGCGTCGGATATATTTTCCGCGCAGCGACTGTTGCCAGCGATAAATCTTTTCCGCCGCATCTCGAACGCTTGTTAACCATTGATAACGACTTCGAACCCAGCGAATTTTTCGTTCGTCAAGCTGCGCGCCTAATTTCGCTTTGAAATCGCCGCGCCCCATAAAGTCGATCTTGTCACAACCTAATTCCATTGCTTTCTGCATAACTTGCCAGGTCATAAATTCGGTCGGACGATAATTTCGAAACTCCGTTCGGTGCGTCCACATCCAAAGCAACAGCTCATTCGATTCAACGGTAAAAAGACCGGTTGCGATGCAAGTTTCACCATCGGGCAAGTAGATCGCGATCGCGATCATATTTCCCGTGTCTTTCAAATTTCTGATAAATTCCTCAACTCGTTTCTTCGCAAATGGAACCGTATTTCCGCCGCGATGGAACACTTCTTTAATCTGATCGAACACCTCATCGGCAAATTCTTCGTCATTTCGAAAACGCGTGATAAGACCGAGCTCTTGAGCCCGTTTGATATTTCGCTTCGCGTTCGTTTTCATATTTTTCAAAACGCGTTCGGGAGTTTCGGGAAAAAGCGTAGCTGAAAATGTGTATTCGATTCTTCCTCGGAAACCGCACCGTTCCATAATCGAATGATCGAGATCGGCACACATAATTTCTATGTGGTGAACTCCATACTCGAGTTCGAGATATTGAATGAGTGGTTCGATGAGTTCATTTGTAGAGGTCGCATACTCATCGAAGACCGGACCCATACTTACCGTTTGCCAACCGGGAAACGGGGAACCAAAAACCCGAAGTGGGCCAACCCGCGTTATCATTCCCGGTAAGCAGCCGACGATTTCGCCCCGATTTTCGTAAACGAGATAGAGCATCTTTCCCTTTACGCAGTTTTCGAGCGAACGCAACCATGCGGTTTTGTGCGTAACGCGGTGATTTTTGAACCGCGCGATTAATTCGTCCCAACGCAGAATCTCTTCGGAAGTCGCAGAACGAACCTGTGTTCCTTTTTGGGATATTATTTGTTGATTAACACGAGACATCTTTTTAATTTCCTACTGCCCACGCGAACTAAACTGAATGTAATCGTTGGGAACCTCCAAAACGATTTCTGGTTCGGTAACGCAATTCATGGAACCACTCGTTGCAATATAGCGGCGAAATAAACCCGCTGGCTTTGGCTCGAAGCGATTTCGCCGTGTCCATGTTGTGAGCCTCAAGTCGCGGAAGACGGAAAGGGTTTGTTCCGGATTTTGCCATACCAACATCTGTTGTTACCGCAAGTTCGAATCCGGCAGCGCGAACTGCGCTTTCATATCGATCGGATACATTGCCGAGCATTGAATTGCCGTATGGATATGCGAATGCCTTTGCGTGTTCTGCTCCGAAACGAGTTCGCAGAATCTCCGCGGAAAAACCCGCTTCTTCGTCGATCTGTTGCTGACTGCAATTATTTGCTTTTAGGTGCCGATGCGAATGCCCGCCAAGAGTTACAAATCCGGACGCAACGCATCGATCGAGTTCTTTCCAATCAATCATCCGCCAGGATTCACGCGAAACTTTTTTCTGATTTTTATGAGCCCAACGATCGAAAGCAGCCGGTTCGCAATGCGCAATTTCGCTGGTGACAACAAATAACGTTGCATGAGCGCCGTACTTTTCAAGTGTAGGAACTACATTCATAAAAAAGTTTGCGTAACCATCGTCGAAAGTAAGACTGACCAAAGGCTTGCTATTCGGGACCTGTGGTTCGTTCATTCGCGCTAAAAGCTTGTTTAACGGAACGACATCAGCGTGTTCAGTCAGCGCCGCGAGATGCTCCTCAAATCGCGAAGGCGGAACATTTCGGTCGTCCAATTTGCTATCAGTAAATCGAAGATCCGCGATTCGGTGATAATAAAAAATACAAGAACCGTATTCGTGTTTATTTCCCGCGAAGGCGTTCAACAAAACGGAAGACCAACTCGTGACCTTCTTTACACCGCGTTTTAAATAAATTGGACTTATCATTTGATTTTCCTTACTACGCCGAAGCGTGCTGAGCATTGTGTTGTTGTAAACTTCTTCCGGCTCTTTTCAGTCTTCTGGTCACAAAAGGTGTGGAGAGCGCATAAGCCATAACGAACCAATGCAATTTGTTGTGTAGCCAAACTCCGCTCATATTCGCAACGAAGACCATCACTACCAGCGATAACGGCAAGACTCCGCGCAAACCGGAACGGTTTTTCCAGGCAGCGAGAAAGGTAAGCCCGAGTCCCGCCAGAAGGGGAATCGTGCCGACCAGACCGGTCGCGATTAATGCAAACAACACAAGGTTATGTGCATTTTTCGTATCTTCATTTACATGCGCCAGCCGCGCACCGAGTTCATACTCTCCGGTTCGCGGACCCCAACCAAAAATTGGTTTTTGCTTGAACATTCTCCACGCTTCGGGATAGATTTGTTCGCGCCGCGCGAGATCGCCTTCTCCCACTGCGCTCTCAAAACGGGAACGATTCAGGTCCGATTGGTAAACCAGCGCTATGATAAAAATCACTCCAATCGCGGCTACCGCCATATTCCGGATTCTGGTGGAGACGGCACCATCTTTGAGCATAAAAACGAGCAGACCCGCGACCAGCGCAAGCAACCCGCCTCGCGATCCGGTTTGTACAATCGTAAATCCGATCAAACCGAGAAGAGCAAAAATCCAAAGGCGACTCTTGAAGAGACTTTTTTGCGTGGCATAAGTCAGTCCGGCAAGCGCAAGAAATCCAACCGAAAGCAATCGCGCGACGTTGTTTGCATGAAAACCCAAAGCGGAAACACGCTCGACGCCGGCGCTCTCATCTACAGACTTTCCCGAAACGCCCAGCTGCTGTAGTAACGCCAGAATTCCGCAGGCAACCGCCAAGGTTATCAAGCCGGTTCGCGCCGTCCGCTCGGATTTCAGAATATTGAAAACCGTCCAGCCCATCACAAATAGCTGTACCAAGATCAGCAATTGCCAAGCCGCCTCAGCAACGTATGCGCTTGGCGTGAAAAAAACTACCGGAACGGCGAAGCTGATCACGTAAAGAAAGAACAACTTGAAAGCGAGAGGCGGTTTCCGCAATACCAACGTCGGTTGAAAGATCAACGACAGAAAAAGAAATCCCATCGTTATCGCCGTTGGCTCGACCGGAATTCCGATGTCCACCGTTTCAAATGGAATCGATGCCATAAATGCAAAAAAGGCAATGCGAACCACATGAGAAACGCGGAAATCGGCAACCCGAACTACTCTTTTCCTCGGACGCAATTTCACTAAAGGGCGATCGAGTCCGATGACTGCATCGCGGGGCCTAACTTGCGACGGGAAGTCTCGAAATTTTAGAACTTCGCTGGACATTTAAGTTCAACCAATACGTTTAGATAATCAGAAAACTCATCAGCTAACGCTTTCTCTATGGTGCCGCGTTTGGCGCCAAACGGAAATTATCGAAGATAGCGGCGCTCGGTGTCGGAGCCGAAGACGATGTACCAGCAATCAACTCCGCCTTAAATGCGGCAAGCGAAAATTCGCGAGCGACCGTATATCGACTGGTCCAAACCACACCATCAGGACTGGTTTCCATAATCACCGTATCCGTCAGCGGATCGTGACGAATTCCCCAGAATCTGTGTTGAGTTGCGCTGTAGGTAATCGTCACGGTTGTCGTAACAGCCAACCGCCGATATTCGAGGTAAAGCGTGGTTCCGGCAGCGCGTATTCCGTACCAATTATTCTTATCGATACCGACCGAAAGTTTCGTTACCGCATTGCCGGACGACTTTTGGACGACTTCAACGGAAGATCTTGAGTCGTTGAAATTCCATGTTGCTACAGAAACGTATCCGTTATATGACGCGGTCGAGACTGAATTTCTCGGCGTAACATTTAGACGCGAATTCGCTTCGGAAACCAGAATCAGCGGATCCAGGTTCGACGCGTCTCTACTAAAGAAACCAACATTCCATTTCGTCGTGTCGCGAACATTGTCGTTAAAGTCATCAACCAGCATCAAGAATGGTGATGCAGGAGTTGTGGCACTCGCAATATTGGAATAATCCGAATCGCCGTCGATCGGTTTATAAGCGCGCACTCGATATCGAAAAGTTGTTGATGGCGACCGATTCGTGTCGTTGTAAGAAACCACGTCGGCATTTACTTGAGCAATTTCTACAAAATCAACGCAATCGGAGTTCTGACAACGCTCGATCTTAAACGCAGTTTCATTTGATGAATTGTCGGTCCACGCCAGTTGAATTTGCGTTGACGAAGTCGCTACCGCAGACAAACCGCTCGGCGGAGTTGGCGGAGTCAGCGGGAATGTTGCAGATACTGCGATGTTCGAATAGCTTGAATTGATCGTGGATTTGAAAGCGCGAACCTGATAACGAAACGTAGTGCCCGGCGGCAAACTAAGATCGTTGAAGGCGGTGCTGTTTATTCCAACTTGGGCGATCTCCGTAAAGTTCGTGCAGCCGGATGACTGGCAACGTTCTATCCTGAATCCGTCTTCGTCACTGGAGTTATCCGTCCACGCAAGATTTATCTGAGATGTTGATATCGGCGAAGCCATTAAATCACTCGGAGCATTTGGCGGCGGAATCGCCAAAGTAGTCGCATCGGCGATATTTGAATATCCCGAATCGCCGTCGGTATTAAACGCGCGGACCTGGTATCGATACGTAGTCGACGGGAGTAAACTCGAATTGTTGTATGTTGAGACATTCGCACCGACCTGCGCGACCTCAACAAAATTTATACAGCCCGAATCCTGACATCGCTCGATCTTAAATCCGGTTTCATCATTCGAGTTGTCGGTCCACGATAAATCTATCTGGGTTGGTGAAACGGTCGATCCACCGAGTAAGCTCGGCGCGTTTGGCGGAAAAGGTGTCAATGTCTGTGCATCGGCGATATTAGAATATTGAGAATCGCCAGCAATATTCGCCGCGCGAACGCGATAACGGAAAAGCGTCGAAGACGGCAAATCCGTGTCGCTGAAAGTTGTTGAGTTCGCGGCGAGTAATGCAACCTGCGCAAAATCTACACACGCTGTGTTTTGACAGCGTTCGATCTTGAACCCACTTTCATTGCCGGAATTGTCCGTCCAAACTAAATTTATTTGAGTTAAGGAAATCGGCG
>DAITAB010000371.1:0-1716 GCA_036824525.1 Pyrinomonadaceae bacterium
AAATGATGACCCGATCGGTATTGCCGCGTTATCGGTATTATGGATCCACCATTTATTGTTGTAATACCAAGCTCCGATTGGGTGCGGATTTAAAGTCGGTGTATTCCCAATCGGTGTTGCCACAATAATTGCACTCGGATTATTGGTAAGTCCGGGGTCGTTAATTAATACTCTGGACACAACCGTATTGGCGGCGGTGGCGGTTAAAGTTGTTTCCTGCTGTGCAAAACTGTCGACAGTCGTCAATGTCAGCACGATCAGTAAAACTAAATTGAATATGACTTTCATAATCTCTCCTCTTTTTTTCAATAGGAAAACTTTCACAAATTGGTAACATTTATTTCTGTTCATTACACGTAAGCTGAAGTAAAATCAGGTCAATTTTTTTTCAATGAGCGAAATAACCAAACCGCTCAAATTGATTAGAATCTACCCGCCGCTCTTTTTTCTCGGTTTGAGCGGTGTTCGCTGCTTTTCCGGTGCGCGCTTGATATCCTCAGGTTTGGGTTTATGAATTAGTTCAAACACGGTCGAATCGGATGCGGAGGCACCATCGGTGTTCTGGTCTGCGTAGGTGAAACTAAAAAGCACCGGATAAGTCCCCCGCTTGTTATTTTCGACCTTGACGGCTGGCGTGTCTCTATAACCCTCAGGGAATCGGTCCTTTTTATGCGCGATGTAGAATGCGAATCCTAACGCCTCGAACGGAAGCTTCACGTTGCCATAATTTGGGACTTTGATAAACGCTTCAAGGGCATAAATACCGCGGGCAAATTCGAAGGAGAATTTATCTTCGCCCAGGGTGCGCTCCCTTGATCTGCCATCCTTATCCACATAAAACTCGCGATGCTTCAATTCCAACTCGTTGACGTGGGATGTGACGGGATCGGCAGTGGAACCCGGACTGCAAACTACTTCGAGCGGGGGTTGTGAGCACTTGACCGAAACGAGGAAAGGATTTTCCGCGCCTTTTGTCTCTCCCTTTAACAAATCTCCCAGCGTTTTGTTTCCATTCAAAACCGCTGCTAACGCGCCATTTACAAGCTCAAATTCGAGTTTAATTTTTCCGTCACGAACCGTTTCGACATTGAATATTTGAGCCGCCTTTGTCGTGGAGACGAAGTGAAGTTCATAAATTGCACATTGCTTGAGTGCGTCATCTATCCAGTTGAAGTCAATTGCGGTTTCGAAGCCCAACAATTCTTTACCCCTGTTAGAAGCAAACTCGTTTGGGATGATCTGCGAGAAGCGACCGGTCACGACGCATTCGTCCAATGCCTCCTCGTCGCACCGGGTTTCCAGCGTTGCACCGATCTTCTGATACATTTCCCATAGCTCCCCATCCAGGTCGCGCGCCTTCTCTGCGCCGGCACTTTTGTCGTCCTCAGCCGGCGACATGCCGAGCAATTGCCTCTGGCGCATTATGCCGAGGAGTTCTTGGAGGGCGACCTGGGCTTCCGCGCAGGATGCCGCAGGGTTCGTCGCGATATCCTCGGCAGGTTGCATTACGTCTGTAAGCCACCAGTTGAAAACGTCATCCATCAAGTCCGCAATTTTCGCACCACTTTCGGGTAATCCGAGGAGCTGCCTTTGCCGTTCAACAACGAGTGGGCGTGTGACCGCTTCCCCAATTCGCGTTTTCGCTCTCTTCATGGCAATTTGACCCACGAGAAGCCGTGCCGCATCTCCCTCGTTGGCTCGCCCCCGCTCAAGCCC
>DAITAB010000372.1:0-1697 GCA_036824525.1 Pyrinomonadaceae bacterium
TTTGACACGAAATTCTCTTCCGGATTTTCAATCGAATGAAGAACATTATTATTGTCGGTCTTCGAGGCAGAAACTTGCGCAAGGTTCTCAAATTCGCGCGTTTCTTCAATCTGTACAAACCGCGATTCTTTACGGAATTGATCAATCGCGAGTTGAGAGACGACAGCGCGCAGCCAGCCGGCGAGCGAACCGCGTCCGGAATAATAACCGAGTTTTCCGCGCGCTTTTCCATCGGAAGTTTTTTTCAATCCGTAAAGTTCCGCCCAAATCGAACTCGCGAGATCCTCCGCATCTTCATTCGACGAAGCGAATTTTCGCGCGGCGGATTTCACCGTTGAATCAAATCGCGAAACGAGTTCACTCCAGGCATCTTCGTCGCCGCGTTCGCAGGCGAAGATCAAACAGAGATCATCCGCATTTAACGCTTTCGCGAATTCGCCGATTGCCTGTGTTGAAGGTTGCGCGCCGCCGACGCAAAGATATTTTTCAATCGTGGTTTCAATTCGCGGAAGAATTTCCTCGTTTGTTATGCCACGCGAATTCGCCGCGCGCGCGAGAATTTGCGCGACCGATTCCTGAACTGCGGCTTTTGTTTTCGAAGGCGATGTCATCGATTGAAACGACGTGAAGATTTTAACTCACGTAGTAGAAGATGCAGGAATGCACGTTTCGTTCGCGTATGGTTTCTTGTCGCCGACGGCAACAGAAATACACACTTACTTCGTGCGTGTTTCTGCAAAAGCCGCGCGCACCGACTATCGCAGATGCCAGCGAAGGAAGCTCACGATTTTGTAACCATCAAGATAGTTCCACGGAAATTCACCGAGCGTATAGTGTCCGCAGGGAATTACGGTGCGGCTGTGTTTGATTTTGTTCTTGCGAAGAGCGCGAAGAGTATCGCGCGATAGATCAACGGGAAAAGTCAGATCATAGAGCGTATAGATATATCGCTGCGGGCGCGGTTTCAGTTTCGAAAGCTTTTCAATGTAAGCGAGTGGAGAAATCGGAAGCCAGAGTTCTCTTAAAGTTTCGAGGTCGAGTTCTGTTTCCATTGATTCGCGTACGTGATAGGTCGAAAGTCCACGCCAAACCACATCAGCAAAATATCCGGAGACATGATTGAAAACCGCCGCGTCGATTTCCATATCGTGAACAAAAGCGAGGAACGCGGTGCAGCTTCCGATGCTTGTGCCGACGATTCCGACTCGTTCATAACCTTCCTCGCGCAGCCACCTAACGGCAGCTTTCGTATCAAGCACGGCTTGCTGCACAGACTGCAGAGTGCGCCCGACATTGGGTCCGACCAAGTGATCGGCGCGTTCCAATTCCGGTGGCATTCTTTTTTCGTGATACGGAAGTGTCAAACGCAGTGCGGAAATTCCGGCCCGATTGAAAAGGCGACAAAGATCAAAATAAGCACCTTCACGCGCATTCCAATGCGGTAGAAGCACGACCGCCGAGCGCCTATTTTTCTCGTAAGGAAAAAACTTCGTGTGAACCAAATTGTTTTCCGGCGAAGCGCTCTTTACGGCGCTCGTCCAGGTCAAATCGTTGTCGCCTTCATACAATTTGTAATCGTTGATTTTCGGAAGACGAAAAAACTCATCGCTGTTTTCCAATACTTTGCGCGAAGCTTGCTTAATGACCGCGAGCGAATCGCCGCCGTTGATATTGTTGCTTACGTACTCTGCGCCCCA
>DAITAB010000029.1:0-18090 GCA_036824525.1 Pyrinomonadaceae bacterium
AACTCGCTGCGCATCTATCGCAGAAGTCTCAAACAAAAACTCTCTTCATTTTTGATGAACCAACAACCGGTTTGCATTTCGACGATATTAACAAGCTTCTCGCCGCATTTTATGCGCTACTGGATTCGGGTGGCAGCATTTTAGTAATCGAGCATAATCTCGACGTGATTAAGACTGCCGATTACGTTATCGATTTGGGTCCTGAAGGCGGAATTGGCGGCGGTGAAGTGGTGGCAACCGGAACTCCCGAAGCAATCGCAAGAAACGAAAAGTCAATCACCGGAAAGTTTTTGAAAGCGCATTTTTCGCGCAAGTGAAATAGAAAGACTCCTCAGTCGCAACTATACCGCGCCAATTTCGTCTTGGACCTTGAGCTTCATTCCCTCGCGTGAATCGTAGCGAATAAATTTTGGCAGTGCGATCGCCAAGATAATCGTTCCAACAACACACAAAATCCCTCCGGAGACGATAGAAGTTTTTACGTCGAAATAGTGTGCGACGATTCCGGCTTCGGCATCTCCCAACATCGGTCCGGTCAAGTAACTTATCATCTCAACTCCGGCGAGGCGCCCGCGCAATTTATTTGGAATCGTCTGATTCCAAATCGTACCGCGAAAAATTCCGCTGATCATATCGGAGAAACCGGCAACCGCGAGAAAGACAAGTCCGATCCACAGAGTCTCCGTGAGTCCAAAGAGAACTATCGCAATGCCCCAGATACCTGCGGCGATTGTGATCGTCAATCCATGCCGATAAATGTGCTTCGTCCAACCTGAGGTCAAACCGGCAATGAAAGCGCCGAACGCGAACGCCGCATGAAATAACCCGACAGTTGCGCCGCCGTATTTTACAGCCAGCGCCGGGAATAGTGCCTTCGGCATTCCAAAAAGCATCGCATTGATATCGATAAGATAAGTGCCAAGCAAATCCTGGCGGCTAAAGGCATATCGGATTCCTTCGCGAATAGTTTTTAAGCTCGGCGCTTCAGCATTCGCCGGAGGCGGCACTGCCCGAATCATAAACACGGCAAAAAGAGTCGCGATGAAAGTAATCAGATCAACCGTGTAGGCAAAAGCAGCACCAAATGTGCCGACTAGAATTCCCGCAAAAGCGAAACTAAAAATCGAACCGAGCGACCAACGAAGCGAATTGAGCGCGCCGACCGCAGCCATGTGCTCCGCCGGCACGATATTCTGCATCAATGCTTCAAACGCCGGTCTCTGCAAACCCGAACAAGCTGCGTGAAGCGCGACACAAACAAAGAGAACCCAGATTCGCGGCTGTGGAAGTAGCGAATTCATGAGCAAGATCGCAGTGATTATGGTTTGAATGATTTCAGTGATGCGCAGCATTTTCCGCCGATCAATCGCATCCGCGAGCGCTCCGCCAATTAATGCCAACGAAAACATCGGAAGGAATTCCGCGAGTCCGAGCATCCCTACGTAGAGATTTGATTGCGTCAACTGGTAAAGCTGAACAGGAATGACGACATAAGTCATCATTGATCCGAAAAATGAGATCATCTGACCAAAAAAGAGCAGACGATAATCGCGTGAGATTTTTAAAGGAGTAATATCAATCCACATTCAATTACCTTCCGCGATGAGTCGGCGGGCGGCGGAGATCGCTTCATCAAGATTCGCTACTTTTCCATCGAGCTGAAGTTCGTAAATCGCACTGGTTATCGCTTTGAATTTCGGAGATGGTTCAAGACCGAGTTCGATTAGATGTCTTCCTTGTAATATCGGTTTTGGCGCTTCGTGTTCGACCTTTAGCCCGCGGACTTTTTCGATAAACCATTCCTGCGATTTTGCGTCGAACCATTTTTCTTTCGGAACCCACGGCGCATTTCGCCCGAGCGAATCCGCTTTCGCAACACGATACAAGAGATCAGGTTCGACCTTCCGAGCGAGTCGCCGGAAGGCGCCATCACCCACTGGTTCTTTTGCTTTGAAGAATTCGCCGGGTTTCAAATGGTAACGAACAAGTTGAATTACCTGATCGCGAACATCGAAGCCATCGAGTGTGTGAATATTGATTCGATCGAGAAAGGAAATCGTTGGTTCAACTCCGGCTTCATCGTGAGCGAGTGAGCGCAACCGGCCATCTCGAAATTCCGTCGTCGATGGCTTTCCAAAGTCATGGCAAATTGCGCCAAGCATTACCGCGACTTGTTTTGCATAAGGAAGATCATCGATCAGCTTCCTTGCTTCATCGACGACGAGCAAAGTGTGAACATCGACATCTCCTTCGGGATGCCACTCCGGCTCCTGTGCAACTCCGACCAGCGCTTTCAGTTCTGGAAAAAGTTGATCAGCGACTTTGAGATCGTAAAGAAGTCGCAATCCAAGCGAAGGTATTTGGGCGCGCAACAAAAGCTTTTCGAGCTCGCCCCAAATTCTCTCGGAAGGAAGATCTGTCACGTCAATCGTCTTGCAAAGCTCTCGTGTATCTTCTTCCAGCTCAAAAGCAAAACGCGCGGCGAACTGCGCTGCACGAAGCACCCGCAATGAATCTTCGCCAAAGGTTTCACTCGAAACCATGCGAAGAATTTTGCGTTTGATATCGGCGCGCCCATCAAAGGGATCAATTATTTCTCCGGTGATCGCATCTTTCAGAATCGCATTGATCGTGAAATCGCGTCGGCGGCAAGCATCTTCAAAAGACATTTGCGGATCGCCTTCGACAATGAAGCCTTTGTGTCCGCGCGAAACTTTTTTCTCGCGTCGCGGAATCGAAACATCAAGGTTGTTTCCCAACTTATAAACCGTAAACGCTTCGCCAACCGCTTCAGGATTTCCGAACTGTTTCAGGATAGCTTTAAGGTCTTCGGGCGACACGCCGTAGATTTCCAAATCCCAATCTTTCGCATCTACGCCCATCAACTCATCGCGCACACAACCGCCGACGAGCATTGATCTCCCGCCATTCTCGCGGATCACTTTAGCGAGTCTCAAAATGTTTTCCGGTAAGTTCATATTTCGAAAACTCAAACAGGATAGAAACGATAAACAAGATTTCCGAATCAATCTTGCTTATTTTTTCTATCCTGCTAAAAACATCGATTAGCCCAGGCGTTTCTGCAAACTATCTTCAAGAACTGAAAGGTTGATTCTTTCTTGAGCCCAACTATCGCGATCACGAAGGGTGACTGCACCATCGACCAGAGATTCATGATCAACCGTCACGCAAAACGGCGTACCGATTTCATCCTGTCGAGCGTAAAGCTTTCCGATTCCACCTGTGTCGTCGTAAACAGTTCGCATCGAGGGTTGCAAATCTCTCTTAATGCTTTTCGCCATCTCGACTAATTCCGGTTTATTCTTTGCGAGCGGTAGCACTGCGACTTTTATCGGCGCGAGCTGCGGAGAAAGCTTAAGAATCACACGCATCTCGCCCTTGTCATTTGTTTTTTCGGAATATGCGTCCATCAAAATGGCAAGTAGCGCGCGATTTACTCCGGCTGCAGGCTCGATACAGTATGGATAAAACCGCTGTTTCGTTGCCTCGTCGAAATAGGAAAGATCTTCCGTCGAATCCGGATTTAGCCGTTTTCCCTCTGCGTCTTCCGGTTTCTTCGAATGAGTTTTGAGATCGAAGTCAGTTCGATTCGCGATGCCCATCAACTCATCCCACTGTTTCGTTTCATCATCGCGCTCGGGGAAAAAGCGATAAAGAATATCCACGCAGCGGGCGGCGTAATGAGCGAGTTCGTTTTTCTGTTGTTCATACAATTTCAAATTCTTTACCGACACGCCGAGCGATCTGAACCAGCCGACGAACGAATCAATCCATTCCTGATGAAGTCGCGGCGCATCCTCAGCGCGGCAGAAGTATTCCATTTCCATTTGTTCGAATTCGCGTGTACGGAAAATAAAATTTCCCGGCGTTACTTCATTACGAAAACTTTTTCCGATTTGCGCGATTCCAAAAGGAAGCTTCCGCCGCGATGTATTTAGTACATTCGCGAAGTTTACGAAAATTCCCTGCGCTGTTTCCGGACGCAAATATGCTAGTGCACTTTCATCTTCATCGGTTGACACCGCACCGATCGTCGTACGAAACATCAAATTAAAATCACGCGGCGGGGTAAGATCACAATCTTTTCCGCTGCCGGCGCAAACCGAAGGGTCGAGCGGACACTTAACATCTTGCAATTTATCAAAACGATATCTGCCCTTACAGGCACGACAATCGACCAGCGGATCGCTGAAAGTGGTTTCGTGTCCGGAATATTTCCACAACAAACGATTCTGAATGATTGCGGAATCGATTCCTTCGATATCATCGCGCTCATGAACCAGCCAATTCCACCATTTGTTTTTGATGTTATTCGCGAGTTCAACCCCAAGTGGACCGTAATCCCAGGCGCTTCCAAGCCCGCCATAAATTTCCGAAGCCGGATAAACAAAGCCGCGACGTTTCGCAAGGCTAACAATAGTTTCGATATTTGGTGCCGACATAGATTTGCACTTTACGTAAAACGAAAGTGTTATCTTACAGTCTCAACTTTGCATTTCACAATTTGAACCAAAGAAAAAAGGACGACCAAAGGTCGTCCTTTCGCTGAAAGTTGACGTCAAGCCAACAAACTACTGTGGAAGCGGTGGAGCCGCACCCGGCGGAACAATCCAAAACTCATAACCCGTTCTTGGGCGCTTTCCAAGTTTAGTAATTTGAATTCTTCTCGGATCAACGCCTCGGGTCTTTACCAAATAATCAAGACTACGCTTCGCAAGCACGTCGATATTCATTCGGCGCTTTCCCTCCGTTCCCTGAAAGAGAACGATATAAGCTTGCGAGTCCGGTCGGTTTTGCAATTCGATTACAAGTCCATCCAGGCGAGCCTTATCGTCATCAAACGAACGCGATTCAAAGGAATCAAACCGAAATGCTTCAGGTTTAACGGGTCGTTCGACCTGAGTCTTCGCTGCAACATTCTGACGACACGTCGTATCGAAATTGGAGCCATCCGAAACTTCAAGAGCAGCAGTGATCGTTTCACCTCCCAATCCGGAAGTGTCTACGGTAATCGAAGGCGTTCCAATACCACTGGTGATTCGCGCGGTTTCTGGTGTAACGCGCCAAACATAATTCAATGCGCTCGACCCTTCGGTAACGGCATTGAATGCCGCGAAGGTAACCAAATCACCTTCGGCAACTGAACTTGGTGCGTCAACCCGAATGTCATAAGGACAAGGTCGCTTAATTACGTCGGAAATCATTTTCAGGCAAACGCAATTTCGCACGTCTTTGACAATGTCGACGTCTTTTGCAAAGGATTTTCCGTTCGGTCCGGTGACCTCGAGTTTATGCGTTCCCGGCGAAACATAAAACTCCGCGCCGGTGCCGACACCGGACATTCCAACCTGCACTCCATCAATCATTACAGGATACGAATCCGGCGAAGTCTTGATGGAAAGTATGCCCGTATTCTTAGGTCGTTTTATCTTAGTTGCACTGCTACCTAAAACTGCGGACGCGGATCCGATAGCGAAGAGAAACGCGATCGTGAGTGCGACGAATTGAAATCTCTTATTCATTTTTTTCTTCCTCGATAGTCCGCGCCAAAAACAGCGAACAAAATCTTTTCAACAGATACTTTTAAGTCCGGCGGCGGTCATCACGAAAATTAATTCTCGTTCTTTCTCAAACGGCGTCGCATCGAAATTCCAATTCCTGCAAGTCCGGTTCCAAACAAAAGAATCGTCATTGGCTCGGGAACAGGATCCGGAGTCGGTGAATTCGGTGTTGGAGTTTCAGGAGGCGTCGGGGTCACGATCGTTACCGGTGTCGGAGTCGGTTCAACATCTTTATCGCGGAATGATCTCGCGATGAGAATTCCCGCCGGAATCGCGGCCAAACCCAACAATGTCCATTTCGGAAAGCCTCGTTTTGCGATGGGAATCTGTGCACAATCGCATGCATCATCTTCGACGATTTCCGATCGGGTCTCCATGATCACACGTTCATCGTCTTTCTGCGGAGTGCCAGTTTTCGTATCGTCGTCGGCGCCGACTGTAGTTGATCCATTTTCGCTCAACTGCAGACGTGTGAAACTCCCCGATTTCGCTTTGTCAGGACTTGCAGTTATCACCTGCTGAACCTGAGCAATTCTGACGGGAGCGGCAAAAACAACCGAGCCGCTCAAAAACAACGAAACCAAACTCGCGATGGCTATCGATTCTCTCAAATTTCTTCTAATCATCGTTTCCTCTGCTGGTCACAAAAAATCAATCCCGAGAACTCAAAAGTATGAGCTCCGTTTTGGAACAAAGGGGTCTTGGATAGCGCGACTATATCAAAATGCCGAATCAAATGCATCCATCCAAGTTTATTGTTTATAACCGCTGGGCTTTACCCATAAAACCAATTGAATTTCACCGTTCAGTTATCAAACAGTGCAAATACTCGTCTTCTTCCAGAAAAATCAACAAAAACTTTTCCCATTTAGTTTCAATATCTTACAGGCAGTCTGACATAAAAAAAGGAAGCCCACGAACGATTCCGCGTGGCTTCCTGGTAAAAACCTAAACCGAATGAACCGGCGTTTTAAGACTGACCCTGAGCTTGAGCTTCTTCGTCCTTAAGGACCGCTTTTCGCGAGAGCTTGATCTTATTCCCTTCTTTGCCGATGCACTTGACCATAATCTGCTGACCTTCTTTTAACTCATCGCGTACATCACGCACACGCCGGTCAGAGATTTCCGATATATGCAACAAGCCATCAAGACCCGGCAGCACTTCCACGAAAGCCCCGAAGTCCACGATACGAGAAACGGTTCCAAGATAGGTTGCGCCGATTTCCGCTTCCGCGGTTATCGCGCGAATCCGATCAACTGCGCGTTGCGCCGCTTCACCGTCTGCCGTCGCAATGTTGATTGTTCCATCGTCGGAGATGTCGATCTTCGCACCGGTTTCATCCTGAATTGAACGAATCATCTTTCCGCCTGGTCCTATTACTTCACGGATTTTGTCCGGATGAATTTTGATCGTTAAGATTCTAGGCGCGAAAGGCGAAATATCTGCACGCGGTTGCGCGATTGCCTGCGTCATAATTCCAAGAATATGAAGCCGGCCTTTTTTCGCCTGCTCCAGAGCCTCGGCGAGAATCTGTGCATTTATTCCCGCGATCTTGATGTCCATTTGCAGCGCAGTGATTCCTTGCTCCGTTCCGGTTACCTTAAAATCCATGTCTCCATAATGATCTTCAGCTCCCGCAATATCAGATAGAATCGCGTACCGATTCCCTTCCATTACTAGTCCCATTGCAACTCCGGCAACCGGATGAACAATCGGAACACCAGCATCCATCAACGCCAAACAACCGCCGCAAACCGACGCCATCGAACTAGATCCATTTGACTCGGTGATTTCCGAAACGATTCTTATCGTGTAAGGGAAATCCTCTTCCGAAGGCAAAATTGCTTCGATCGCGCGACGGGCAAGATTTCCGTGTCCGATTTCTCTTCGGGAAGAAGTGCCCACCCGACCGGTCTCGCCGACTGAATAGGGCGGAAAATTGTAATGAAGCAGAAAGCGTCGTTTTGTCTCGCCTTTTTCCAAGTCGTCAATGAACTGTTCATCTTCCTTAGTTCCTAACGTTGCCGAAACAATCGCCTGTGTTTCGCCGCGGGTAAACAGCGATGAACCATGAACTCGCGGGAGCCATCCAACCTCACACGAAATCGGACGAATTTCCGAGAACCTTCTTCCATCCGGACGCCGACGTTTTCCTAAGATATCCTCACGGAAAATATTTTCCTTAAGCGCGGAAAATGCTTTCGCGGCAAATCCGCGTTTTTCCGCGTCGTCCTCCGGATAGCTCTCGACAACTTCTTTCTTCAGCGCATCAACTGCGGCATAAGACGCGAGTTTGTCAACTGAGGTCGTATCTAATGCCTGACGCAGACGTTCGCCGTATGCTTTTTCAATTTCGGCGGAAATAGTTTCGTCAATCGTAGCGGCGACAAATTCGCGTTTCGTTACACCCAACGCCTTTCCGATTTCCTTCTGCCAAAGACACAGCCGATGGATTTCCTTGTGCGCTAACATCAAAGCTTCGATCATTATTTTTTCCGAGACTTCGCCCGCTTCGGCCTCAACCATCACAATCGCTTCTTCGGTGCCTGCGACGATCAAATTTAGCTTTGATTCGCGCCTTTCGCTATAGGTAGGATTGACCACATATCGATCGCCGATGAGTCCGATTCGAACGCCGGCAATCGGATTGTGAAACGCAATATCCGAAAGATAGAGCGCTGCGGATGCGCCGGTAATCGCCACTACATCAGGATCGTTTTCCGGATCTGCGGAAATTACAGTTGCAATGACCTGTGTTTCAAAGCGATAACCGTCCGGAAACAACGGACGCACGGGACGATCAATCAGACGGCATGTCAGCGTCTCTTTTTCGTTAGGTCGTCCTTCACGACGAAAATAATTTCCGGGAATTCTGCCGGCGGCATATGCCGCCTCACGATATTCCACGGTGAGCGGAAAGAAATCCAATCCTTCACGTGCAGTACGTGCACTTACCGCCGTCACGAGTACCATGGTGTCGCCATATCGGACGATTACGGAACCATCCGCCTGCTTCGCAACTTTTCCACTTTCAATGGTGAAATCTTCGTCACCCAATTTGATCGATTCTTTTAAATATTTTTTTTGTGGCATCTATTTCCTCTTTTTACGCAATGTCGTTTCGCCTTGAACATAGTAACCGCAAACGGATCGCCGTTTCGCGCAGCGAAAAAACATCGGATTAAAAAAACAAAGACGGCCAGAGCTGTGCCGTGAAGCTCTGCCGCCGTTTGATTTACTCTCTCTCACGACTGTTCTTTTTTATTCGCGATCTTAGCGCTGTCACGTTCAGCAATCACGAACAAATTCTCCGAAAGAACTTTATTAACTTACTTTGACTCGAAGAGGTCAATCATTACAATCGGGCTAATCAAAAGCCATCTTTTGATCTGCCGAAAATTCGCAAAACTATCTTCTCAAACCAAGTTTCTTCACAATATCGTGATATTTCTGAATATCAGTTCTACGTAAAAAATCCAGGTGTTTTCTTCTTTGGGAGACCATTTTCAGTAAGCCCCGGCGGGAATGATGGTCCTTGCTATGCGTTCGGAAATGCTCCGTCAGCTGTGTAATTCTCTCGGTCAATAAAGCGATTTGCACGCTCGAAGAACCGGTATCCGATTCATGTGCGCGATATTCACCAACTATTTTTTCTTTTACTTCTCTGGTTGTCGCCATGGTTTTTTATGGTCTCTCCTTAGTAGCAGAAGCTCTATATGTAATAGGCAACCGCGAAATTGTTTCTCAATATGTTAGATGCTCTTACGGGAATGGTCAATCAGACAGTTGCATGTCTATGACCTAAAGTCCGAACTCTTCCAGGAACTTCGTCGAGAAATTTCCCGATTGAAACTTCGGATCATTCACGATTCTCAAGTGAAGCGGGATCGTCGTTTTAATTCCTTCGACCACCATTGCCTCCAGCGCGCGCTTCATTCGTGCAATCGCAAGCTCACGAGTTCGCGCATGTACGATCAATTTGGCAATCATCGAATCGTAATATGGCGGTACAACATAGCCTGGATAAGCCGCCGTATCAACGCGCACACCGGGTCCGCCAGGCAAATTGAAAACGGTAATCTTACCTGGGCAAGGTGTGAACTTAACCGGATCTTCCGCGTTAATTCGACATTCGATGGCGTGCCCGACGATTTGGACATCGTCTTGCGTATATCCAAGCTCTTCACCTTCCGCGATGCGAATTTGATTACGAACAATATCGGCGAGGGTGACCATTTCCGTAACCGGATGCTCGACCTGAATGCGCGTATTCATCTCCATGAAATAGAAATTTCCATCGTCAGCTAGAAGAAATTCAAAAGTACCTGCGCTCGAATATCCGATCTTTCGACAGGCATTCACCGCAACCTCACCCATTTTTTCGCGTTGAACTTTGGTGATAGCGGGCGACGGCGCTTCTTCAAGTAGTTTTTGGTGCCGACGCTGAATCGAGCATTCGCGTTCACCGAGATGAATGACATTTCCATATTCATCTGCGAGTACTTGAATCTCTATGTGGCGAGGACTATCAATATATCGCTCAATGTAAACACTACCGTTTTTAAATGCGGCGAGTGCCTCCGACTGCGCCGTTTCTATGTTAACCGCGAGTTCTTCTTCCGAGCGGACGATTCGCATTCCGCGACCGCCGCCTCCGGCAGCCGCTTTGATAATTACTGGAAAACCAATTTCGCGAGCGATCTTAAGCGCAACTTCATGTGATTCGATCGGATCAGGGCTTCCCGGCAGAATCGGGACGCCGGCTTCTTTCATAGTGCGCCGCGCCTCGACCTTGTCACCCATCATCTTTATTACGTCAGGTCGAGGACCGATAAATTTGATATTGCAGTCTTCACAAATTTTCGCGAAGGTTTCCGATTCCGCGAGAAATCCATATCCGGGATGTATTGCGTCAACATTGGTTATTTCCGCCGCGCTTATGATCGCGGGAATATTCAAATAGCTCTGCCAAGAGGGTGGCGCGCCTATACATATCGCCTCATCGGCGAAACGCACGTGGAGAGCATCCTTATCCGCTTCCGAATGCACAGCGACGGTCCGAATGCCCATCTCTTTGCACGTCCAAATTATTCGGCATGCAATCTCGCCACGATTGGCAATCAAAATTTTTCGAAAATTACGTTTCGCCATCAAAAAAGGAACCACAGAGAATTTCATTCGAACAGAAAATACAGCTTGGAAAAATTCGGGTCACCCATCAATTCCCCGAGCCGATTCTGTATCGTAGCTTCCCTGTGGTAAAAAGTACTTATTTCTTAATTCCGAAAAGCGGTTGACCGTATTCAACCGGCTGACCATTTTCGACGTAAATCTTAACAATCTCACCGCTGGTCTCCGCTTGTATTTCGTTCATAAGCTTCATAGCTTCAACAATACAAACGACCGTCTCCGGCGTAACCCGTTTTCCAATTGCGACATACGGTTCCTTGTCAGGCGCCGGCGAACTATAAAACGTGCCAACTATCGGCGAAAGAATTTTGTGCAAATCCGAACCGGCTTCCGTTTCGACCTCGGTCTTGGGCGTTGTAGCGGGTAATGCGCCGGCAGTTGCTGAAGTTTGTCCGGAATATACAGTTGGAACTCCGGATAACTGACCGGACTGAATTATCTGCGGAGCGGGATTACGACTCAAGCGAATCCGAATATTTTCATTTTCAAATTCGAATTCGGTCAGTTGCTGTTCATTGAAAAGGTCAGCGAGATCGCGAATTTCTGACAGGTTATAAGAGCTTTCTGCAGATTCGCCTTTCTGCTTACCCTTTGAAGCACGACGCGGATTGCTACGTTCTTCTTCCGAATGCTTATCGCTTTGTTCTTTTTGCATCACCGAGGCTGAACGTTCGTTCATGGCTCCTCCAACGAAAAAAAAATCTAACGATCAACAAGTTCGATGACCGCCATCTCAGCGTTATCGCCACTACGACGACCTAGTTTGATTATTCTCGTATATCCGCCATTGCGGTTTGAATACCGGGGTCCGAGTTCTGAAAAAAGACGCTGAACCGCCTTAACGCCGGCGGTGCGTGTAGCTCGTGGCTTGCCAAATTTACCGGTCGAAACCTTTTGTTGGGAATTTCCGGCATGGAAAAATCGCGCAGCCATCCTTCGAAGATGAACGTCATTCGCTTTGCTCTTTCCACCATCAGCTTCTTTTGAACGTCTGGCGATCGTAATCACTTTTTCGACAAATGGACGAAGCTCTTTCGCCTTCGGAACCGTGGTAATAATGTAACCCTTTTCGGAGTTAACCAGGGAGGTTGCCAAATTCCGCAAAAGCGAAATCCGGTGCTCAGTGGTTCTTCCCAATTTACGATGTGCTTTTAAGTGTCGCATGAAAACTTTAAGTTCCTTAAGAATTTTATCTTACCCGCGTTCGCCGGAACCGGGAATCGGATTTCCACTTTCGTCAAACGCCATTCCAAAATCCAAACCCATTCCATGAAGCATGTCTTTGATTTCGTTGAGCGATTTTCTTCCGAAGTTCTTCGTGTTCAACATATCGCGCTCGGATTTATGAATTAATTCACGAATCGTCTGGATATTCGCATTTTTTAAACAGTTGTAAGAACGAACTGAAAGTTCAAGTTCGTCCACCGATTTATCAAGGATATCGCTCTTTACAACCGGAGCCTGTTTCGACTCTTCAATGGTAATCTCTTCTTCTTCCTCCTCGAAATTGATAAAGATCGTCATGTGGTCCTTTATCAATTTCGCTGCGAGTCCGATAGCGTCGTCCGGACGAGCTGATCCATCGCTCCAAACTTCGATTGTCAACTTATCAAATTCCGTATTTGAACCCTGACGAGTTGGTTCGACCTGGTAGTTGACTTTCTTAATTGGCGTATGAACAGAGTCAATCGGAATATACCCGATAGATAGATCATCATCATTATTAAACTCCGCGGCAACGTAACCGCGTCCGCGCTTCAGGCGCATTTCGATATCGAGACTTCCACCTTTGCCAACGGTTGCAATGTGAATCGTCTTATCTAAAACTTCCACATCGCCGTCGGTCTCAATATCTCCGCTTGTCACTTCTCCCGCGCCTTTCTTTGTCAACGACAACGTTTTGGAAGTGCCGCTATGGAGCTTAAAAGGAATCTGTTTAAGGTTGAGAATCACGTCCGTAGCATCCTCAACGACGCCATTAATTGACGAAAATTCGTGTTCAACTCCTTCAATCTTAACCGCTGTAATTGCCGCACCTTCAATTGACGAAAGCAGCGCGCGTCGCAAAGAATTGCCGATCGTCGTGCCGAATCCGCGTTCGAATGGTTGGGCGTAGAATTTTCCGTAGCGATCCGAGAGACTTTCAGTTTCCGCGTTTAACCGCTTCGGCATTTGGAAATTCGTCCAGTTATTGGTCTGTGTCATAGAATAAATTGGAAACGTAATCCTGTTTGTGATTATTAAATTAGTCGCAAAGCAAATCGCAATCGGACATATCAACGATCATTCAAGAATCGCTAAACACGCCGGTAATTCGAAACAGCGAACTACTTGCTGTAAAGTTCTACGATCAACTGTTCGTTGATATTTGCATCGATGTCTTCACGACGCGGAAGTGCCGAAACCGAAACTGTAAGCTCACCTTCAGCCGGCGAAATCCATTGCGGTCGTCCGCGCCCCGCCGCGGTCTGCCAAGCGCTCTCAATATGTGCGTTTTTCTGGCTCGATTCTTTTACTGCAATAACGTCGTTTGCTTTCACCTGGAACGATGGAATATCTACCTTTTTCCCGTTTACCAAGACATGTCCGTGATTTACCAACTGTCGAGCATGTCGCCGCGAGGTTGTGAAACCCGAACGATAGACGACATTGTCGAGGCGACGTTCGAGCATAAAAAGCAGGTTCTCGCCCGTAATTCCTTTTTGACGAGAAGCTTTTTCAAAGTAATTTCGGAATTGCTTTTCGAGAATGAAATAAATCCGCTTTACCTTCTGTTTTTCCCGCAATTGTTGCCCGTAACCGACAAGAACCTTACGTCTCGCAGTCGCTCCATGTTGCCCTGGCGGTTGCGTTCCGCGCTTCTCAATCGCACATGATTGCTTGAAACAGCGATCGCCTTTTAAAAGTAATTTCGCACCTTCGCGGCGGCATAATCTGCAAACCGCATCTTTGTATCTAGCCACTTAATTGCCTCCGGTCATTTAATTGACGGAAAAGTTTACAAACGAAACAAAAATCGTTTTCGTCCTTCATCCTTTCGATATTGAATTATCAATCCAAGTAAAAATCTATTCGTGAAGCCCAACGGTCATACCCGCCTCCGCTTTGGAGGACGGCATCCATTGTGTGGAATCGGAGTGATGTCGCGGATTGCCGAAACACGAATTCCCGCATTGTGAATCGCACGGATCGCGGATTCACGTCCGCCACCTGGTCCTTTTACACGCACTTCACATTCCCGCATTCCCGCTTCAACCGCTTTGCGCGCGGCTTCGCTGGCGGCCTGTTGCGCCGCGAATGGCGTGCCTTTTCGCGAACCGCGAAATCCCCTCGCACCCGAGGAACACTGTGAAATCAGATTTCCTTCAGTATCCGTGATCGAGATCATCGTATTGTTGAATGTCGCAGAAACAATCGCGATGCCATACGGGATGTTCTTCTTCTCTTTCTTTCGAGTAAATGTTTTTTTCTTTGGTGTTGCGTTTGCCATGTCTATCAGTTTTTCCACGGACCGCGATTAAAAAGGCGATCGAAACGGATACCCAAAAAGGGTTCATCAAAAATTATTTATTTCTTGCCTGCTACTTTCTTCTTAGCGATTGCTGCTCTTCGCGGACCTTTGCGAGTGCGGGCATTCGTTTTGGTTCGTTGACCCCGAACGGGTAAGCCGCGACGGTGACGTAATCCTCGATAGCATCCGATGTCCATCAATCGCTTGACGTCCATTTGAACGCGCTTTCTTAAATCACCCTCAATGTCGCCTTCGGTCTCAAGAATGGTACGAATTCGCGTCAACTCATCTTCGCTAAGTTCACGAATTTTCGTGTCCAAATTTACACTAGCTTCCGCTAAGATCGCCGTTGCGCGACCTTTTCCGATTCCGTAAATGTACGTCAATCCGATTTGCGCTCTCTTGTTTGGCGGCAAATCTACACCTGCTACACGTGCCATAATTCTCCTAAAAAATTCGCCGAACTTAACCCTGGCGTTGCTTGTGCTTCGGATTATCGCAAATCACACGCACTACACCCTTTCGATGAATGACTTTGCATTTATCACAAATTTTCTTAACTGAAGGACGCACTTTCATACTTTAGATCCCCGATTTACTTATAGCGATAAGTTATCCGCCCGCGACTGAGGTCATATGGTGACAATTCCACCAAAACCTTATCTCCGGGCAAAATTCTAATAAAATTCTTTCGCATCTTGCCCGAAATGTGGGCCAAAACCTGATGCTGATTATCGTCAACGGCAACTTTAAACATTGCATTTGGCAAAGTCTCTAACACCGTTGCGGTCACCTCAATCGCCTCTTCCTTTGACATAAAACTAAAGCTAATTTTCGCCCTTGATGTGACAAAAGAGTAATGTTATCCGCAAAATGGCTAATTTTCAAGTATTCGAAGCCATTGTGGAAGCAGCGTTGCCAGTTCAGGCGGTTAACGCGACACTTGAGCGCGCAATTTCACGTGCTCGCTTCTGTTCCTTCGTCAGTGTAAGAACCTCAGGACCATCCTCGGTAATCGCGATCGTGTGCTCACAATGAGCGCTAATTTTTCCGTCCAGAGTTACAACCGTCCACTTGTCGGATAAAGTTTTGGTCTTGTGCGTCCCGAGGTTCAACATCGGTTCGATCGCAAACACATATCCAGCCCGAATTCTCTCTTTCGTGCCAGGTTTACCGTAATTGGGTATTTGTGGCGGTTCGTGCATCTTTCTCCCGATGCCGTGCCCGGTATAATCGCGAACGATTCCGTATCCATATTTCTCGGCGTGTGTCTGAACTGCATATCCGATATCGCCAAGATGCCGGGTTGGATAGCATTGCATGATCGCCAGTTCCAAACTTTCATCCGCCACCCGAATCAACTGTTTTGCCTCGTCGGAAATTTCTCCCACCGGAACCGTCGTCGCGCTATCGCCAACAAAATCATTAAGCGTCGCGCCTAAATCAATAGAGACGATGTCGCCTTCTTTCAGGGGAGTATTGCTCGGAAATCCGTGAACCACCTGTTCGTTAACGGAGGCGCAAATCGAAAACGGAAAACCGTGATAACCGAGAAATGTCGGATAGGCGCCGGCATCACGTATCATCTTTTCCGCAATGTTATTGAGTTCTAAAGTCGTAACTCCGGGTGCAACTAACTTTCGCAATGCCTCACGCACATCCGCGACCAACTCGCCAACAGTGCGCATCTTGTCAATTTCTTTTTTCGATTTTGCGATGATCATTGCAGCAATCAAACCAATCGGGACACTTCTTCGAAAATTTGTTCCACCGGTGCATCACCATCGACACGCTTGAGACGCGCGGACTCCCGAAAGTAATCCAATAGCGGAGCAGTTTGTTCTTTATAAGTCGCCAATCTTACGAGAACTTTTTCTTCGTAATCATCTTCTCGATGGGTTAGCTTTACTTCCGGATGAAGGTCACAAACTTCGTCGTTTTTTGGCGGCTTGAAATAAATGTTGAAAATCTCGCCGCATTTCGAACAACTCCTTCGACCGGTCATCCGGCGTTCTAAGGACTTAATTGGAACATCTATCTCAATCGCTTCGATTTCCTTGCCTTGATCCGCGGCAAGTTGCTCAAGCATCACGGCTTGGTTTCGAGTGCGCGGAAAACCATCAAGTACAAAAGTTCCCTTACAGTCCTCGCGCGATGTTCTCTCTTGAACCACCCTGAAGGTCAACTCATCCGAAATCAGTTTACCCTCGGACATGATTTGCCGAATGTTACGTGCCAGAGGCGTGTCCGCGTTTTTCATTTCCCGAAAAATATCTCCGGTGGAGATCTGCGGAATTCCGCGACGTTCGAAAAGCAATCTGGCTTGTGTTCCTTTCCCCGCACCAGGGGCACCGATCAGAACAATGATTTTGCTCATTCTAAAATTTACAAAAAGACAATGAAACGCGGCAATCCGGAGAAAGAGTCAGTCTTCGACCGTGTTCTCCTAGTAGCCGCGTCGTAACAAATCCGCGTTAAGAATTAACTTCTTCTACCTCGCAGCCTCGAACCGGCTCCAAGAAAACCTTCGTAGTTACGCATTACGAGTTGCGCTTCGATTTGCGAAACCGTGTCCATAGCAACGCCAACCAAAATCAAAAGCGATGTTCCCCCGAAGAAAAATTGATATCCAAGCCCGGTTAATAACCACGACAATCCGGGTGTGGCGGAAAGTGTCTGATCAAGCCACTCTCCAACAAATGGAATTCGACCAACGCGGAATCCATTCAACAAGAGCTGAGGAACGAAGGCTACAAATGCCAGATACAGCGCCCCGACGGCAGTTAAACGCGTAAGAATATGATTCAGATATTCCGCGGTGTTTGAACCCGGACGAATTCCGGGAATGAAACCGCCGCCCTTTCGTAAATTGTCGGCAACTTCATCCGTGTTGAAGATAATCGTGATGTAAAAAAACGTAAACAAAACAATCAACGACAAAAAGAACAGTTCATAAAACGGATCACCGCCGTGGAACTGCTGAAAGAACGCGTAAATTTTACTCCACCAGGAATCCGGATTATTTTGATCAGGCGGCAAAGCGGAAAAGAGTGTTTGCGGCATCGACAAAACGGACGACGCAAAAATCACCGGAATAACTCCGCCCATGTTGATCTTTAACGGAAGCGATGTTTCTTTTCCCTGAAACACCTGACTTCCAACGCGTCGACTCGCGTAACTTATCGCGATATTTCTACGAGCAGACTCAAAATAAACAATGAGCGCGATCAAAGCCACCAACACCGCGACGAGAAAAATTACGCCGAGAGTCTGAGTTGGATCGCCCGCGCGCACACGCTCGGAGATTTGCACAATTCCGCGCGGTAAACCAATAACGATACCGGCAAAGATCAATAACGAAATTCCGTTTCCGATTCCGCGTTCGGTAATTTGCTCACCTAGCCACATTACGAAAACAGTACCTGTTGTAAGTGTCACTACCACCATCGCGGTTGCCCACGAACTATCGTCTATAACACCATTACGCCTTAGCCAGGTAGCCACGAAAAATGTCTGAATCGCGCAAAGAATAACCGTCAGATAACGCGTCCACTGGTTGATCTTCTGCCTTCCGACTTCGCCTTCTTCCTGGACCTTTTTCAAGGCGGGATAAAGAACCGTCATCAGCTGAATGATGATCGAAGCGGTGATATAGGGAGTAACTCCCAGGGCAAACACCGAAATTGTGCGAAAGTTACCGCCGGAAAAAAGATCCAAAACGCCAAGCAAAGTTCCGCTGACGTCTCCCCAAACTCTTTCAAGCTGCTGTTTATTTACACCCGGCGCGGTTACGTGTGCGCCAAATC
>DAITAB010000373.1:0-1691 GCA_036824525.1 Pyrinomonadaceae bacterium
AACGACTCCAAAGCCACGAGTGTTGACGCGACATTGAAAGCGCTGGAAGCGCTGAGCGAAGAAGAGGGCAAGATCATTTTGATTCTCGGCGGACGCGGAAAAAATGCGCCCTATACGCCGCTGGCACAATTGATTGAAGCGAAAGTTCGCGCATTGGTTTTGATCGGCGAGGACGCAGACAACATTGAGAATCAACTGAAAAAGTTTGCCACGATAATTCGCGCGAAAGACATGCACGATGCAGTTTTGAAATCACGCGAAGCTGCTTTGAGTGGCGACAGCGTTTTGCTTGCTCCCGCCTGCGCGAGCTTCGACATGTTTAAAAGTTTTGAGGAGCGCGGAAGCGTTTTCAAACTCGAGGTGACAAAGTCAGCCGGAAGTCGGCAACTGGCAGAAGGCTCCAAGCGTTAGCTCGGAATAATTGAATGGCAAAGAAACTTCGCATGGATTGGTCAATCTTCGCTTTGTCGGCATCGCTCGCCCTCTTTGGCTCGGTGATGGTTTATAGCGCCTCCGCGATGATTGCTCTGAAGGAAACGAAAGGCGAAAGTCAGTTCACGTATTTCAACAAGCAATTCGGCTTCACGATCGCAGGTCTTATTCTGATGTATGCGGTCAGTAAAATTAATTACAAAGTTTTTGACAATCGAAGTGTGGTGATCGGACTGATCGTTGTGACCATGATACTGCTTCTTGTTGTTTTTGCGTTTCCATCGATTAATGGCGCAAGAAGGTGGATTCGCCTCGCGGGTTTTTCATTTCAACCGAGCGAGCTGGCGAAAGTCACTCTGCCGGTTTTTCTCGCCTATTGGCTGACGTTGAAAGAAAACGTTGTCGGAGGACTGAAAGAAACGGTAATACCTTGCGTCGGCGTGCTCGGGATGTTTAGCGCGGCGATGATGTTGGAACCGGATTTGGGAACTACATTGGTTCTGTGCGCTATTTTCGGGGCGGTGTATTTTGCGGCGGGAGCGCGACTCGTTCATTTCGGAATAGTGGCGGCGACTTTTGCGATTTGTGGAATTGCGGCATTGATTTTTGCGCCTTGGAGAGTCGAAAGATTAATTGCGTTTATGAACCCTTGGGAGAAAGCTGATAGTTCGGGTTATCAAGTGGTGCAGTCGCTGCTTGCTATTGGTTCGGGCGGAGTGATCGGCGAAGGATTCGCGAAAGGCGAACAAAAATTATTTTATCTTCCTTATCCTTATTCGGATTTTATCTTCGCGGTGGTTGGCGAAGAGTTGGGTTTGATCGGAACTCTTGCGGTGGTGATTGCTTTCGGACTTTTGCTTTGGCGCGGAACGAGAGCCGCCGTAATGGCACCGGATCGTTTTGGAATGTTGCTTGGAATGGGAATCATCACCGGTTTAATCGTTCAAGCGCTTTTCAATATAAGTGTGGTGATTTCGATTCTTCCCGCAAAAGGAATTCCGCTCCCGTTTATTTCTTATGGCGGCTCATCAATTCTCGTTACGCTCTTTGCGATGGGAATTCTACTGAATATTTCTCAGCACGCCGGATTTACGTCGATACCGAGTTCGAGTGAAGAAAGAAAGCGTCGGAAGCAGCGATGAGCGTAGAAGCTCTTTTATGAAAATTATGATCGCCGCCGGTGGAACAGGTGGACATATTTATCCGGGGATCGCGGTAGCCAGCGAAATTATTGCGCGCGACGCGAATTCGCGTGTTCT
>DAITAB010000163.1:0-5543 GCA_036824525.1 Pyrinomonadaceae bacterium
CTCATCCTGCAGACGATGGTCCTGGATCCGGGTGCCGTGCAAGGCCGCGCGTTCTCGCGCGGACTGCGCATGGTGTTCGGACTCTGATCCAACGCGGCGGGACCCGATTCACTCGCGGTGGTCATTCCGCCGGTTGTGGTAAATGTGTTGGATTTGGGATCGAAGAGTTCAGCCTCCGACAAAAACGTCCAGCCTTTTCCGACGCCGCCTGCGAGAAGCACTTTACCGTCGTTCAAAAGTATTGCCTTGTGATCGCTTCGCGCTGTAACCATTTTTCCGACCGATGTGAAACGGTTTGTCGCCGGATCAAAAAGTTCGGCGCTACCCAGATAATCAACATTGTAGCCGCCGGCGATCAGAACTTTTCCATTTCGTAAAAGCGTGGCAGTATGACTCGCGCGCGCGGCGCTCATATTTCCGGCTGACGCAAAAGTGCCGCTCTTCGGATCAAACAGTTCAACACTCGATAATCCTTCACCATCGCCGACAAAACCACCCGCAATCAAAACTTTTCCGTTATCGAGCAAAGTCGCTGTGTGCGCCGCGCGTTTTGCCGTCATGCTCCGAATTGCGGTAACAATTCCATCGCGCGAAGTATTCGTTTGACTATTTTCCGCATTTGTTGCGACCTGAGCCTGGCAGCTTTGAGCGAAAACAAAACTCAAAACTAACAGTAGAGGAAGCAATACTTCTCTTTGTGGGTTTCTCATAGATAGCTCCTCAAAAGTTTTCATTAGAGATTGATTCGTGCGCAGCTTACTTGTTAATCGCGCGGAACTCGGTTTAGGCGTGAATAACGTTCGAAACAGTTAATAAGCAGCAGCGCTTGATTTCCTATGATGAAAGATCAAAGCGAATCGCGCCCTCGAGCTCGAAAGTCTTACGAAGTGAGAAAAAAGACTCCGGCAAATGCGGCGATGATAGCGATTGATTGCAGCGCAAGAATTTTCAACGCCTCGCGCGGATTCTCCGGCAGCCATTTAATTGCAAAGAACGCGATGATCGGAACCTGCGCGACCATCAGGATTTGAAAAATGTGGGCAGACGTTCCTTCGTCTTCTTCATGGACGTTGCCGTATCTGGCGAAATGAAGAAGTACCAATCCGAGCGAGGAGAGCGACATCAGTATCGGCAAAAAAGCGCTTGGTTTATTGAGCGAAGACAAAATCATCGTGGAGACTCCTTCAAGTTATGATCCAAGAAAATGACTTCTGCGAGCCAGAATACTTTGGGTCTGCTTTTCGATAGGTCGTAAAACTCAAACTCTTGCCATCGGGCGACCATGTGATCTGCTGATGAAAAACCGGTATATCCTCTTGGCCGAAAACGGCCGGAGCAGCGAAAACTATCAACGCTAGAATGCCACGAATTTCTTTCGTAATCCCTCACCCAGCCAAACGCTATAGAACCGGAATACGAATGAGTCTATCCGCTAAATATGCGCCGTTCATTTCCGCTTTTGATTTCGTAAACGTATATGCCCCATCTGTGTTCGCTCCGCTTCATCAAAACTTTTCGGCGAATTTTTTTGCAAAAGCCTTAAGCTCGCTCAGCGAATTCTTTTCGGGCGCTTTGTTCAATTTCATCCGAAATATCGTCCCGCCCTTTCTGACCATTATGAAATGGAAATGCGGCGTATTGCTGATCACAAAAGCTTCGTCGCCTATCGCCGACAAAAGTTCGACCAAAAGCAGCGGTTCGTCAACCTTTTGATAGCTTGACGCGAATTCCCGTTGAGCCTTTTCAACCGATGGATTTTGCACTTGCTGTTCCAATGAAAAATACAAATTAATGTCTTTTCTGCTGAGTTTGTCTTTAGAAATGCCTCTGTAAGTGCAGCCAGACTTGCGGACACTGCCTTCAATTTTCGAAGTGTTTTCAGTGAGCCGGACAGGTTGACCGATAATTTTTTCTGCGTCGGTAACCGTCAAAAATTTGCACGGCTTCATCTTCGCGGCAACCTGCGTTTCAAACACATTCGACTGAGAAGTCAAAAACGGAGCAGAAGCAAACAGACATAAAACAAGCAACATAATTTTCATTTTCATTAAAGTTTCCATAATTGAGTATCCCACGTATCACACGAGATTTCGTACCCGCCCTTTTCGCGGTTGCGAATCAGATTAAACTTACCGCCAGCTCGTAATTTATTTGCTTAACCTCACTGTGATGGTGTTAGCGCTATTGTTAGTAGTCACAATGTCGGCTTTGCCGTCGCCGTTAAGGTCCGCAATCGCCAAACCTTTCGGCTTTCCTCCGACCGCAATCGTGGTGCTCGACGCAACACTGTTTTTATTGCTCATCAGAAAAAGCGTGATGTTATTCCCGTCGGGACTTGAAACCGCAATATCGCTGATTCCATCGCCATTGACATCGCCGATCGCGACCCGATTTGGAATTTTTCCCGTCACAAAAGGCGAACCCGTCAGAGTCTTAAAGCCGCCCGCGCCGTCACCCAGCAAAATAGTTAGACCGTCTTTGCCGGATCCCGTCGCGCTACTCGGAGAATTAACAATGGCGAGATCAGCCTTTCCGTCTTTGTTCACATCGCCGACGGCAAAGTTGAAGGGAGAATCGCCGCAGGGAAAAGGCGATCCGGTTGATTGTTTGAATCCGCCTTTGCTGTCGCCGAGAAGAATCGTGAAGTTTCCGCCTTCGAGATTTGTCGTAATGATATCGGATTTGCCATCGGCGTTTACGTCGCCGACGCGAACTCTTTGGTATGGCATTTTTCCTACGTCCAGGAATTTGCGCGATGCATTGAATCCCCCTTTACTATCGCCGAACAAAATCGCAACTTGATTGTTTCCCCAGCTCTCGGTCACAAGGTCTGGATTTCCGTCACCATTGAAATCGCCGGTCGCGACGCCGTGAACATGCGGTCGCGTTTCAACCGTAAATGGAGAATTCGGCGCCGGCGCAAATCCGCCTTTGCCATCGCCTAACAAAACGGTGAGATATTTTTCTTCATGATTAGCTATAGCTAGATCGAGCTTGCCATCGCGGTCGAAATCGGCGATCGCAATGTCGTTGGGTGAGTGTCCGGCGGGGAAAGGAGAATTTTTTGCCTGTGTGAATTTACCTTTGCCATCGCCAAGCAAAATTGAGACGTCGTTACTTTGTTCATTGGCGACGACGACATCGAAGTTACCGTCGCCGTTGAAATCGGCAATCTCAATGCTTCCCGGCGCGGTTCCGGTAGGAAATCGCGAATCGGTAGCGGTCGCCGTGGATTGAAGTTCTGGTGAAGTTACTTGGCAATTCGCGTTTAGCGCCGACGCAATTATTAGCAAGAAAATCAAATTGTTCATCATCAGGTCCTCGAAATCCTCGACGAAAAAAGCGTATGACTTATCATTCAACTCCGACCGCTCGAACGCGCCGATCGAATCCGGTTCAATGTCGCATCTACAATGTAAGGAATCGCCGACTCGGGAAAAGGTGCAACACTGCTGACGTTGATCTCGCAAAGTACATAACTATCCGCGCCATCAAGTTGCTTCGGTCCTAAAAGAAAATCGCAATCCCAAAGAACTGGAAGATCCTCGGTTTCAATTTGCAAAATTCTCTGTGCCGCGGCGACCCATTCATTTTCCAACTTGTCTTTAAGGTTCTGAAATTCCGCCATCGTCGGCGGATGATGCAAGCGCGGTCCCGGTTGCGGTGCTTCCTCAGGCGGCGCGCCCTCGGGCGCGGGAAAGAGCGCATTGATTGCCTGATGTCCAAATCCGGCGACCTTGTCGTGCACAAGGTAACAGCGAACCATTCCGTCTGCGAGACGCTCTTGAAATTCCTGATCGATCATTATTCCGTTGCCGGAAAAATACTGTTCGCATCTTTCGATAAATTCCCGCAGCGTAATTTCTTCTTCAACGCAACCGCGTTTTGCATGACGAACGCGCACGATGGTTTCCGGCTTCGGCATCGAAGCGCTCGCACTTTTCTCATCCGCAATTATTTTTGACGGCAGTTGAATTTTCCAAACTCCGTCGCCGCCGTTTCCGCGATACTGTTTTAGTACGCGCGCCTTTCCGGTTGAAAGTTGTGCGGGAAGATCCCGACGCATCTCGTCGATACTGCGATACAGATGCGTGTCGCATCCCCAGCCAAGATCGCGAGTTTCGTACAGCACTTCTTTCGTTCCCAATTTCAGAATTACATCGGGATGTGTGCCGACGAAAATTCCGGCGTCTGAAACATCGCGCAGCATCGAATCGACAACCGAACGATCGCGTCCACCTTCGATCGGATTGACCCAAACCAAAACTCCGTCTACGCACAGGAGCTGCGCTCGAACTTCTTCGCAAAAATCATCGTGATATACGGCGGGCTCTGCCTGCACTCCTGCCGCCGAAAAAGCGCTGAACAAATTCGCAAACCGGTTATTTTGTTGCGAAGCATTTTGCCTTTGCTCGCGATTTCCCGGAAAAAGAATTGCAATTCGTGAATTGCTTTCTTGCCTAATCAGATCCGATGTCATATTTGAACCAACAGCGAAAGAGAACCGCCGCGGTCGATTTTCTTTTGTTTACGCGTGCTACTGATTTCTCTTTGCGATCGATCCAATAATTGCTCCGATACCAATAAGTGAAACGCTCAAAACAGGAATCACGGGAGTGTAGAGATTATTGACGGCAATTACTGCCGCCGCGACATAACCTAAAATCCCGCCGATCAATGTAGAAATCAGGCGGCCATGTTCGATGAGTCGAAATCTGCGTGCTATGAAGCAAGCGATCGTCACTCCGGCGACGCCGCCGATAACTGCGCCCACAAATAAGCCGGTTTTTCCGAAAGCGTTGCCCAGGATAGAGCCAAGTACCGACAACGCGCCGCCGGCGCCGCAGGTTACGAGAAAAAGCAATAAGAATCTCCGCAACACTCTTCTCGCCCTATTTAGCCAAAGCAAATCTTATCGGCGATTCACCTTCGATTCGTCTGATTTGTTTTCGTGCTTCTAAATCGAGTTTGACCCACTCCATATGCCATTCGATGGAACCTTCAAACTTTGTTTTGTTCTTACGAAAGTCTTCGGTTACCTTCCGCAGAATTTCTTTATGAGTTGATTCACCTTTTGTCTCCAAGCCGTTCAGGAGAGATTTCTTCAAGACCTCATACTTGCCCTTGTCCATACTCACTGCCTTTTTGCCGGCGGGATGCTTGAGTTGAATTTTTGTTTCGCTTTTCATTTTTTCTCCTACTGAAAACCAATTTTCCGATTCGAATGCTCGTCTCGCAGCATCTGCAAAATCACCGACTCGCCTAAATTATTAAACTTATTTTCGCACGACGAAGATCGGCATCAAAGCAAATAACAGAAGCAATGTGTAGTAGACCGCGCCGGTAATCGGATCGCGAGTGGCGAAATATTCGCTGATCGAAATTCCGCGTAGCCAGAGCACGAGCGTGAACTCAGCAAACAAAAGCAATGCCAGCGCGACGAGCCCGACGGCGAAACGACGCCCGATTGCGGGTGAAACATCAAACCTTCGGAGAATCCAACGCGCTGCGAAAAACGAAATCGCCAGCATCAAAGGCATTTC
>DAITAB010000164.1:0-4271 GCA_036824525.1 Pyrinomonadaceae bacterium
ATTCTCAGCTCTTATTCCAAACTCAATTATTTGATGGGAAATACTACGAATGTTAGGTCATTACAAGTGGCATACGATCAAGCATAAAAAGGGCGCGCTCGACGCGAAACGCGGCAAACTTTTTACCAAGCTAATCAAGGAAATCACGGTCGCAGCGCGAACCGGCGGCAGCGGCGACGTGGAGTCAAATGCGCGTCTTCGTAAAGCCGTCAATGACGCAAAAGCCGCGAATATGCCGAACGATACGATTGACCGTGCGATTAAACGCGGAACGGGCGAACTCGAAGGCGTGAGCTACGACGAAATTACGTATGAGGGTTATGGAATAGGCGGTGTTGCGGTTTTGGTCGAGACAATGACTGACAACCGAAATCGTACCGTTGCAGAAATTCGTCATCTCTTTTCGAAGAATGGCGGGAATCTTGGCGAGGCGGGCTCCGTTGGCTGGATGTTCGATAAAAAGGGTTACATCGCAGTCGATAAGAAAGTTAAACCCGAAGAGGAACTTTTTGAAATCGCAATCGAAGCGGGCGCGGACGATTTGAAAGATGAAGGCGATGTGTTTGAAATTCTCACAGCGCCGGAAAATTTCGAAGCGGTGAATGAGGCGATAAAGAAAGCAGGAATTGAAGTGCAAGCGGCGGAAATTTCTATGATTCCACAAACTTACGTTCACCTCGAAGGCGCGGATGCGAAACAAATGTTGAAACTCTATGAAGCACTCGATGACAACGACGACGTGCAAAAAGTTTACGCCAACTTTGATATTGACGAAGCGGAGATGGAATGAAGGTTTTGGGTATCGATCCCGGAAGCGAAACGCTCGGTTGGGGCGTCGTTGAAGGCAGCGGACATAAATATCAACTGGTTGAATTTGGTACGGTCAAATCTAAACCAAGAGAGAAATTCTCGAAGCGGCTCGCCAAAATATATGAAGGCGTTTCGCAGGTCATTTCAAAACACGCGCCTGATGTTGTTTCAATTGAAGAGGCATTTTACGCGGTAAATGTGAACGTAGCGATGAAACTCGGGCAGGTTCGCGGCATCGTGCTTCTCGCCGGCGAAATGAACGGTTTGGAAATCGCTGAATATAGTCCGCGACTGGTGAAGCAGACGGTAGTCGGTTACGGCAATGCCGAAAAATCACAGGTACAGGAAATGGTTCGAATACTCTTACGGCTAAAAGAAAAGCCGGAACCTCATGATGCAGCTGATGCCATCGCCCTCGCGATTTGCCACTTTCATCATGCCGATTCTCAAAGCAGGATCGAAAAAGCGCTCAAAGCGAAACGCGGCGCCTAAAAATTCTCAGTAGTAGTTATCCAATTCACCTTGGAGGAAACCTCAAATGAAACAGACCGTGGTTGTTTCTTTTTTAATTCTGTTCGTGTTTTCGTGTGTGACATTTTCTCAACGAAGATCTTCATCATCCGCGATTCGTTCGCAGGAACTTCCATCTTCAAGTCGCCGAAGCGCGGCATTGACCAACGAAGCGATCGTTATCGATGACCGACTTTCGGTTTTGCGTGAGCAGCCGAGTTTGTATGCAACACCGATGCTCAGACTTCGGCGCGGACGTCAGGTTCAGATACTCGGGTTGCGGGAAGCGGATGGAGTTACCTTTTACAAAACTCAGATTTCCAGAAACGTTGTCGGCTGGATGCAGTCCGAAGCTGTCGCGGGAAAATTCCGACGCGATGACGACGAGCGTCTCGCGCGATTGGTTCGTGCTTCCAGCGGTTATGAACAGATCGAGTTGGCGGTGATTTTTCTCGAGAGATTTCCGTCGTCACACCTTCGTCCGGCGATGCTTCTGTATTTCGGGGACTTGGTCGAAGAACAGTCCTTGAGGCTTTCAATCGACGCAACAAAGCGGCTGGTGCGAAGTGAAATGGCGGCTTCGGGTGCTCCGCTTCACAGCTTCTATTTGAATTATTCGGGGCTCGATCGGTTTAGGAAACTCGGATTGAGATTTGTTTTCAATGCGAATACAAAGTCGATTCATTACGATGGAAGAAGCTGGCGCGAATTGATAGAAAAATTTCCAAGCGCTTCCGAAGTCGCTGAAGCTAAGAAACGACTTCAGTCATTGACGGAGAAAATCGCGCGAAAGTAATTGTTAGTCTTTCAGCGCGACGGCGATTTGCGCCGCTATTCGCACGTTATTTTCGAGCAGTGCCAAATTTGCGGAAAGCGTTTTTCCGCCGCTGAGTTCGGCGAGTCGCGAGAGAAGAAAAGGTGTGAGCGCTTTTCCTTTGATTTCTTTTTGGTCGGCGTAGCTTAAGGACTCATTGAGAAGTTTCTCGAATTCCACTGCGTCCATGGCAAATTCTTTTTCGATCGGCGCGACGACCAATACACATTGATTCATTCCGAGTTCATTACGGGCGACGGAAATCTCTGCGGCTTCTTTCGCGTTTTCAATTCTCACATCAACGCTCATTCCGCTTTTTTCACAATAGAAAGCGGGAAACTCATCACATCGGAAACCGACAACGCAAATTCCATAAGTTTCCAACCATTCTCGAGTGGCAGGTAAATCCAAAATGCTTTTTGCGCCTGCACAAACAACGACAATCGGCGTCGATGCCAGCACGGGTAAATCTGCTGAAACATCCTGCGCATATCCGCGATGAACTCCGCCGATTCCTCCCGTTGCAAAAACTTTAATGCCCGCGCGGTGAGCTATCAGTGAAGTGGTTGCGACCGTCGTCGCACCATTAAGTTCAGTCGAAATTGCAATCGGTAGATCGCGAACCGAAAGTTTTCGAAACGATTTATCGTTTGCTAATTGTGTTAATTGCGATTGGGTGAGTCCGACACAAATTTCGCCGTGAAATACCGCAATGGTTGCCGGAATTGCGCCCGAATCTCGGACAATTGTTTCCAAGTGTTTTGCGGTTTCAAGGTTCTGCGGCGACGGCAATCCATGTGCTATCACGGTTGACTCAAGCGCGACGATGGGGAGTTTTGATTCGAATGCCTGCGCGATTTCGTCGTTGAACTTAAGTTTCATTATTTGATCATCGCGCCAATTCGGCTAATCCGTGGGTGAGTGAGGCATCCGAAATAGCTGCCATTACTCGCGCCTCGGTCACAAGACCAATAAACAAACATTGCCCGACCGATAACGAGGTCGCGATGCACGAAGCCCCAAAACCGACTATCTTCGCTATGGTCGCGACTATCGCCCATTACAAAATAACTGTCATTCGGCACCTTCGTGATTCGGTTCGGCGCGCCAAACTCATAGTCCGAACGATCGAGATTCATTCCGCTCTTCACCGCGTTCATTGTCTGTTCGCTATAAAAGACGCTGTATTTTTCATCGTCAGAACGCGGTTCGAATTCGCGTGTCGTTAGCGCAGCTTGTTCGTATGGATCGGTAGAATCGCCGATTACCCGATGTTCAGGAAGCAACGCACCATTGATGAAGACCTGGTTGTTACGGAATTCCACATTGTCGCCCGGAAGTCCGATTACTCTTTTTACGTAATTTATTTGATAGGGAATGATCGGAGGAGTTCGCCGACGGTCATACTCCGGGTGAAGCCGATTTCCCGGATATTTGAAAACGATGATGTCGCCACGCGCGATTTCACGTTGTGGAAAAAAAGGCACCGGCTTCCCGCCCGGCGGAAAAATGAATTTGTTTACGAGAAGATAATCGCCGATGAGAATCGTATTCTGCATTGAGCCGGTCGGAACGGTAACGGCTTGCACGATAAACGTCATTCCAAAGAGCGCCATAATCAGCGTTACGACTAAGGATTCGAATGATTCGCGGATCTCGCTCTTCTTAGTTCCTTCAATAGCTGTTGATGGATTCTTGTCTTTAGTTTTTTCAGTCATTGGAAAAAAAGCGTAAGAGAGTTCGAAAGAAAGGGCAAGTGCTTTCGAACTCAAAAGTCCGTCTCCTATTTCATTTTTGTCGCCAAATCAAGATCTTTGAGCGCAATGCTGGCAGCCAACATTTCCGCTGCTTTAATGGAATTTCCCTGAGCGCTCGTGCGTTTGTTGCCACAAATAACCTCAACAAAAAAAGTCAGGTTGTGATCGGGACCTTCGGACTTGATAAGGTTGTATTTCGGCGCCTCGAGTTTCGCTGCCTGTAATTTTTCCTGAAGCAAAGTTTTGTAGTCAATCGCAACTTCGGGAGTCATCGTTCGAATCTCATCGCGGAAGAAATTCTTCACCAAAGAACGGGCGGCGATATAGCCGCCATCAATAAAAACCGCACCGATTATCGCTTCCAAGGTATCCGCCAACAT
>DAITAB010000164.1:4371-5523 GCA_036824525.1 Pyrinomonadaceae bacterium
TCTTTAGTCTTTGAAGTTTCGCGCGCCCATGAGCGATGCGATATCGCTCTTTCGAGCAACGAGAAATTCTCAAACTTGTAACCGAGAATTTGTTCGAGATGTGAAGGATTTTTGCTCATGCGCGAAGCGATTCTACCCAAAATGAAAAACGGACGCCATTGAGTGGTGCCCGTTTTTCGCTGTGTGTTGGAAACAAATACCGTCGAACCGTTATATACGACGTTTGCGGACCGGTTTTTTCGCCGGCTTAACCACTTTTGTTGCGGTTGTTGCAGTGGTCGTTGAAGTCGTCGTGGACGCCGGCTTCGTCGTGGTCGTTGTCGTAGTTGTGGAAGTAGTAGTCTTCGGTGTCGCCGTCGGCGTAGTTGTTGTCGCCGATGTCGCACCCGTCGGCGATGCTTCCGGCGTTTCCTGTATAGGAGCAACGACAGTGGTCGGATCCGCTATCGGACGTGTCGCCGCCGAAGTAATATATTCGTCAAGACCAACCTTCTTTCCATCAAACCGAAACTCATAGAGCTCCTGCATTTTTGCACGCAGACTGTCTTTGAAAGTTTTGTTTTCAGGAGCTGAACTCTCAAGGCTGTAAGCTCTGGAATAGGCGTGAAGCGCACGATCCGTGTAACCTCTTTGCAAGGCAATCAGTTGTTTGATTTCGTCGTTCATTACACCGTTATTAGCCTTCAATTTCTCGCTCGCCTCTTGGCTCAGTCTCACCAACTCAGCGAAATAATAGGCTCCGATCGCATTATAGATGCTCGGCTCTTTCTGGGTGTAAGAATTAAACTGCGTCGCTTTGTAGAGATACGGAAGAGCTTCTTTCTTTTGGTTCATTCCGTAAAACATGATGTAACCGATGGTGTAATTCAGATCACCAAGCGCATTGCTCTTTCCGTCCGGAAAAGCAGTAGTTGTATGTGCGCAGGAGTAATTTCCGAAATACTTGGTCTTCGCGCCGCCATTTATTTTCTCGATTGCCAAAGCAGCGTACTTAATCGTATCCGCGTTGTATTTAACTACTTTTGGATCGATCGAAAATTTTTCCAAACCGACGCAGGCGAGAGTAATCACTACATCAAGCTGATCCGGTTGTTTTAGGAGAATTTCTTTACCGGATGAAAATGCCTCATCGGCGTTAATGTTTTTTGCGTC
>DAITAB010000165.1:0-5514 GCA_036824525.1 Pyrinomonadaceae bacterium
ATATGTCTCGAAAAGAAACAGAAGAATACTCGCCCGCAATTGACATTACAGACATTGTATATAAAAGATTGAATGAATTGATTGAAATATGAAAATCCTGATAACCGGCGGCTCAAAAGGAATCGGCGCGGCGTATAGTCTGCCGGACTCTTCAATTTTTGCCGAAGATTTTCATGTTTACGCGGTCGAATGGAGCAAAGGAATTATTCGCTTCTATGTTGATGGCTTTCAATACAAATCTATAACTCCGAAAGACCTTCCGCCGGACGCAGCTTGGGTTTACGATCGTCCTTTCTTCATTCTGCTCAATGTTGCAGTAGGCGGAGCATGGCCAGGAAAACCTGATGAGACAACGGTCTTTCCGCAGATGATGCTGGTCGATTATGTTCGCGTTTACAAGCGCTGATCCATAAGGTAGATAGCAATGAAACATCTATCGTTGATCGTAATTCTATTCATTCTCTTCTGCCTCTTCTACGGTGAAGCGGCGGCGCAAAACTCCGCAATAAAAACTGAGGTCGCGCTTGATAGTGGCTGGCGTTTTCGTGAGGTCGAAAAATCCGATTGGCATCCGGCAACCGTTCCCGGATGTGTTCACACCGATTTGCTTGCTAACAATCTGATAGAGGATCCGTTTTACCGCGACAACGAAAAACGTTTGCAATGGATCGGTAAAACAGACTGGGAATATCAGAAGACTTTTAATGTTTCCGCCGCGACTTTGAAACGCCAAAACATAGAAATCGTTTTTCTTGGCTTAGACACTTATGCGAATGTCTTTCTAAACGATAAACCGATTCTCGATGCCGACAATATGTTTCGCACGTGGCGTGTTGATGTCAAAAACAAACTGAAACAAGGCGAAAATGTTTTACGAATCAGGTTTCGTTCGCCTATCAATGAGATTCTGCCGCGAATCGCGAAACTCGATTATGAACTCCCGGCAGTCAACGATCAGGGAGAAAAAACTTCGCCTTACACTCGCAAAGCTCCTTATCAATATGGCTGGGATTGGGGTCCAAGATTTGTTACGAGCGGAATTTGGAAACCGGTCACTCTGGAAGTGTGGGACGATGCGCGCATCGAAGATCTGCAAATTAAACAGAATAAGTTAACGAAGGAAAACGCGGATTTGAGTGCGGTTGTCGAAGTTGTTGCCTCATCGGCAGCGGGCGCGACTGTTGAAATTGAAAATACGAACGACAAAAAAAACTTTGCCACCAAGCAAGTAAAATTAAAGGTCGGCGTAAATAAAATCTCGCTTGATTTTGCGTTGGCGAATCCGAAACTTTGGTATCCAATCGGTCTTGGCGAGCAGTCACTTTATACATTCAAAGCGAAGCTCATCACAAACAAAAAAGTAATTGACGAACACTCGAGACGAACCGGTTTGCGAACGCTGGAACTCCGACAAAAGCCTGATGAATACGGCAAAAGTTTCGAATTTATTGTAAACGGAATTCCGGTTTTCGGTCGCGGTGCGAATTGGATTCCGGCGGATATTTTTCCCACTCGTATCACGAAAGAAAAATATAAGAATCTACTAACTTCTTTGAGAGACGCGAATATGAATATGCTTCGCGTCTGGGGCGGCGGAATTTATGAGAACGATTATTTCTATGATCTCGCCGATGAAATGGGCATTCTCGTCTGGCATGACTTTATGTTTGCCTGCAGTATGTATCCGGGCGATAAAGCGTTTTTGGAAAATGTTCGACAGGAAGCGATTGATAACGTCAAAAGATTGCGCAATCATCCGTCAATCGTTCTGTGGTGCGGGAATAATGAAATTGAAACCGCCTGGGCGCATTGGGGTTGGAAAGAGCGTCTGCCGAATCACATCTGGGAAGATTATCTGAGGCTATTTGTGCGCGTGTTGCCGGAAGTTCTGGATGAATACGATTCCTCGCGTCCATATTGGCAAAGTAGTCCAAGTTCAAATTTTCAAGACGATGCTGACTCGCAACGAATCGGCGATGTGCATTACTGGCAAGTCTGGCATGCCGAAAAACCATATAAAGAATACGAAAAACAATTTCCGCGCTTCATGAGCGAATATGGATTTCAGTCATTTCCCGAGCTCGAAACCGTCAAAACCTACACGACTGATGAAGATCGCGCGAGCATCGAAACACCCATCATGCTTGCACATCAACGCCACCCGCGAGGCAATCAACTCATAAAAGAATATATGCTCCGCGAGTTTAATCAGCCGAAAGATTTCGAATCTTTTCTTTACGTCAGCCAGGTTTTGCAAGCCGAAGGAATCAAAATCGGCGCGGAGCATTTTCGCCGCATAATGCCGCGGAATATGGGTTCGCTTTATTGGCAGGCGAATGATTGCTGGCAAGTAGCTTCATGGTCGGCGATGGATTATTTCGGTCGCTGGAAAGCATTGATGTATTACACCAAACGATTTTATGAACCGATGCTCATCTCGCCGCACCTCGACGAAGACGGTACGATGAACATTTATGTCGTTTCAGACTCGCCGGATGCAAAATCGGCGCAGGTTGTTTTGACGTTGATGGACTTAAACGGAAACATTTCGAGTTCGCGATCGATTGATATTATTGTCGAACCACTGAAAGGAAAATCTTATTTCAAACAAAAGCTCGCCGAATTTCTAAATGGCGCGGACGAGAAAAATTCATTTCTTGTCGCGGAACTGAAGCTAAACGGAAAGATAGTTTCGCAAAACGAATATTTCTTCAAGCCTTTCAAGGAATTGCGCATTTCTCGTCCCCAAATCAAAACCGAAATCGCGGCGAGCAGAAACGGTTTCAAAGTCGTGCTTTCAAGCGATCGCTTGGCGAAATCTGTTTATCTTTCCGGTTTTACCGAAGGATTTTTCTCCGACAATTACTTCAATCTGATTCCGGGGAAGCCGTTTGAGGTTGAGTATCAAACAAATTCGAAGATGAGCATTGAAGAATTTCGCAAGATGCTCAATGTTCGCTCGTTGATAGATGCTTTCAATTAAGTTTCGAAGGAAGAAAATATGAAGAACTCTCGCCGAATAATAAGAACGGTAGTAATTCTCGGATTGATCTCATTCTCAATTTCTATTGGGTTGATATCTGTTTCGCAAAGATCGTCGGCGCAAAATCAACTTCCGTACAAAAATCCCCGACTTTCAATTGATGAGCGGGTAAAAGATCTTCTTTCGCGAATGACACTGGAAGAAAAAGTTGCACAGATGACTTGCCTTTGGATGGCAAAGCCAAACAATAACAGCAAAGTTGCAAAAGCGGATTTGCCTTTTGGCGGCGAATTTTCGTCTGAGCTTGCAAAGCAAAGATTGCCAAATGGCATCGGACAGTTTGCGCGTCAGCGTGAAATGCGCGATGCAAAACGCTCCGCCGAATACGCAAACGCAGTGCAGCAGTGGTTGATTGAAAACACTCGCTTGGGAATTCCAGCAGTTTTTCACGACGAGATTTTGCACGGAAATATGGCGGAGGGTTCGACCGTTTTTCCTACGCCGCTTTCGCTTTCCTCGAGCTGGGATACCGATTTAATTTCACGCGTTTTTACAGTAGCCGCGCGGCAGACGCGAATTCGCGGAACTCATCACGTTCTCGGACCGAATATGGATTTGGCGCGCGAACCGCGTTGGGGGCGCACCGAAGAAACTTACGGCGAAGATCCGTATCTTACGTCGCGCATGGTTGTTTCGCTCGTGAAAGCGATTCAGGGAAATGCGACTTACGCGAATCCGAAAATTGACGACACACACGTAATCGCCACGGGAAAACACTTCGCCGGACATGGTCAACCCGAAAACGGCACCAATGTAGGACCTGTAAATTTGTCCGAGCGACTACTTCGTGAAACGCATTTTGTGCCATTTGAATCGGCGGTAAAAGAAGCGAATCTTTTCAGCATAATGCCCGCTTATCATGAGATTGACGGCATTCCGGTTCACGCGAATCGGTGGATTCTCGATACGGTTCTGCGTAAAGAATGGGGATTCAAGGGAACGATTGTTTCCGATTATTATGCGATGACGCAGACCCAAGAGATTCACCGCGTCGCAAAAGATTTGTCTGAAGCGGCGAAGCAGTCACTTGAAGCGGGTTTGGATGTTGAACTGCCTGATCCAAATGTGAACACGACTCTGGTCGAACAGGTAAAAGCGGGAAAGATTTCCGAAAGCCTGATTGATCAAGCCGTCGCGCGAATTCTTTATCAAAAATTTCAACTCGGACTTTTTGAAAATCCGTTTGTCGATGCGAACAAAGCAGCGCAAATGACGGATACGGCAGACGACAGAAAGCTTGCTGCTGAAGCTGCCCGGCGTTCGATTGTGCTTTTGAAGAACGACAAAAATACGTTGCCGCTTGATAAATCAAAATTGAAATCGATTGCCGTGATCGGTCCCAATGCAAATCGCGCACATCTCGGCGGCTACACCGATCCGAAACCGCCGCGCACAGTCAGCATTTTTGAAGGCGTAAAAAACAAACTCGGAAATTCCGTGAGAGTTAACTATGCGGAAGGTGTGAAAATAACTAAAGAAGGCGGAAACTGGTTCGCTGATACCGCGACCCTGAACGATGCGGCAAGCGATCAAAAGTTAATAAATGAAGCTGTAAAAGTCGCGAAGAATTCTGACGCGGTGATTTTGGTGCTTGGCGGGAATGAAGATACAAACAAAGAAGGTTGGGCCGATAATCATCTCGGCGATCGCGATTCGCTCGAACTCGTCGGGAGACAAAACGATCTCGTGAAAGCTGTTCTTACTGCGGGAAAACCGACCGTCGTTTTCCTTATCAATTCCGGACCGCTGGCAATTAACTATATCGCTGAAAATGTTCCCGCGATCCTCGAAGGCTTTTATCTCGGTGAAGAAACCGGAACAGCCGCCGCCGATGTTTTGTTTGGCGATTACAATCCAGGCGGAAAATTGACTGTTTCATTTCCGCGTTCCGCAGGTCAATTACCGATTTATTACAACAAGAAACCCTCCGCGCGACGCGGATATTTATTTTCGACGACCGAACCGCTTTTTCCCTTTGGATTCGGTCTGAGTTATACAACCTTCAAATATTCAAACCTGCAGATTACAAAACCGAAAATAAATGCCGACGAAGAAACAAGCGTGACGGTTGATATTACAAACACGGGAAAAGTTCGCGGCGACGAAATCGCGCAAATGTATATTCGCGATGAAATAAGTTCAGTCACCCGACCCGTCAAAGAACTGAAAGATTTTGCGCGGATATCAATCGAACCGGGCGCGACGCGGAAGGTTACGTTTACGATCACGCCTGCGAAATTACAGTTTTACAATCGTGAAATGAAACGCGTCGTCGAGCCCGGAAGCTTTCAGGTAATGGTCGGCGGCAGTTCCGTGGATTTATTGAGAGCGACGCTCGAGGTTCTTGAAAATAAGTAAATGAAATTTCTCGGAATCGATGTCGGAACCGGCGGATCGCGCGCAATCGTGATTGACGAAACCGGTAAAGTTATCGCATCGGCAAGTGCGGAACATGCGCCTTTTGCCTCACC
>DAITAB010000166.1:0-5498 GCA_036824525.1 Pyrinomonadaceae bacterium
TAAATTTAATTTGAACAAGAAAACTCAAAGTAACAGCAACCAAAATGAATTCTTACAAAGCAACATCGCGGAGTTGCAATCGCATATTCGGCGCGATGAAGAGCGACTACTCACTTATGGAAGAAATTATCAACTGCCCTCGCAGGACGATAAGCAAAACACCGTTGTCGGAAGGTTAGTTGGGCTCAACAGCCAGCTTCTCGAAGCCGAAAACTTCCGAAAGCAGGCAGAAGCCGCATACAAATCTGCCTTGGCACCGGGAGCTGCGGACGCTCTTTCGGAAATCAACGCAAAAGACGTTGTTGAAATTGAAGCTAAGCTTGATGACTTAAGACAACGTAGAGCGCAGCTTCTCGTCGGCGTTACCGAGAAATATCCATCTGTAGTTGAAATCGATAAGCAGATCAGCGTCATGGAAAAGGCTGCAAAAGATAAACGCGCGCGCGCCAGTTCCCTTTACACAACTAATCTCGAAACGCGATATCGCGAAGCGGTTGCGCGAGAGAATTCGATACGCGAAAGTTACAACAATCAGTGGGGCAAAACTCTTAACCAAAATGGGGCGGCGATAAATTACCGGATTATTCACCAAGAACTGGAAACAAATCGCAAACTCCTCGATGAAATGCAGCGAAGGCTAAAAGAGAATGAAATGTTGGTGGCGAAGACGCCAAATAATATTCAGGTTGCCGATTACGCCATAACGCCAACCGAGACTCTCGATCCGAGGCGTCCGCAATTTGTTGGACTAGCGTTTCTTTTGTCGTTCTCGCTCGGCGTTGGCGCCGCTTTGATCAGAGACTATTTTGACGATTCCGTTCGAACAACGTATGAAGTTGAAAAGACCTTAAGTCTACCGGCTTTAGCGGCGATTCCTCAGGTCCGCAATGGGTTCTTCTTTGGACGTTCAAAACCAACTTCGTCGAATTTGCTCCATTTGACGGACGGTGGAGAGCATGAATTTCTTCCGACGTTGGGCGGAAATGAACTAGTGATCAACAATGATTCACACTCGCCGCTGGCTGAGGCATTTCGTCAACTTCGTGCGGTTTTATTGTTTTCGCCCGAAGTCGGAGAGATAAAAACACTTCTCATTACTTCAAGTATGCAAGCTGAAGGTAAAACGACCACAGCCGTCAATATTGCAGCTACGCTTTCGCAAACCGGAGCGAAAGTTTTGTTGATTGACGCGGATCTTCGTAATCCGCGTCTTCATCGAATTTTTGGATTCGACAATGAATTCGGTTTGAGCAATTTTTTATTAGCCGATTCAAAAACGGAACCCAAACCTTTGGGGCAAGTTACCGTAGTCGAAGACGAGACGAGATTGATTTTAAAAAAACTCGCAAAACAATCCGATACGTTCTTTGTTTTGCCTTCCGGCTTAATGCCATTTGATTCGGCGCAGTGCTTGGGCTCGAAAAAGATGAAAGAGCTTCTGACGAAGCTTGAAAGTGAATTTGATTTTATCGTGATCGATTCACCGCCGGTTGCGGCTTTTGCTGACAGCGCAGTCCTTGCTTCAATCGTCGATGGAGTTCTCCTGGTGGTGCAAGGAAATCGGAGTTCGAGCGAGATGCTTCGTCATTCTCAGCGCCTCTTACGAATGGTAGGAGCAAATATTGTAGGCGTAGTGATGAACAAAGTGAGTGGCAGCACGGAACGCTACTACCGAAATTAATACAATCGGTCCACTCAAATTTGAATGCCTTTAGACAAAATGTTTTTTCCAAAACGCCGTTCGGCTGAATCATCAGATATCGCACAAATGGAAGCAGCAAAAAACAACGGAAGCGGTCCGATGCTCAATGGTCTGTTTTGGGTAACGTGTGGAAAGGGAGCGCAAGCTCTAATTCAGTTTGTCGTACTCGTCGCACTCGCGCGGATTTTGTCACCGCTCGAATTTGGCGTGATTGCTGCTGCGTTGATTGTCGTAAATTTCTCTGAGATCGTCGCTCAGCTTGGTTTAGGTTCTGCGGTAATTCAACGCGAGAAATTGGAAAAGAGGCATCTCGATTCCGCAATGGCGTTCGGATTAACTCTGAGTAGCGCTATCGGCATTCTGATTTTCTTTTCAGCGCCGTACTTGGCGATTTTCTTTCGATCCGAAGAAATTGAAAATGTTTTGAAAGTCCTCTCGCTGCTTTTCCCGATTCGCGGAATTGCGATGGTGGCGAGTGCCTTGGCACAACGCGAAATGCGTTTTCGCTGGATCGCAGGACGCGATGCGATTTGCTATGGAGTCGGTTATCTCGGAGTGGGAGTTGGGCTGGCTTTTTTCGGATTCGGAGTGTGGGCATTGGTTGCCGCGCATCTCGCGATGGCAATTTTGCGTGCGATTCTTTTACTTATCGAGTATCCGCCTACCGGTTTTATTCCCCAATGGCGTGCAGTTCGGGAGCTGATGGGATTTGGCGTTGGGCACACGATGGCGGATATTACGGGTTTTTTGGCTCTTGAGGGAGACAATCTCGTCGTCGGGCGAATGCTTGATCTTGTTTCGTTGGGCATCTACGGACGCGCTTATCAGTTGATGAATGTTCCCGCATCAGTGTTGGGGCAAATTCTCGATCGCGTGTTGTTCCCGGCAATGTCGAAGATGCAGTCACAAAAAGAACAACTCGCTTTGACATATTTTCGCGGGACGGGGCTGATCGCATTGGTAATGTTGCCGATGAGTGTTGTCGGATTTCTTGTTGCACCGGAACTCATAAGGACAATACTGGGCGAAAAATGGTCGGCTGTAGTTCTTCCCTTTCAGATTTTTGTAATCGGAATGTGGGCGCGAACGAGTTACAAAATGGGTGATTCGCTCGCCACCGCGACAGGCGCGGTTTACCGTCGGGCTTGGCGCAAGGCAATCTATGCCGCGCTGGTGATTCTCGGCGCTTACTTCGGACATTTTTGGGGCGCACCAGGCTGTGCTATGGGAGTTTTAGTTGCGATTACCGTAAATTTTATTCTGATGGTCAACTTGAGTCTGAACATCATTGAAAAGTCTTGGAGAGATTTCGTTCTTGTTCACTTAAATGGATTTCGTTTGGGTGCTTTTGCAGTACTCGGTATTTATCCGGTGGTGACTTTATTGAGAAAGACTGAAGTTCATCCGGTACTGTTGCTCAGCCTGGTCTGCATTGTTTGTGCACTCTTGGCATTTGGAGTCTGGAAATTTGCGCCGCGGTTTTTCCTTGGTGATGACGGAGTGTTGATGCTGGACAAAATCGAGAGCTCAATAAAGAGAATGCTTGGAAGCTATCGAAGGACTTCCCGCGGAAAGAAAGCAATTAGCGCGTCACCAGTCCAAAGTGTTTCGGTTGAAACGCAATAAGTGCGGAACGCCGCAGTTGGAAAAGTTTCGCTATACAGAGTTGAGAACGGACCGGCTAATAAGTCGGTTTTTTTATTTGCTGGGTATTTTGCGTCGCGCCTTTCGGCGGTCGCTTTAAGAAAATTCGATTGGAGCTCCGAAGATGTTAAAAAGTGAAAATAAAAACACGATCTTAAACTCGCGCGGTTGGCAATTCATCATCGAATCGATCGTTCTCTTGGCTTTTGTGCTGGGTTTAGTTTTCTTACCATCGCCTGCATTAGCACAAAGCGGAACCGTGCGTTTTGCTTCAATCGGCGATTATGGCGCGGATAGCGCAAATGAGCTCGAGGTCGCGAATCTGGTAAAGAGCTGGAATCCTGACTTCATAATTACGTTGGGCGACAATAATTATCCCAGCGGTGAAGCTGCCGATATGGACCGCGATGTTGGTAAGTACTATCAAGAATTCATCTATCCATATTTTGGAACTTACGGAACCGGTGCGACCGTTAACAAATTTTTTCCGTCGCTAGGAAATCACGACTGGGACAACAACATTGGCGCTCCGATTCAACCATATAAAGATTATTTCACGCTACCAAACAACGAACGCTATTACGACTTTGTTCAAGGACCGGTGCACTTTTTCGTGCTTGATAGCGATGATCGGGAGCCGGATGGAAACACAAGCACTTCAATTCAGGCGCAATGGCTTCAGGCAGCTCTCGCCGCTTCAACCGCGCAATGGAAAATCGTCTATTTTCATCACACTCCGTTCTCTTCCCGAACTTCAACTCCGAAGATGCAGTGGCCTTTCCAGGCTTGGGGAGCAACGGCGACTATCGGAGGTCACTCTCACGTTTACGAAAGAGTAATGCGAAATGGATTTCCGTATTTTACCAATGGCGTAGGCGGCGAAAGTCTTGGAGCATTCGGCACACCAATTTCCGGTAGTGCCGTGCGTTACTCCAGCAATTACGGAGCTCAGCTAATTACAGCATCAAGCAACAGCATTAACTTCCAGTTTATTTCAGTAACCGGATTAGTAGTTGATAGCTACACGATAAGTATCGGCGCTGTAAACCCACCAACTGATCTCAGTGTCACGAATGTTACGGCGAATCAAATCAACCTCGCGTGGGTAGATAATTCGGACAATGAGGCTGGATTTAATGTCGAGCGTTGTCAAAATTCAGGATGCACGAACTTCGCTGCGGTTGGAACCGCTCTACCTAATACAAGTTCCTATATTGATAACAGCGTCAGTGCAAACACAACCTACGTTTATCGGGTAAGAGGATATAGCTCGGGCAACAATTCGGACTATACAAATTCGCTTCAGGTGACTACATCATCGACCGGAAACGGAACTGTTCTCGCGGATAATTTCGACGATAACATCCGCGACGCGACGAAGTGGAATGTCGGCTTATTTAGTCGAGCATCCACACATTTTGATCCGCTGGTGACGGTAAATGAACAAACGCAGCAGCTGATGATAACTCCGAGAGCAAGTACTTCAGGCAATCATTACAATGGTTACACGTCTGCATCGACTTGGAACCTAACCGACTCAACCGTTACGGTCGAACTTGCGCAAAAACCGTCGGGACTCGCAACTGCGGTTTTTGCTATTGGGTTTGATCGCGATAATTGGTACCAATTTCGGGTTAAGGGTTCGACGATTTATTACGAGGATCGACGACTTGCTTCGACGACAACGACGAGCGCTTCTTATAATGCCTCACAACATCGTTTCTTGCGCTTTCGTCACAATCCAACTTCGAATTCGATTATTTTTGAAACAAGTGTAAACGGAAATTCATGGACGGCGCGACGAACTGTTTCGCGACAAATTGCGATCAATTCGAGCAGGATCGATCTGATTGCAGGCACATCCGAAAGTGTTTCATCGCCGGGCAGTGCAAAATTCGACAATTTCAGTATTGAATCAAGCAATGCTGCTCCGCCTCCGTCACTTCCGTCACCATCAGCATTGATTGCCAATGGAACCTCGGAAAACACCATCGCACTCTCATGGACGGACAATTCATCGAACGAAAATATTTTCAAAATCGAGCGTTGTCTGTCAAACGGTTGTACAAATTTTGCACAAGTTGCGACCGTTAGCGCGGAGGTTACTACATTCAACGACACGGGGCTGTTGCCGATTTCGAATTATCGATAC
>DAITAB010000030.1:0-5615 GCA_036824525.1 Pyrinomonadaceae bacterium
TACCAGTTGATAGTCCCTTCCTTCGATTCATCAATCTTCGCGAGCTCTACTCCTTCGCCGAAGAAAAACAATTTCAATTGGTCGAAAAGAAAATCGTGTGAATCGGGATTTGAAACATCGAGTCCGAAGTGATTGATCAACTGATTCTGTTTTTGTAACCACTCTTTCCAGCAGTCCTGGCAAGTTTCTGTTCCTACTCGCTTTCCAAGATCAGTCGGAAATGGAGAATAACCCAGCGGTGCATTTTTCTTGCCGCACCGTTTGCACTTAAATTCATCTTTCGAAAATAAACCCATCTGATTTCACCGTTCAAATAGTACTTACGAACTTACTCGGCTTTTGTTTAAGCCGCACCTAAATTTTTGATCAAATTGATCGTGTCGTCGTCATTAGGACGAAAGATGCTCAGCCTTTCGACGTTATGATGACGAACAATTCCATTTTTATCGATAATCACAACTGCTCTCGCCGCTCGATTAGGTAACCACGACTTAACGCCGTATAAATTCACCACGTCGCCTTTCTCATCCGATAGAAGTTTTACTGTCAAACCGTATTTGTCGGCGAAACTTCGATGCGACGAAACTGAATCCGTAGAAATCCCTACGACCTCCGCGCCGGTTTCCTTGTAGTCGCTCCAACGATCGCGTGCCGAACACATCTGCTTCGTGCAGACGGGCGTATCGTCGCCCGGATAAAAAAGCAGCACAACCGGCTTGCCGCGATGTTCGGCTAGATCCCAGTCATTTCCATCGAGATCTTTCAAAACAAAATTTGGTGCAATTTCTCCAACCTTCATATACTTTCCAGTTCGCTTTTAAATATACAAAAAAAATCGGTGCTACGCATTTTTCACGCCAATAATCTCCGCCGCGATGCTTATCGCAATTTCTTCCGGCGTTTTACTGTTGATTGGAATGCCGATGGGCGTGTGAATTTCTTTGAGCTTCTTTTTGTCGAAACCATCTTTCTCGAGATTTCGCAAAAGAGTTTTCATCTTCGCTTTGCTGCCGAGAACTCCGAGGTACTTAAATTTCTTATCGAAGAGTTTTCGAATAACGACTTCGTCCGATTTATAACCGAGCGTCATAACGACCACGTAGTTATTTTTTCCCGAAGCAATATGCGACGCGATTTTTTCGTAGGACTTAACGACCCGTTTCTCGTGAACGAAATCATTTTTCTCGATCGTGTTTAGATTCGGACGGTCGTCAAAAAGCGTAATATGAAAATTCAGCTTCGACATCATCTCAGATAAAGCTAAAGCGCAATGTCCGCCGCCAACGATGAAAAGATTATTTTTGCGTCCGAGGTCTTCTTTGTAAACAAATCCTCCGGCGCGTTTTTTTTCGAAAGAAATTTCAGTGCTTCGTTTCCCGCGCAAAGGCGTAACTTTGAATTCCATCGGAGAAATTTGCAGAACTTTTCGTTCAAGCTTTTTGAGGGCGCGGATAATTTCGCTTACGCACTTCGAGTGCGATGAATCGAGTCTGAAAACGATTACTGTCTGCTTTCCCGAACAAATCATTCCGCTGGAATGCGGCGAATTTTTTCGATGAACCATCGGAAGAATTGCGGACTGCGGAATTAGGAATTCGGAATTGTGTGCTTTATCGCGCGATTCCTTTCCTACCGATTTTGCTTTTTGTTTTTTCCCCGCGTCTCCGCGTCTCCGCGTCTCCGCGTCACAAATTTCTTTCGCTTTTTCTACAAGTGCGACCTCCATCGCACCGCCGCCGATGCTTCCGCGCATTTCGTCGCCCGCAACTGCCATTTTAAATCCCTGTCTGCCGGGCGAACTTCCGGAACTTTCCGCCACCAGAAGTAATGTTACGGACTTCTCTTTTTTAAGCTTTGCTAAAACGAAATTCCAAACTTCAAATTCTTGGTTCACGAAACAAATTCACCTCGGAGTTTTACAGTAAAGGAAAAATCCGTAAATTCACGAATATTTTTGTGGGCAGCAATACGAAATCTGACGAGATTGCTGATTCAACCGGCAATTTCTTTAACAACTCTTCCGGCGGATTCCAATGCGCCTTCCATTCCCGGCGCGAATTCGGCTGTGTGCTCGCCTGCGAAATGAATGGCGCCAACCGGAGTTTTTATGTCTTTTTGCAGTTCCGTGAACTGTCCCTTCAAAAAATGTGCGCCGGCGCCCTTCGCGAATTCATCTCTTGTCCAAGATTTCGTGAAGGTCCTCTCTATCTGGCCTTTCATAAATGGAAGGATCTTTTCGAATTCTTTTTTTGTCCACAATCTTCGCCTGAGTCCACTCATGCTTTCTGGTAAAGCGGCTCCTTCGCCCTCTGTCCAAGCACCAAAAATTCCGCGTCTATCACCACGAATTCCCGACATCGAAAAAATTCTCTCGAGTGGAGTATCCGTCCAAATACTCGAACCGATATTGCGACGATCCCATTCGAAGCGGCTTCCCTGCATATAGGTTTTCGTTACACGAACGTAAGACAATTCGTTGATCGCTCTCATTTTCGCTTCGGGCAAAGGCGGTGAAAATTTTATTCCACGCAAAACGGAAAATGGAATTGTGCAGACAAGTCTGTCTGCGACCAGATTTCTAACCCTTCCGAGTTTATCGGTAAAGGTAACGTGTACGGAGTTCGCAGAGTGTTTTATTTTTTCGACTCTTGCATTGAATACAAACCTCACTCCCAGCTTCTTTGAGTTTTGCGCCAGCGCTTTCGGGATTTCAAAGTTTCCGCCGCTAATTCTTTTGGCGCCGTTTCCGGCTGAGGATCTTCGTTGAACCTCAAATAAAACACCGCCCGCGGAAACAGTTTCAATCGAATTGAAATGCCCCGAAATGTTTATAAGTTTTATCGCCGCATCGGAAACTCCGCGCGCGCGCAAAAGTTCCGCCAACGAATATCTGTCGAACTCAACAAGCGATTCGGGCTTTTCGCTTACCTCGCGAGCAAGTACTCGCAAATAACGCGATAGCAATGTGGGCGGCAAAACATTTCCTTCACTTCTCTGCAAGCCATAAGGATGCGGGTCAAGTACCGAGCCAATCGGATACAGAGTGCCTTTCATGAAAACAGTTGTTCCTACACCGTCTTGAAGACTCGTTAGCGCGCCGCCTGTTTCGAATTCTTCTTCAAACGTTTCGTAAGGAATTCCGAACTCATCTGCGTAACCCAAAAGACGTTTATAACCGCTTCCGACAAGTTCGCCGCCGATTTCCACGTATTGATTGTCGCGAAACGGCTCTTTTAATGTGAAAACTCTTCCGCCGATGCGGCTCCGTCCTTCAATAACCGTAACCCGATAACCGAGTTTGGCGAGTTCGAACGCAGCGGAAAGCCCGGAAAGCCCTGCGCCCGCGACAATCACATGTTTTCCTCCGCGCGCGGAGAGAATCTGCGGAGCTGAAAAAATCAGCCCGCCTGATAGCAAAAGAAATTCTCGGCGATTTAACGTCATAGTTTATGAAATGCGCTTAGAGCACGCAGAAACGAGACCGAACGGAATCAAGCATCAAGCCTGAAAAGCGACATCAAAACTTTTTCCGGAGTAAAGGGCGCATCGAAATTCAGCGCGGCGCGAGCCGATGCGTTGGCGCGAAACTCTTTCACCGCATTTTGAATTGCAAAATAAGCGCCGATGCCATACATCAGCGGCGGTTCGCCGACCGCTTTTGAATTGAAGATCGCCAAATTCTCGCGCGAGGTTTCGAGCGGCACCGTTAAAATTTCTTTCGGAACTGAATAAATATCCGGAACTTTGTAAGTCGAAAGTGCGCTCGAACGAAGCTTACCCGCAGCGTCGTAAACAATTTCTTCCATGGTCATCCAGCCGATGCCTTGCACAATTCCGCCTTCGATTTGTCCGAGGTCAACCGATTCATTCATCGAATTTCCAAAATCGTGCACCGCTTTGACAAAATCAATCTCATATCTTCCGCGCAGACAATCCACCGTCACTCCAATTATCGCGGTTCCGTAAACGTGATATGCGAACGGATGACCTTTTGCGATCGACCAATCGAAATGAATTCCCGGAGTCGCGTAATGCGCATGCTCGCTTAGGCTGACGCGCTGCATATGCGCCTCATTCACCAGCGCGACAAATGTCAGACTCGTTTTCTCGCCGCGACAAAAAACATTCCCATTCTCAAACGAAATTTCTTCGATGCTTCGTGCTTCGACGAGCGGCATCGCAATTTCTTTCAGTCTTTTTGAAATCGTTTCGCAAGCCATCAGAGTCGCTTTACCATTCAAATCGGCAGCGGCGGAAGCGGCGGTCGGCGATGTGTTCGCGATGCGCAGCGTGTTCGTGGTATGGGTTTTTACACGCGCAATCGGCAACGAGAAAACTTTCGCGGCAACCTGCGCGATTTTTGTGTTCACGCCTTGTCCCATCTCTACGGCGCCGGTCGAAACCGCGACGCTGCCATCCGTGTAAACATGCACGAGCGAACGCGCCTGATTCATCGGAGTTTTTGTAAACGAAATTCCAAAACAGACCGGCATCATCGCGACGCCTTTTTTCGCGTTTCGATTTTTCGCGTTGAATTCATCAACTTCTTTTTGCAGTTTCGCGAATTCAAATTTCGCATCGGCTTGCGTCCAACTCGTAATCGCTTCGCTTTCGGCTTTTTGACCGTAAGGAAATTCATCGCCATCGCTGATCAAGTTTTTCTTTTGAATTTCGCCGGCGGAGATTTTTAATTCTTCCGCCGCGTGGGCGATCGCCGATTCGATCACAAACATTCCCTGCGGACCGCCGAAGCCTCGAAACGCCGTGTTCGGCGGAAGGTTCGTGCGACACGAATATGCGGTCGCCGTCACGTTCGGAATGAAGTATGCGTTTGTGCAGTGAAACAAAGTGCGCTCCAAAACCGGTAGAGACAAATCCGCCGCCGCGCCCGCGTTCTGATAAAACACAACTTCATACGCAACGATTTTCAAATTTTTGTCGAGACCGATTTTGTAATCCGCTGAATATGGATGTCGCTTTCCGGTCATGCGCATATCTTCCATTCGATGAAGCGCATATTTCACAGGACGCTTCGTGAGTTGCGCGCCGACCGCGCAAATCGCCGCCCATGCATTCGCCTGATCTTCCTTGCCGCCAAAGCCGCCGCCGAGCCGCGTTACGTCAACTTCGATCAGGTTCATCGGAATCGAAGTCACACGCGAAACGCAGCGCTGCACGGCAGTCGGACCTTGCGTTGAAGAATAAATTTTCAAACCGCCGTGTTCCGATGGAATCGCGTAAGCGCCTTGCGTCTCGATGTAAAGATGCTCTTGTCCGTTAACATCGGCGCGACCTTCAAAAACGTGTGCGCAGTTTGCAAAAGCTTTCTGCGTTTCGCCCAACACAAATTTCTTCGGAGCCGCGATCAGTTCATTCTTCGCAAAGGCGACACGCGGATCGGTGATGATTTCAAGTGGCGTAATTTCAGTTTTGATTTTTTTCGCGGCGAGTCGCGCGTGCTCTTCCGTATCCGCCAAAACAATCGCGATCGGCATTCCGCAAAAATGGACTTCCGTATCGGCGAGCAATGGTTCATCGGGAATAAGTCCGCCGATCTGGTTTTCGCCAATCAAATCTTTTGCGGTGATTATTCTTACAACGCCTTCGGATTTCTC
>DAITAB010000030.1:5715-17634 GCA_036824525.1 Pyrinomonadaceae bacterium
CAAATGAATCCGACAGCGAACAAACTGAAAAGGAGGAGTGGAAACTTTTTATCCATAAACCAAATTGTCTGAAACAACTTTGCCGGTGTACCAAGCTAGTAGATGCCAAACAACTCCACAAAATGCGCTTTGAAAAGCTGTTGCAGAAGTAATCGCTTGTAACTCTCCGAACCGCGCACGTCTGAGATCGGCGCGATTTCCGTTTGCACAATTTCACACGCCGCTTCGATCGTCGCTTTGTCAATTTTCTTTCCGCGCAAAAATTCCGAAGTCTGTTTCAGATACAAAGGAATCGGCGCGACGCCGCCGGCGGAAACGTGTGCATCGCGAATCAAGTTGGTGTCAGTAGCCCGACCGTCAGGGAGGGCGCTAAAGGCTTCTGCGCCCTTGCTCACGCCCGGGCTACTGACACGAAGCGAGATCGCAGTGTTCACCGAGGCAATATCGAGAAACGTGCGCTTGCACACTTTTTCAAAATTGAAGTGCGTGAAATTTTTTCGAAAACGAATTTTTGTGATGAGTTCATCTTCGCGCTTCGCAAGTTTTTTATAGCCGAGATAAAAATCGCGGAGCGCGATGACTCGCGTTAAACCGGCCGCTACCGCAGGCGGTTCTGACAACTCAATCTCCGCATCAAGCGCGAGAAACCAAGCAGTCATATCGCCGATCGGCGATGCATTCACAAAATTTCCCGCGAGAGTCGCCATATTGCGAATCGGAGTTGAGGAAACGAGTTTGAGATGCTCAAAAAGATTCGGAAACAGCGCTTGCATTATCGGAGACTCAAGCAAATCCGTTACGGTTACAGAAGCGCCGATTTCGACAAAATCTTCAGTCTCGGAAATTCCTCGCAGGCTTTCGTCGTAGAAAAGGTGTGCAGAATCCGCGTGAATCAGTTCATCGTGTCGTTGAACGTATAAATCAGTTCCACCGGAGACGGCTCTTGTCAGAACCGCCTGCGGTAGCCGGCGGTTTAACTCGTCAGACTCGGACATTTTTTTCAAACGCGATCCAATATCCTGAAAATATTTCGGAACGACTTCTCGTTGAATTGCTAAGCTTAAACCACCCGCTACCGCAGGTGGTTCTGACTTTTTCGCCAAATCGCACAAACTCATTGCCGCTCGCTCGATCGATTTATAACCGGTGCAGCGACAAATGTTTCCGTCAATCGCCGAGACCGCTGACTCTGCAGTCTTCGGCGAATCATCGATACAAAAATTCGTAAGCGACATCACGAAACCGACCGTGCAAAATCCGCATTGCGTTCCGCTCTCATCAACCATCGAAGACTGAACCGGCGTCAATTCGCCATCCGATTTGTTTATGCCTTCAACTGTGACGATGTGTTTGCCATTCGCATTCGCGAGCGGCATAAGACACGAAGTCATCGTGCGATATTTCACGGCGTCGCCAACAAGTTCGCCGACCAAAATCGTACACGCGCCGCAATCACCTTCGCGACAACCGATCTTGGTTCCCTTCAAATTCTTCTCATAGCGCACGAAATCGAGCACGGTCATTCCCTTCGGCGAATCCGTTTCGATTTCCTGATTGTTCAAAATGAATTTAATCATCAATAAAACAACTCACCACAGAGGCACAGAGTGCACAGAGAAACAAAATGGAAATGGTTTGCGAAAGCTTCAAATTTTCTTTCTTGATGACAATTAGCTGTGGCAATCTTCACTTGACCGACCGATTCGTCTTACGTCCGTTCTTTTTGTTCCAATCTTTCTTCTCCGTGCTCTCCGTGTCTCTGTGGTGCAGACTTCAAAATTTGCGAATCAGAATCACGCCGATCGTTATCAGCGTCACGCCGAGAACCCGCGGAAGACTGATTTGCTTTGCCGGTAAATCAAACAAACCGAAATGATCAATTACAAGAGTCACCAGCATCTGCCCGGCGACGATTAAACTAAACGTGAGCGCAACTCCGAGTCTCGGCGCGAGCACGACTGCCGATGCTACGAAAAAAGCGCCGAGCAATCCGCCGATCCAAGTGATTGCCGGAGCTTCTTTAACCATTGAAAGATTTCCAAGCGGCGCACCGGTCGCGACGATATATATAAGTAACGCGACGGTGCCGACCACAAACGAAACAAACGCCGCGAGGATCGGACTCTGAACGTTTTCCGCAAGTTTATTGTTGATCGCCGCCTGTGTCGGCATCATCATTCCGGCGAGAATCGCGAGAATAATAAAGAAGTAGGTGTTCATTGCTAATTGCGAATTATTAATTGTTAATTGCTCGTAGTTACTTGATGAAGACTTTTTCGCTCGCGCGATCTCTCCACCGTTTCACCTTTTCACTCTTTCACTCTTTCACTTTTTACTTCTTTAGTACTCAATCTTATCCGGTTTCGCTTGCCACATTTCGAAAACCGAGAAAGCTTCGTCTCGCAGCAGACTCGCGATCGGAAGTTCGCGGTCGGAGAAATTCTTTTCGAGTTCTTCGTAAATAAATTTGTCGTCGAAGCCGATGCGTGCGGCATCTTCGCGTGTGCAGGCGAAGAAAACTTTTTCGGGACGCGCCCAATAAATCGCGCCCATACACATCGGGCAAGGTTCGCAGGTGGTATACAAAACGCAACCATCGAGCTGAAATGCGCCGAGTTTTTCGCAGGCTTTTCTTATCGCAACTATTTCGGCATGCGCCGTCGGATCATTTTCGCTCGTCACACAATTCCAACCTTCGGCGATGATTTCTCCATCCCTTACAATGACCGCGCCGAAAGGTCCGCCGGAATTCGTTTCTACTCCGCGCCGCGCAAGTTCAATTGCGTGTCGCATGAATTTTTCGTGATGATCTCTCATTCCTATTTGTTTTTCTTGCGCGATTCAACTTTCGTTTTCTGCGCCCTTACTTCGTGCGGGCTTCTGCAATCTACGGAAACACGCACGCAGTAAGTGTGTCTCTTCAAAACCGCGCGACCGAACACTAAAGTGCGGACTCAGAACTTTCAAAATCGCGAATATCGCGAAATGGTTTTTCTGGATCCGAAAAATCCGGACGATAATAATGAGCCGCGCATTCGAATTCCTGTATGAAACCATTTTCAAAACCAAACTCATCAAGCGCATCGACCGCGGTAAACCATTCGCGTTCGGAAATCTTGCGCGAAAGCAGAATATAACGCGAGTCCGTTGCGGCTTTGTTCGTTGCGTAATATTGCGCCATCAATGAAACGGAAACTCTCGGACTTAATTCATCGCGAATCCATTTTAAGCTCTCGCGCACTTCGGCAATGTCATTCGGCAAAACGAGCAAGCGAATCACGAGACCGCGTACCAATAATCCATCGTCGTCGAAAACCAATTCATTGCCGAGCTGCCGAAACATTTCTTTTATTGCCGAGTGCGAAAATTTTGCGTAGTCGCGAACTTTTGAAAACTCAAAACCGGCATCGGAATTTGCGTATTTCAAATCCGGCAGATAAACATCAACGGTTCCTTGGAGCAACTTCAAGACTTCTACCGAATCAAACGCATTCGTGTTGTAAACGATCGGCAGTCGCAGACCTTCTTTCGCCGCAAGCAAAATCGCGCGCGCGATTTGCGGTGCGAAGTGAGTAGGCGAAACCAAACCTATGTTGTGGCAACCGCGCTCTTGCAGTTCCAGCATAATCTCCGCAAGTCGCTCATGCGTGACTTCGTTTTTCTTCTGCTCTCGCCATGTTTGCGAAATCTGAAAATTCTGACAATAGACGCAACGCAAATTGCAGTTGCCGAAAAAAATATTTCCCGCGCCGCGCGTTCCGCTCAGGCACGGTTCCTCGCCGAAGTGCGCGGTATAGCTCGAAACGATTGGAAGCCTTCCGGAATAACACGCAGAGATTTCATCTTTCAGGCGATTGTTTCCGCAATCGCGCGGGCAAACGGTGCAAGATTCGAGAAGTCTTTCGAGCGCGATTACGCGTCGCTCGAAATCTCCGCTCTCCAATGATGAGATGTAACTCGGCTCCATCAATCGTCTTTTCGTCGTCGAAATTTCGGTATTTGCGGCAGTGAAACCTTCCTGTTTTCGACGGATTCATCCGCAACTTTTTTCGGCACAAACTTTTTGCCCAGGCGCAAAATAAAATCCATCTCCGTTGTTAGAGAAGTTGCGGAAAGTCGCGTCTCGATGATGAACAACACGCTCGAGTATGCGAGCAAGCATGCGCCAACCAATCCCAATACTGCCGGTAACCATTCAAATCCACGTCCGGTTACGGCAACGACTCCGATCGCGACGCTCGTCGCAACGAATGCGCCCAGCGCGAGATAAAGCGCTCTCATCCCGCGTTCGAGCAGACGATTTCTTCTCGTCGCCAATTCGAGTTGCTTGTAAACTATTTGTTGGCGCTCTGCAAAAAGCTCTAGCTCATCGCCTGTTTTTGAAAGCTCTTCCAAACGATCCAAGAGACTGCGCACACGATCGACTGCACGATGAAGTCGCGTGATAGTTGAGAGAATCAAGCCCGAACATGCCGAGATAAAAACTGCAGGCGCAATCATCGCCGTAATGGCGGAAATAGCGGTTGAAAGATCTTGTGTTTGAAAAAGTTGCATCGCGCGTAAGAATAACAAAAAACGGCTCATTTGTGATATTTTCCGACTAATGAAACTCTGGCTATCGAAAAATTCCGAGATTTCGCTGCGCGAGCAATTAACCCGTCAGATGATCTTCGCGATCGTAAGCGGTGACTTAAACGCGGGCGAAAAACTTCCGTCGGTACGCGAAATCGCCTTGAGGTTCGATGTTCATCAAAATACCGTAAGCGCCGCTTACAAGAAACTCGAACGTGAGGGTTGGGTTGAGTCGCGAAAAGGTAGCGGAGTGTTTGTTGCGTCCAACGGCAATGAAAATGGAACATTTGAAATCAATGAGACTCAATCGAAACTGGATAATTTGGTGGCGAAATTCTTCCGCGATGCAAAGCGCCTCGGCGTAAGTTCAGAAAGCGCGAAGCTCCGAATCGAAGAGTATTTCTTAAGCGCAAAGCCGGAAAAGATCGTAGTTATGGAAGATGACCCGGACCTTCAACAAATTCTACTTTCGGAAATTCGCTCAGAATTTGAAATGCCGTCCGTGGCGTTGACTTCAGACGAGATAGAAAGGAATTCGCCGTTGAAATCAATTATTGTTGCGCTTCCTGAGAATTTCGAAAACCTTAAGCCGATTCGAAATGCGGGAAATTCCTTCGTGGCAATCATGCTCAACTCGGCGCAAGCTGAAATGATAAACTCGCGAAAACCGTTACCTCAGGAACTAATTGGCGTCGCTTCCCGCTGGGACAAATTCCTGCGTTGGGCGAAAACCTTTTTGATCGCTACGGGAATCGAGAGCGAAAATATCGTTATGCGCAATGCAAAAAAGCGAGACTTCAAGAGAGGACTGGAATCGTGTTTGTTCGTCGTTGCGGATGCGGCAACTTCCAAAATGCTTTCAGGTGAGTTTCATGTGCGCACGTTCAATCTAATCGCGGAGTCTTCAATTCAAGAAATTCGCGAGTTGATCCGATGAATTTTAACTTCCGAGAACTCTTTTCGTTTCCTTGCCGATCTTTCCGGTCAAAAAAAGAAAAAGCATTTTGTAATCGCTAATAAATGACCACAGCGGATACTTAAATGTCGCCGGCTTATTTTTCTCGATAACGAAATGCGCGAACCACGCGAATCCATAACCAACCAAGAGACAAAGCGGAAAATAAAACCAAGTCCCGCGCGCGATCAACCAAATCAAAAGAAACGCGGCGAGGCTGGAACCAAAGTAGTGAAGAGTTCGCGTCAGCGGCTGACTGTGTTCCCGAAGATAAAAATCCCAAAACTCTCTGTAGTTGTTGATTCTTTCGTTATCATTCATCTCAGTTATTCCCTCGCAAATTTCTTTCGAAAAACCTTCTCGGAGAGAGGCTCGGTATTCGAAAGCGACATATTTTCTTCAACGTGAAACGCGCTGCTCATACCGATCAAAGCCGTCGTAACATTTGGGGTTGAGCGAACGAACTGAATACCGGTCAATGCATCGGACTTCAAATTTCCGAGCGAATCGCCAAACTCACTCGAAACGCCGTGCGCAAGTTTTCCCTGCAAAATCGATGCGCTGCACATCACCGAAATGCCTAACATTTTTGCGGCTTCCAGCGTTGTCATGGCTTTTCCGTTTACCGCCTGATTAGGAAACAAAAACGCTTCCGGCATAGCGAGATTGTGCGGCAGTTGAATAAAACGAAAGCCGTGATTTTCGCCGCCGATTTGCTTCGCGATGCTCACAAATCTTTCTAGCGAGTGATAACTCTTCTCATTCGGCGAAACACGAAAGCCATTCCAGCTTGCGACTCCATAAAACTTTATTTTTCCCTGGGCGCAATTCTGCTCGAGAGCTTCAAATGCTTGCGCGATCCGCAATTCGAAAAGATGCCTGTCAATTTCCGCAAGTTGCGATTCAGGATTGTGAATGTAGAAAAGTTCAACCGCGTCCAGTTTCATATTGCGAAGTGATTGATCAAGTTGACTCTGCAAATAGGCGGGAGTCATGCAATGACTCCCTGATACCAGATCATTGAAACCCGCAATACCCTTTTCGACGAATTCTTTTTGGAAATAATTTCTAACGTCGCGGGGCGGTTCGCTGTCGAAAGGAAGATAGCCGCCTTTCGTGGAAACAAACAGTTCCTCGCGCGCGTATCCCTTCGCCCAAAGAATCTCCAAAGCTGCACCGATATTCCTTTCGCTTCGCTGGAAACGATAATTCGCCGCGGTATCGATCACGTTTCCCCCCGATTCAACAAATTTCACAATTGCTTCAACATAATTCGCATCGGTTTTCTCATCGTGATTCCCCAAATAAGTTCCGAGACCGAGCGATGAAAGTGTGAGGTCTGCTGCCGGACGATAGTTCCCTTTTGCCGAGTCGGGAAAACGTTGTGAGAATTTCATAGTGCCGTCTGGAGTTGCATAAGTCATTGCGTGATTGTGACGGAAAATCCGAATCGAAACAATTTCGCGCTCGCCGCGCAGTAAGTCGGCGCGAAAATAAGGTGAATGCTTTTTGCAATTATTCGGCATTCGGATTGTTACGGTTTGAGATCACCGCGCGATATTTGTCGGCAAGGCTGCCGGCTTTCGGTACATCGTGTAAGATTCTTCTGTGCTTGAACAAGAACTAAAAACGGCAATTCGACTTGCCCGCGAGGCTTCGAAAGACATTCTGGAATTTTACGAAAAAGATTTTGACGTTGAAGAAAAATTTTCCTTCGGCGGTGAATCGGAACCCGTAACTGTAGCCGACAAAAGAGCGAGCGAACATATCGTAACTGGCTTGCGCGCGCTATTTCCCGATGATGGAATTTTGTCTGAAGAAGAAGTTGACGATACGCACACACGACTCGCGAGCGACCGCGTTTGGATGATTGATCCTATCGACGGAACGCAAGGTTTCGTCAAACGTGACGGTGACTTTGCCGTTCAAATCGGTTTAGCGGAAAAAGGTGAGGCAATTCTCGGCGTCGTCTATATTCCTCTCGCTGACATTTTGTATTTCGCAACACAAAAAGGCGGCGCATTTGTTTCCATCAGGGAAACAACCCCAAAGGAAATTTACGTTTCGGATAAGTCTGAAATTTCGGATTTGATTTTGGCGGTTAGTCGTCATCACCGAAGTCCTAAAATGGAAAAGGTGATGCAACATTTGGGTTTTACAAATCAGGTACAACGCGGCTCCGTTGGATTAAAGATAGGATTGGTAGCAACGCAAATTTGCGATTTGTATATACATCTTTTCGGTCGCACGAAATATTGGGATTCTTGCGCGCCGCAAATAATCTTGGAAGAAGCCGGAGGAAAAGTGACTGATATCTTCGGCAACCGATTGCGCTATGATTCGATTGACGTTCAAAATCACGACGGCATTCTCGCCTCGAATTCCGCCGCTCACGACGAAGTACTTAGAAGACTGCAGCCTCTGCTTTTGGAATTCGGACGGTTAAAAACGACAAGCGGAAAATCTTAGAATTCGGGTTTGTTTGAGACGGCGAATTCTAATAGCCAAGATGGGACACTATGAACTTAATTTCTTCTGGGTTCCGAAAAGATGTGCAAAGTTTCTTTTTGCGTCGTCGGAACGATTCGCATGAAATTCGCTGATCCAATTCGTGACCGTAGCAACCAATTCCCGAGTCGCGTTTCGTTCCGCGTCATGGATTTTTATTTCCCGACTCTTGGGAATTCCCATTTCGCTTTTCTTTATTATTTTTATAGCAGCTTTACTCTTCATTTACCTTACTCATTTGTTAGTGCGTGAGCTTCGTTTTTATTGCCCGTTTCCCTTTCGACTGAAAGCTTTCGTCTCTTAAAAATTCGAAATTGTTTTTCGATGAACTTTTCATGAAGGAAAATGTTCCCAACCATTTCCGGCACAGAGCAGGCAGAAGTTATCTGTGTTTCGTCGCCCGGTGCCTTCGCATTCCTTGCATTCACCCGATGGCTGAAGAAGCGAAACGTGTCCTTTTCCGCCACAAACAATGCACGATATGAAAAGACCGGGAGCCACACTTCCCTTTCCTGTGCCCCCACACCACGCACATTTTCCCGGAGCATAAGTCTTCTGTTTTTTACTTGTGCCTCTCATCTTTCAAATCAATTAGGAACCGGTTTCTAATAAAGCGGCGCTTCTGAACGACCTTTTTGAATCATCGGAAACGAACAAATAATCAATGGATTTGTCCGAAGCCGTCGGCGACTATTCGTTGGAGTTTTATGACTAGGAGAAAGGTTTTCCTTCACCGTAGTAGAAAATCCATGCAGGAGAACCCGCAGGTAAACGAAAAGGAAAACAATCTGTGCTGACGTGGCAATGAGGAACACTTCCTTTGTCGCTGTATACATGTTTGTTTTTGCTTCGTTCGTGAACTCATTTCACTGAGCGGCTAGGATACGGTTCAGCGGAATTTCGCAAATCTCAAGGACTCATTTTGAAATTCACTGTCGCCCAAAATGTCTGGGCGACAATGAATAAAAGTAGTAACGCGTAAGGACTACGCGATCTTCGCCGCAGCAGCCGGAGCTAATACGGTATCGATAGCGTGGATGACTCCATTAGTCGCTTCAACGTTTCGAGTTTGAAGTTTCGCACCGTTGATTTTGATGCCATCGGAAGCATCAATTTTGATGTCCTGACCCTGCAAAGTTTTTGCAGTCGTCAACTTTACGATGTCAGAAGACATCACTTTGCCGGGGACGACGTGATACTTCAGCAGATCAACTAATTTTTTCTTATTCTCCGGTTTTCCCAGATCCGTTAATTGATCCGGCGCGACTTTGCTAAATGCATCATTCGTCGGCGCCAATATCGTGAATGGACCCGCTTCCTTGAATTGTTCGACCAATCCCGCATCAGTAAGTACTTTCGCAAGACTCGAAAATTGCGGATCGCGTAATAATGAATCAACTAAATTTAATTTTTCAGACATAAGATCTCCTTTAATAATGGCAAGACGTTTTTGCGCGCTCCAAAAACTTTATGGGAAGGCTCCGCAAACTTTTGCCGTCAGCTTGGTATTTGAGCTTGATGCGTTCAGGCAGGTCTGGCGATTTCCAGAGAAATCTGAGAAAAGAATAAGCTTTGTTCTTAACGTTTATAGACTACATTCGATGTTGACTATATGTCAAGTATGAAATATATTGCGCATACGCGATATATCGTTCATGTGGAAAATATCGCAACTGAAATTCATTTATGAAGATCGAAGTTCGAATTGACGTGTTACTGGATGATCAGAAACGTTCTTTTTACTGGCTGTCAAAACAGACAGGTGTGAGTCATACGACATTGTGGCGTTTGAAGAAAGGAAAGGCTCTTGGTATTAATTTCGAGACACTGGAAAAAATGTGTAAGGCGCTGAACTGTTCGCCAGGCGATGTATTGAAACTCAAAAGCGCGACGCCAAACAAAAACCGGCGCACTACGAAAATCTAGTGAACCCCTTTTTTTAAGTACTAAGACGTATATTCACTCAACAATTGATTCGCACTCGACGAATCTATTAATAATTTCCAAAATCGAAAATATTTCGGCGGAGATCTTTAGTCCAGGTAGCTCGCAGTTATCTTTCGAAAATGAAAGCCCATCGCGGCAAGCGTCAAACTGTGTGTAAAATTTCGTGGATAATACCTAATTACGCGCAAAAAGTAATTCCAAAATTGAAGTCGTTCGCGGTCCCGCACTCCCAACATCACGATTAGCCTGATGAAAGTTTTCAGATTCATCATCACACCGTTCTGTCTCGGTTCAACTTGGACTTGCTTGAATCGGGAAAGACAATCCAAAGCACGCTGATAATATTCCCGTGGGCTGTAGATATTATTGAGTATTGCTTTGTAGCCTTCGATGAGGCGTGTTTGGTCCATCTTTGGAATGAAATTCAACGTGCAATCAGTGTTGTTTCCACTGCTTTCCTTCAGCAACCTTCCTTCTCTTTCGAGACGATGCCAGAGTTGAGTGTCAGGAAGCGCAGTTAGAAGCCCGACCATCGCCAAAGGAATTGCGCTCTCGCGAATGAAATTGATTTGCCGATCGAAAATGTCTTTCGGATCGTTATCGAAACCGACAATAAATCCTGCCATTACTTCCATGCCATAATCCTGAATCTTCCGGACGGATTCGAGCAAATCACGACGTGTGTTCTGTCCCTTTTGCGCTTCTTTCAAACTTTCTCCAACCGGCGTTTCAATGCCTAAAAAGACTCGTCGAAATCCGGCATCCTGCATCATCTGAAGTAACACCTCATCCTCTGCGATATTAACGCTCGCCTCGGTAATAAAAGAAAACGGAAACTCATTTCGTTTCGACCATTCGATCAGTTCGGGCAAAAATTTCCGTACGTTCTTTTTATTTCCGATAAAATTGTCATCAACGATAAAAACCAGACCACGCCAATCTGCCGCCCGAAGTGCATCAAGTTCCCTCAACATCTGCTCGTTTGATTTTGTGCGCGGAACGCGACCGTAGATTTCGATAATGTCACAGAACTCGCACTGGAAAGGACACCCGCGGGAATACTGGACACTCATTGCGCTGTAACGGTTCAAATCGATTAATCCAAAATCAGGAACAGGTGTGGATGATAGAGACGGTCTTTCGGCTGCTTTGTAAATATGTTTCGCAACTCCGCGCTTCAGGTCTTCGATAAATTCCGGCACGGTCGTTTCGGCTTCGCCGACAAAAATAAAATCGGCCTCGAGCATTTGTTCAGAGCTCGTGGAAACATAAGGTCCACCAACCGCCACTCTCTTGTTCAGTTTCTTGCAACGCGCAACGATTTCTTTAAGAGACTCTTTCTGGACGATCATCGCGCTGACAAACACAATGTCTGCCCATTCGATGTCGGATGTTTTTAGGTTTTCGACATTTAAATCCACCAGCCGCCGTTCCCAGATTCCGGGCAGCATCGCGGAAATGGTCAAAAGTCCGAGTGGAGGAAACGCGGATTTCTTGCCTTCAAATTTCAAGGCATGACGGAAACTCCAATAAGTATCGGGGAAAGTGGGATAGACAAGAAGTACTCTCATAACGCTGACCCTTTGAAGAATACTCACCAAGAAATGTCTTACGATCGATTCAAAATACTGTCGTTTATCGAACTCCTCAATTTGTTTCTTCGCGCGATTCGCCAGGTTGATAAACCTTCACGAGTCAAACTAAAAATCGTTTTACGGTTCTGGAAAAGCAATTTGAACCACGAGCGTTTGTTCATTTGCGGAAAATAAATCCCGCGAAAGAAAAGGCGCGCGACCAAATGACCTATGCGAGTTTCAATCGGCGTTCCGGCGATTGCATCAATCGCTTCGGCGTTGCGTTCCGGGCTGTAGGATCTCGCCCACGCGCTGAAGGTTTCGTTTTTAGCTTCTTCAATCGTCATCTTAAGGGGATTATGA
>DAITAB010000031.1:0-17629 GCA_036824525.1 Pyrinomonadaceae bacterium
CAATAATGGATGTCGTGCTTCGATCAATTCCAAAACTTCGTCGTCGGAAATTTTTGGAACGACGGCGCGGAAGCTGCGTGCGAATTCAACTTTCGCGCGAATCGCATCGAGCTGCGCGACTGCGCCGATCGAAATTTCGATTGAGTGAACTTCGGCGCGGAGAGTTTCCGTTAACTCGAAAAGCACACGCGCGATTTCGCGTTCTTCTTTTTCCTTGAGCGACTGAAGCTCATTGTTTGCTTCTATGGTTTCCAGCGGCTCGATAAAAATCGTTTGCCCCGAAGATGAAAAACCGTGGGCGACTCCGGAAATCTTGCCGCGGAAATCCGCTTTCAGAGGAACAACAAAGCGATCGTTTCTTACGGTTACGATGGCGTCCTGAATTGCATCCGAGTGCTTGCGCATCAGCGTTTCGAGCGTCTTTGTAAGGCGACCGCGAAATGCATTGATCTCGTGCCGAATGCGCTGAAGCTCCGGCGAGGCGGCATCGTCGATCTCGCCATTCGGCAGAAGTTTTTTGCCAATTTTATCGATCGCAGCGAAAAGCGAAACGGGAAGCGATTCGACTATTGTCCAGAGGTGCGGGGCGAATTCGCGTTCTTGAGAAATGCTCGATCGCGCAAACAGCGCATTGCGAACGATGCTCGAAATTTCGAGCAGAGCGTGGGCGTTCAGCGTGGAGTTTTCGATCTTTAGTAATGCAAGCGATTCGGTCGGATCCGCAAGATCACCGAAGGACCAGGTAATTTGTTTTTCATCGCGAAGGGAAATCGTTTCGGAAATCGATGCGAGCGCGCGTTCGAGTTCTTTAATGTCTGCGAAAGGATGAAGCTGCCCGAGAGCTTCGAAACCCATGGGCGTTTGGACATAACGCTGAATGAGCGAGATGGCTTTTTCGAATTCGAGTGTATCGAGTGAAAAGTAATTCATCGGGTCAGCCTAAAAAACGCGCACGAATTTCCGGTGTAGGAATCATACAAGAATCTTTCCTGCCGAAAAGCCGGTAGCGATTTCGCGCAAAGAGTTTGTAGCAAAAATCGCGAATTGATCGCGGAATAATCGAAGTAAGCGCGCAATATTTCCAGGCGCCATCAAGATTTCGCGCGATGCCAATCGCCGCATCGGAATAGAGATAAGCTTTTTCATCCTCGATCAAAATCACTGAATCGGTTTCTTCCTTTGGGATGCCGAACTTGTTCAGCAGCTCTTGGGCGATTTCGGATTGTAGCGGCGCAAATTTGAAATGCGCTGCACGATCGCGGGCAATGATGAAGTTCACAGAATCACTGCAGAAGTTACAAACGCCATCGAAGAGAACGATCGAATTCATAGTTTGATTCTAAATCGTTTGCGGGATTTTCGAGAATCGGCTATTGACGCAAGCATTTTTCCGTGCGCTCCGAAACCTTATGCGCTAAAATGCGTAAACCAAAAAGCCCAATTTAGATTGATCAGAAGCGATTCAGCTATGAGTAAACTTCTTCTTTATTCCCTTAACGCGTTTGCCTCGGTTCTTTTGCTTTCGACTTTTCTTTATGCACAGACGCGCACAGAGACTTTTGCGATCACCAACGCGAAAATTATTACGGTTTCGGGAGCGTCTATTGAAAAGGGCGCGGTCGTGATTCGCGAGGGCTTGATTGAGTCTGTCGGCGCAAACGTAAAAATACCGGCGGACGCACAATTGATTGATGCGAGCGGAATGACCATATATCCGGGATTCATTGATGCGCTCTCAACTTTGGGTTTATCCGCTGCCGGTCCGCAAAGACCGCAAGCGCCGGGCGCGGGAGCGCAAACGCCCGCGCAAGCTCCGCAATCTAACTCAAATTTTCCGAGCGGGCTTCAACCTGAGATCGCCGCGATCGATCAACTGAAAGCCGGCGACGCGCAATTCGAAAGCGCCAGAAATTTGGGCTTCACATCCGCACTCACCGTCGGTCGTGATGGAATTTTTAATGGACAATCTGCTTTCATAAATCTCGCGGGCGAATCCGCGTCTGCTTTGATCATTCGTCCAAACGTTGCCGAACATATATCTTTCAGAACTCTCGGACAAACTTATCCAACCGCATTGCTCGGCACTTTTTCGGCGCTGCGGCAGATGTTTCTCGATGCAAAGCGCCACAGCGTGCTTAAGAAGATGTATGAAGCGAATCCGCGTGGGATGAAACGCCCGGAAGCCGATCGTTCACTTGAGGCGTTGATTCCGGTTGTAGAAGGAGCGATGCCGGTTGTGTTCAACGCGAATTCCGAAATCGAAATCATTCGCGCGCTGGATCTTGCCAAGGAATTCAATCTTCAGGCGATCATCGGCGGCGGATTGGAAGCATGGAAGGTCGCGGATAGATTGAAGAAGCGCGATGTTTCGGTTTTGCTTTCGTTGAATTTTCCGAAACGCACCGCTTCGGCTTCACCAGATGCAGATCCGGAACCGCTCGAAGTTTTACGCTCGCGTGCTGAAGCGCCTAAGTGCGCCGCGAAACTAAAAGCCGCCGGCGTTCGATTTGCGTTTCAATCCGGCGGTGCTATAAATCCCGCGGATTTTTTTGCGAATGCAATTAGCGCGACGGAAAACGGTCTCTCGAAAGACGACGCGATTCGGGCAATGACTCTTTCCGCCGCGGAAATACTCGGCGTTGCTGATCTTCTCGGGTCTATCGAAACTGGAAAGATCGCGAATCTCGTCGTCGTAAAGGGCGATTTGTTTTCGAAAGAAAAAGTCGTCTCAGATGTATTCATTGACGGAAAGCGATTCGCACAAAAATCCGTGCCGAAAACACCCGAGACAAAACCGCAGGCGAGCACTCCGGCGCCAGTCGTTACGGCAATTAATTTATCCGGTACCTGGAATATATCGGTGGAAATTCCCAATCAGACAATTCCAATCACGCTTACTCTTTCGCAGCAGGGAACTAACATAAACGGAAATATGCAGTCGCCACATTTTGCATCTGCCGACCTGAAAAACGGAAGTATGACGGCGGATGTTTTTCGATTTGATTCGACATTAAACGTGGGTGGTCAAGTTCTTGATGTTGTGTGGACAGGAAAGGCAAATGGAAATCAGATCAGCGGAACATCGACTTCGCCGCTCGGTTCATTTCCATTTTCGGGCACGAGATTGCCGTAGTTTTTATTCGGCGATATTGCCGCAGAGTACGAAATCGCTGAGATAAAGCAGCACTCCAAATATGAATATGAAGAATTCTGCCAGATTAATTTTAATTGCGGCGATTTTGTTCGCGTCCAATGCCGGCGCAAGCGCACAAAGTCTTGAAACTCTAATTCGAAACGCGACGATTCTTACTGCCGCGCGAGGCACTTTGGAAAATGCCGATATCCTGATCAAGGACGGAAAGATTTTGCGCATCGGAAAGAATCTTAAAGCATCTGCAAAAGCACAGATCATCGATGCGACAGGAAAATTCGTTTCGCCTGGCATAATCGATTGTCATTCGCACACGATGCTCGATGCCATCAACGAATTCTCATTTTCAGTCACTTCGATGACACAGGTTCGGGATGTGCTCAATCCGACGGACATTTCGATCTATCGTGCACTTGCCGGAGGTGTCACGTCTGCAAATTTGCTTCACGGCTCAGCGAATGCGATCGGCGGACAAAACAGCGTCGTAAAATTCAAATACGGAAAACCGGTAGAAGATTTTCTAATTGCGGATGCGCCGAAGGGAATTAAATTTGCGCTCGGCGAAAATCCAAAGCGTACGCATTTCAATCCGCCGGGCGGCGGACAGCCGCGCTATCCGCGCACTCGAATGGGCGTAATGGAAGTTATTCGCGATGCTTTCGTGCGGGCACGCGATTATAAGAACAGTTGGGATGATTACAATTCGCGAGTTTCCAAAGGCGACAAGTCGGCGGTTGCTCCGCGGAAGAGTTTGGAACTCGAACCAATCGTTGAAATTCTTAATGGCACACGTCTCGTTCACGCACACGGTTATCGTTCCGATGAACATTTGAATTTGTTGTTGCTCGCAGATGAATTCGGATTTCGCGTTGCGACTCTGCAACACGGTCTTGAGGCTTACAAAATCGCTCCCGAGATTGCGAAGCGCGGAACCGGCGTTTCAATCTTCACTGATAGCTGGTCTTATAAACTTGAGGCTTACGATGCAATTCCTTACAACGCCGCGATACTTTGGAAAAACGGTGTAGTCGTTTCGATTAATTCGGATAGCGATGAAAGAATGCGTCGGTTGAATCTCGATGCCGCAAAGGTGATGAAATATGGCGGTGTGCCGGAAGAAGAAGCGCTGAAGATGATCACTCTCAATCCCGCTAAGCAACTTGGAATCGATAAGCGCACCGGATCGATCGAGGAAAAGAAAGATGCGGATCTGGTGATCTGGAGCGCGCATCCTTTCTCTCCTTATGCTCAGGTACTGACCACGATGATCGAAGGTGAAGTTTATTTTGATCGCGGAAAAGACGTTGCGGGTCGCGCGGCGCAAAAGACCGAACGCGAGATGCTCGAAAAGCTCGACGCAAACAAAGCGCCGGGAAGTGGCGGCACTTCGCCTCCCCGACCCGCGGAGAAAATCTTCGGTGAGCGCGATGAAGCTGAAGGAGACAATAGATGAGATTGGATTGCTTTATGAGTGGAAAACGAAGAATTGAAAATGGAAAATTCCGTCGGCAATCTTTGGTCCACCGTCTTCTGTTAACTTTATGCTTTCTGTTTGCCGTCTACTGTCTACCGACTACAATTTCCGCGCAAAGCGACGGCTCACAGCAAAACGTGACCGGAAGAGCGGGAACGTTTGTGATTCAGAATGCACGTATCGTTACAGTTTCCGGTTCGACAATCGAGCGCGGTTCGATTCTCATCCGTGAAGGAAAAATCGAAGCACTCGGCGCGGCGATTTCGATTCCAAAAGGTGCGGAGTTGATTGACGGAAAAGGTTTGAGCGTCTATCCGGGAATGATCGATGCGGGAACGAAACTCGGTCTCGCGGAAATTCCTCTCGGTGCCAATGCCACGATGGACGTTGCAGAAGTTGGCGACAACAATGCAAACGCAAAAGCGATCTCGGGAATTAATCCGCACAGTTCGCATGTGAATGTAACGCGGGTAAACGGAATTACGACCGTGCTTACTTTTCCCAATGGGGGAATGATAGCCGGACAATCGGCGGTCGTTAATCTGAATGGTTCGACTCAGGCGGAAATGTCGCTCGTTCCGATTTTTGGTTTGGTTTTGAATTTTCCTCGCATATCGACACAACAAGGTTTCAATCCTGCGATCGGTCCGCAGACGATAGAGTTCAATGAAGCGGTAAAACTTCGTGACAAGAAAATCGAGGAACTCAAAACGATTTTCGCCGATGCGCAAAATTACGCACGCGTTAAAGATGCCTTTGCAAAAGATAAAACTCTGCCGCGACCGATCTTTGATTTGAAGTTGGAAGCGCTGCTTGCTTATACCAACGGCGAAAAACCCGTGATGTTTTTGGTTGAGCGCGAAAGAGACATCCGAGCCGCGTTGAAGTTCGCCGATGATCTGAAGCTCCGCGCCGTTATTCTTGGCGGGCAAGATGCATGGAAAGTAGCCGATCTTCTTAAACAAAAGAACGTGGATGTAATTTACACAAATATTTACGATCTTCCCGTTCAGCAAGACGATCCTTACGACAATCTCTTTGAAGCGCCTTCAAAACTTCAAAAAGCCGGAGTGAGATTCTGTATCTCGACTGGAAACGACGGCGCGGAAGTTCGCGATTTGCCTTATCATGCCGGAATCGCCGGGGCATTTGGTTTATCGAAAGAAGAAGCGCTTAAATCCGTAACGCTTTATCCGGCGCAGATTTTGGGAATTGCAGACAAAGTTGGTTCGCTCGAGGTTGGAAAAATCGCAAACGTTGTCGTAACCGATGGCGACATTCTCGATCCGCGTACGAACATAAAATTTTTGTTTATTAACGGCAAAATACTTCCGCTCACATCGCGGCATACTGAACTTTACGAACGTTTCAAAGATAGAAAGATTCCGAATTGAGCAGCAAGAAAAAGTCGGTAGGATTTGAGCGGCGGGCATTTTGCACGTCGCTCTTTTTTTGCCTTTGGCGTTGTGGTAGATTCCGATAGTGAAAGTTTTTCAGTCCAGGGCTTTGTGTTTAAACATACAAGGATGATTCATCGAAATCGCTTCGTAAACTAATCCACTTTTTCGTCAAACCAAAGGAGTCCAAAGTGAAAACATCCCTCTCTCGTTTCATATCTCTCAAGACGGTTGCTCTTGGCAGCTTGATCATAATTGCAGCGGTTTTTTCGTGGCAGTATTTTGCGGTTCCGCAATCGGCGCAGACGGAATTACCTCGCGCGAATACTTTCGAACGCTTCTACGCGAAAGACGACGCGACGCGAGCGATTCGCGACGCGAATTCCGAGTTGATTCGGATACCGGTGAAAACCGACGAAGAACGCGCGGCGGCATTACTTCGCGGAACGCCGATTGAAAGCTATGAATCATTTGTAGTGATCGCTCAGAGATCCGGCGAGAAATCTACTTCGACTGATTCTTCGCCGATCGAGACGCGAATTTATTTGCCGGGCAAATCTTTTGATCCGCTTGCAGAGCAACCTCCCGAAACGATCACGGAAAACGGCGACGGCATTAATCTTGGCGCGAAGGATTACTACATCGTGCAACTTGGCGCACCGACTCGGGATGAATGGCTCGATAGTTTTCGTGAACTTGGCATCGAGGTTTTGCAATATGTTCCGCATCAGGCGTTTTTCGTTTACGCATCGCCCGAGGCGATACAAAAAATAACCACGCACTCGCGGGTTCGTTGGGTTGGACGTTATTTTCCGGAAGCAAAAATTTCTCCCGAGCTTCGCGCCCAACTTTCAGCTGCGCGCGGTTTCGCGCTCGATAAAAAAATCTCGCCGCTGGAACTTACCGGCGAGGGCAAATCAATTTTCGATATTGCGATTTGGAAGCGAGCCGGTCTTTCCGGAATTCAGGCTCAGTTAGAAATGGATCCAAGTCTGAAGATCCGGAATAAGATTGTGTTGCCTTTGAATTATTTCGATGTCTTGCGGGTCGAGATGCCTTTGGATGCAGTTTCCGAAATCGCGAAAATTTCGGATGTGATTCGTGTTGATCCATATTTTGTACCAAAAGGCGAGGATGAACGTGCCGCGCAAATCGTTGCGGGAAACTACACGAGCACTACTTCAATCAGCGGTCCTGGCTACAATCCGCTCACGCAATTTCGCGCGGATGGAACAAATGTAACTGTCTCTGTGGTGGACGATGGTGTTTCGATTCCGGGAAACGGTGGGCTTTATTTAACATCCGCGAACACGGTAAACGGTCCGCTTCGCAGTGCGGCTGCGGGCGCAACCGGCGGACACGGACACATCAACGCCAGTATCATCGCGGGCAATACGCCATTCGGAATTCTGGATCCAACCGGACACAACTACGGTTTGGGCGTCGCGCCGAAATCGCACCTTATTAATATTCCGTTGCTGGTTGCGGGTTACACAGGAACCGAAGCGCTTGCATACAACGACACAGTTACAACCGCCGGTCCAAATGGAGTTTTGGGTTCAATCAGCAACAACAGTTGGGGCAGCGGCACGAACGCCAATGCTTACGATTCATATGCGGCACAGTTTGATGGTTTCGTTCGAGATGCTTCAACCGCCGGAACGATTGATCCGATAATGTTGGTTTTTTCCGCGGGAAATTCCGGAGCGAGCGGACTCACGCGTCCGAAAATGGCAAAGAACATTATCGCAGTCGGCAACTCAGAAAATCTTCGCACCGAACTTTCTTCAAGCGCAAACAATATTGATGACTTAGCGAGTTCATCGAGTATTGGTCCGGCGGCGGATACTCGTATCAAGCCGGATATTACCGCGCCGGGAACCGTGATTACGGGAAGTCGAGCGGGAAGCTGCACCTCCGTTTCAAGTTGTTTCGACGCCAATCATGCGTGGAGCACGGGCACTTCCCACGCTGCTCCGCAGGTAGCGGGCGCAGCTGCATTGTTCACCAACTGGTGGAAGAATAATGCCGGTGGCGCGAATCCTAGCCCTTCGTTAATTAAGGCTGTCATCTTGAATACCGGACAAGAAATGAACGGAGTCGGAACCGCCAACCCAATTCCAAATGGCGCCGAGGGCTGGGGACGCATCAACATGAAATATATGTTTGCGCCGGTGCGAAGTACTTTTATAAATGAGACAGCCTCGTTTTTTGGAACCGGAGCAGGTGTGGCATTCAGCCGGAGAGTTACGGATTCAACGAAACCGGTTCGCATCACTCTTGTTTGGACAGATCCGCCTGGAACAGTTGATCCGGCTCTTGTAAATAATATCGATCTGACGGTGACCGTCGGTGCAAATGTGTACAAAGGAAATGTTTTTTCGGGCGGCACTTCAACCACCGGCGGGACGGCGGATTCGCGTAACAACGTTGAGCAGGTTTGGCTGCCGGCGGGAATTCCGAAAGACACTTTGGTTACGATTTCTTTGACCGCTTCGGCAATCAATGGCGATGGAATTCCCGGCAATGGCGATGCTACCGACCAAAATATTTCGTTGGTTGGTTTCAATCTCGGACCGGGAAGTCCGGTTGCGGCAGACTTCGATGGCGACCGTCGCACGGATTTGTCGATCTTCCGTCCGGCACCCGGACAATGGTGGTTAGAACCTAGCGCAGGCAAGGGTACTCTAACGCTGACCTTCGGAACATCGACCGATAAAATCGTTCCTGCAGATTACGACGGCGACGGGAGAACGGACGCGGCGTTTTGGCGTCCATCGACCGGTGAATGGTTTGTCTTGAGAAGTACAGACATAACTTTTTATGCGGCGCCTTTTGGGATATCAACCGATAAACCCGCGCCGGGTGATTTTGACGGCGACGGAAAAGCGGATCTCGTTGTCTATCGCTCATCCGATCGCACTTGGTATCTAAATCAATCGCTAGCCGGCGTAACATTTTTTACATTCGGCGCAACTGGCGACATCCCGATGGTTGGTGATTATGATGGCGACAGTAAATCCGATATCGCGGTCTTTCGACCTTCGGGCGCATCCGGCGCCGAGTGGTGGATCAATCGTTCGAGTGGAGGAGTTTACGCGGCGACATTTGGCGCTGCTACGGATAAACCTGTTCCGGCGGATTACACCGGCGACGGAAAAACTGACATCGCATTCTGGCGACCTTCCGATGGAAATTGGTTTGTCCTTCGCAGCGAGGATTCGAGTTATTTTGCGGCGCCTTTCGGGGTTTCTACGGACATTCCGGTACCGGGCGATTACGACGGCGACGGAAAATTCGACTTCGCCGTTTGGCGACCAGGTGATTTCAATTGGTATCAGCTTCGTTCATCCGGCGGCGTGACGACACGACTTTTCGGCGCCAGCGGCGATCGACCGGCACCTTCGGCTTATGTTCCGTAGGGAAAAGCTGAATATCCTTTTGATCAATAGAGGTTGGAAGCGCGGAAGTTTGGATATCGACAAATATCAGCCGAGTCCCGACAGATGTCCGCTAACAACTGATTAATCATGGGCGAGTCTTGCACTCGCCCATTTCTTATTTCAACAAAAAAACATCCCGCATTCGAGATGTTTTGTTTAATGTTGAAAATACACCCGGCATGATTCGAACATGCGACCCCTTGATTCGTAGTCAAGTACTCTATCCAGCTGAGCTACGGGTGCCCAAATGTTTTTCAAGCCTACAAACGCCTTTCAGAAGTGTCAAGCGTGATAGTCCGACGAAAATTCTATTTCACGTAATAACCCTGACGCGTTCGCACTATCAATTCCGGATTTGAAACGTTGACCCTGATGAATCGGAATTTCGGGTCCCGTTTGTCGTTGAGCGGCTGATAACTGATGGTGTAGAGCGTACGCAAATCCGCGGCGACTTCTACATATAGACGTGCCATTTCCTCCAGGCGATTGATCGAATTCAACATTCCTCCCGTGCGCTTCGCCAAAATATTCAATCGCTCGCGAGAGGCTTTGTACATCGCGAACTGAGCGGGTGAAGGATCGGGAAGACGTTTCGGATCACCTGTCGGAAGCGCGAGTGGATAAATAGTTACGCCTTGCGCATCCGAACGATTGAGAATTCGATTCAGCGTTTCATTGTCTTCCGGATTTATGGCGTCGGGAATTTCCGTCTCGGAAAATTTGCTCAGGAAATCCCGATCGCGATTCCTGAAAGAGGTATCCACACCGTCCGTCAAAACTACGATCGCTTTTCTTCGTTTGCCTTCCTTCGATAGTTTATCCAGCGCAAATGAAAGCGCCTTGTAAAGCTGAGTATCTCCGCCGCCATTGGCGACCTTTATCGAATTCAAAATAGTTCCGCGATTAGAGGTGAAATCATTTAAGAGGTTCGCTTTCGCATTAAACTCGATAACGCAAACGCGATCGTCCGGCGCGAGCGCATCAACAAAACGCGCTGCAGACCAACGGATATTCTCTCGAAAACTCTTGGTTGATCCGCTCACATCAAGCATCATCACCACGCTAAACGGAGTAACCGAAGGTTCGAAACTCAGGAGGTTCTGTTTCACATCGTCTTCGTAAATCACGAAATCGTTTTTGTTGAGATTGGTAACCGGCTTTCCTTTTCGATCAACTACTCCGACGTTAAGCCGAACGAGCGATGATTCAATTCGAATAACCTCATCGTCCTGCGCGCTTGCAGCCGCAAACAGGAACGCAATTATGACAAGAATTTTTACTACGGCAGTTTTTCGCATTAAAACATTTGGTCTCATCTCTGACGCTCGACGTTGAACTTCGGTTGCTCACCTCTCGCTTCGGACTTCCTTAACAAGTTCCCTCCGTTTGAGTATAATTCGCAACAATAAACTTTCAACATCCTCATCGAAAATCTCAAGTTATGTTTTATAAACCTAGTTTCTGTTCTCACTGCGGTGAAAAGGTTGAACGGCAAGTTTGGATGCCTTGGACGAGTAGGCGTTTTTGCGATATTTGCGAGACGGAATTAGCACATCACGATTGGCTTCCGCGCGGAATTGCCGTTCTCATCGCAGCGATGTTCTTGTTTTCCATGGGAGTTCTTTTGCGGAATTCGGACAACGGTCCGGCACAAAAAGTCGAGGTCAGATCGCCCGAGATATCCACGGCGGCGCTATCGAATCGAGAATTAACAATTGCTTCCGATAACCAAGCTCGGGCGAATCAATTGAATTCGGCAATATGCCGACCGCAAACGGACAATCGTGCGTTGTCGCTCAAATCTTCGTCGCAGGTTTCTGCCACCGCGAATCGTGCTCAATCAACTTCGGATAAGGACGTTGTTCATTACTGCGGCGCTCGCACGAGAAAAGGAACTCCTTGCACCAGACGTGTAAAAAGCGGTGAGCGTTGTTGGCAGCACCTCGGTCTCGTTTCGATGAGCGAGTCGGAGAAATCCGGCGCGATTGCGATGAAATGATGCTCTTGAACATCGATATTCCCCGAAATTTCAATTTCAAAAGAACTGTGTTGAGTCATGGTTGGTGCAGTCTCGCCCCGTTTACTTTTGATCCGAAAAGGTGGGAACTGAAGTATGTTTTTCAGACCTCCGCAAGAATACCGATCGCCGTGGCGATTACTTGTTCCGGCAGAAAACTGCGTGCGAGAAGCGACTCGACAAAACTTTCAAAAAAGGGAGAGCGTGAAATCGCGACGCAAATAAAACATATCTTTCGCTTCGATGAAGAGCTTGATGGCTTTTACGCGGTAGTTAGAAACGATGAGCGATTTGCGTGGATTTCCAAAGTCGGCGCAGGACGCCTTCTTAGATCGCCAACCGTTTTCGAAGACCTCGTAAAAACAATTTGCACCACCAATTGTTCGTGGGCGCTGACGGATAAAATGGTTTCGAATCTCGTTTCCAAGCTCGGTGACGTTAGCGCAACCGGCGTAAGCGCATTCCCAAGCGCCGATGCGATGGCGGAGAAATCTGAGAAGTTTTACCGCGAAGAAATCCGCGCGGGATATCGCGCTCCATATTTTGTAGAACTTGCGCGGCGAATCACCAAAGGAAATTTGGATCCGCAAAATTGGCTCGATTCGGAATTGCCTACGCGAGATTTGAAAAAGGAAATCAAGTCAGTTAAAGGAGTCGGCGATTATGCGGCGGAGAATCTTATGAAATTACTCGGTCGCTATGAAGGACTAGCGCTCGATTCATGGCTGCGTTCGGAGTTTTCCAAAATTCATAACAAAGGAAAACGCGCTTCGGATTCGAAGATCGAAAGATTCTATCGGGAATTCGGCGAATGGAAGGGATTGGCAATGTGGTGCGATATGACAAAATCCTGGCTACAAAAAAGCGCGCCCGAAATAGAGCGCGCTTTATGAGAGAATGCCGTTGTCCGAAAGTCCTAGCTGCTATTCAATTCCTTCAAGCGGAAAAAATCTATCCATAAATTCGATATGTAATCTTCCGATACCGTCGTCGCCTTTTCGTACTCCTCTAACGATCGAACGTATCGCGACATTGTACTGTTCGCTTGTAACGCGGACGACAGAGCCCACGTCCGTGGTAACCGACGTTAAAACGCTTGCACCCCCGAGGCTTATGTTTTCAGTTACGGTAGTCTCACCGACTTTTATTGTGCCATCGCCACGCAAAGCTTCAATCTTCACGGAAACCGGTATCGAATATCTTGAATGCCTTCGATGTGATTGCGGGAGGTTGCTCTCATCGGGTCGGTCAGGCGCATCGGCAAGTCGCCACAAACCATCGGACTCGCTCTGCGCAATTTCATATAGCTTCGAAGGATTTACCGTGTAGCTCAGCGGCGGATGTTTTCCCGTAAAGGCAACTCCGACCGTATAAGTCTCTTGTCCATCAGCTAGCAGCCGGCGATTACAAACTCTCACTAGCCCGAAAACTTTGTATTGCGGCTCGAGAAAATCATAGACGCGAAGTTGCCTGGGCATCGGGAGAGTCAGTAGCACCAATCGCCCGCGTTTTACGGGACGTGGCAAGGCGAATCCGGCACCCAACGGCGAAACATCGCGCAGTCGCGTGATCTCTTCCCAGGCTTCGTCATTCGAAACCTTGTACTCGACTCGCGCGGGTAAACTCAACCCGATTCGCGGGCGTTTACGCTGCTGAATTTCTTCAATCATCTGTACTGACATAAAACAAATCTCACAGTAAACTTTGGCAATCTAAAAGTGCAAAAAGACAAGACTTACATAGGTTTTCGAAGGTTTCCGAAGGTTGCGGTCTGCGCCCGCACCCTGTAATATAGAAATACGATTAAGGTAGTTGTTTTTCCACATTTCCGGTTCTATTGAGCTTCCTTTGACGTAATGCCCACATTTTAATTTTTTTCGAAGGGTTACTTAATGAGTACAAATTTAGAACGCAATCAAATCAACATTGAAGACGAGATGCGGCGTTCGTATCTCGACTATGCGATGTCCGTAATAATTGGACGCGCTTTGCCTGATGTTCGTGATGGACTTAAGCCCGTACATAGACGCGTGCTTTGGGCGATGCATGAACTCGGCAACACCTACAACAAACCGTATAAGAAATCCGCGCGCGTGGTTGGCGACGTAATTGGTAAGTATCATCCGCATGGCGACACCGCGGTTTATGACACGATTGTTCGTCTAGCGCAGGATTTTTCAATGCGCTATACGCTCGTAGATGGGCAAGGAAATTTCGGGTCTATCGATGGAGATTCCGCGGCGGCGATGCGATACACGGAAGTCCGAATGTCGCGCCTGACCGGCGAAGTCCTCGCGGATATCGAAAAGGAAACGGTTGACTTCCAACCGAACTACGACGAGTCACTCTCTGAACCGAAAGTTCTTCCGACAAAAATTCCGAATCTTTTGGTAAACGGTTCCGAAGGAATTGCCGTTGGAATGGCGACGAAAATTCCACCGCACAATCTCACCGAAATCATCGATGCAACAACGGCGCTTTTGAAGAAGCCGGAAATTTCGATTGATGAACTAATCAAACTTGTTCCCGGACCGGATTTTCCGACCGCCGGATTTATTTATGGAAAGAGCGAGATTCAGAAAGCCTATCGCGAAGGTCGCGGTGTATTGCAGATGCGAGCGCGTGCGGGCATTGATCGGGTCGGACGCGGAAACACCGAACGCGATGCAATTGTCGTAACGGAAATTCCCTATCAAATAAATAAAGCGCGCCTCATCGAACGTATCGCGGAACTCGTAAATGAAAAGAAACTTGATGGCATTTCGGAAATTCGCGATGAATCAAACCGCGAAGGAATGCGCATCGTGATCGAACTGAAACGCGATGCGATTCCGCAAGTAATTCTTAATAAGCTTTACAAGATGACGCCGATGCAGTCTTCATTCGGCATCATCAGCATTGCGATCGTAAATGGTCAGCCGCGAGTTTTGAATTTGAAACAGATGCTTGAAGCATTTGTGGAGTTCAGACGCGAAGTGGTTCGGCGTCGGACGGAATACGAAGCCAAAAAAGCCCGAGCCCGCGCGCATATCTTGGAAGGTTTGAATAAAGCGATTGATGCGCTTGATTACATTATTCCCTTGATAAGGAGTTCGCGTTCAACCGATGAAGCAAAACTCTGGCTGACGGCGAATTTCGAGAAGATTGATGAGATAAAGAAATGGCGCGGTATTACCGGCGATAAGACCGATGCGGCTTTTGTAAAGGATTTGAAAAAAGTCGTAGGAAGTCTCGCGTTTTCGGATATTCAGGCGCAAGCGATTCTCGACCTTCAATTGCGCAGGTTGTCCGCGCTTGAGCGGCAGAAAATTCTTGATGAATATGAAGCGATCATAAAACACATTGCCGAGCTCGAAAATATACTCGCCAATGAAAAGGTTTTGCGGCAGGTGATCAGCGAAGAACTTCAGGAAGTGAAGAAAAACTTTGGCGATGCTCGCCGGACGGAAATTGTCGATGCGGATGTTGATATCAGCATCGAAGATTTAATTCCGGATGAAGAGGTTGCGATTACGGTGACCAAAGCGGGTTATGTGAAGCGCACTCCGGTTTCGATTTACGCAACTCAAGGTCGCGGCGGTAAAGGTCGGCTCGGCGCAACGGCAAAGAACGAAGACTTTGTGGCGCACCTTTTCACTGCGTCGACTCACGCTTATCTGATGATCTTCACCGACGACGGAAAAGTTTATAAGTTGAAGGTTCATGAATTGCCGGACCTTCCGCCCTCAGCGCGCGGAAAAGCTATTGTTAATTTGATGAATCTTCCTTCGGCGCGAAAACTGGTGGGCGTAATTCCCGTGAAGGATTTCGTAGATGATACTTTCGTAATGATGGTTTCAAAGCTCGGTGTGATCAAGAAGACCGCATTGTCGGATTTTCAGAACATACGTGCGAACGGAATCAATTGCGCGAACGTTGCCGATGGAGATGAATTGCTTGACGTTGTTTTGACCGATGGCACGAACCAAATTCTCATCGCTACTCACGATGGAATGGCGGTCCGCTTCAAGGAGTCGGATGTTCGTCCGATGGGTCGCGCTGCGCGCGGAGTTCGGGGCGTCAACCTTCGAAAGGGCGACTATGTCGTGGCGGTTTGCGCCGCTTCGCCGGACGCGAATGAGAAAATGTTGTCGGTTTCGGAAAATGGTTTTGGTAAACAAACAAAACTGGATGCCTATCGCCTGACCAAGCGGGGCGGAAAAGGTGTGATCAACATGAAAACGACGGAAAAAACCGGAAAAGTTGTCGCGGTATTCCCGGTCGAAGAAGATTCTGAAGTGATGATCATCACCCAACAAGCCAAAATCATTCGGCTCAGCGCCAATGAAATTCGGCAGACGGGACGAAGCGCGCAAGGTGTAAGGCTGATTCGCACCGGTGAAGGCGATTGCGTCGTAAGCGCCTCACTTTTGGAAGTCGCTGACGACGAAGAAACGAAATAATTTCCGCTCGATCAAGATCGGAATCAAATAAAAAGAAAAGAGCGTGAATGATCACGCTCTTTTTTTATGTGCACTTCTAAAAGAGAAACTACAGACAGCTCCATTGTCCGTTTACCATCATTGCGGGAGCTCCGCTGCCGCTCGCCTGACACGGCGTCGTATTTCGTTTGCAATTTGAGCAATAGACCATCGAGCCATTTTGCTTGCCCGCAGGAAGCGCGTTAATCAATAAGGACGGCAACTGAATCGGTGCACCGAACTGGACATCGGTACCGAAAAACGTCGGATGACCGGTGACTCGACCCTCGCTTGGTTGACCTGTCATAAACACAACGGTTGCTCGATCGAAGTTCTTCTTAATGCCGTCCGTGCAACCTAAAATATTTCCGTCGTAACAAAATCGGTCGCCGGTCGAGTAAACGCGAACGCGTTCATCTGCAGTAAACGTCGAAGCACCATAAAGCGTTCCGGTCGAAACAAAAGTTCGCCGCGCTTTGAAAACGATCGGATCGCCAAATACGCAGTTCACGAAAGTTATCGGATAACTATAATCGCCGGCATATGGATTTTCAGCGGCATTGTAAACCATCGAGTGGCTCGTCGATTCCGTTTGCGAACCGATTACTGTGATCGGACCGCTATCAAGAATGTCAATGAATGTTCCGCCGAGCGCATTCGGAAATCCGCCGCCGAAAGTATCCAAAATTTCAACCGAGCCGACGCGCTCGAAATGCATCGAATTGGCGTTTTGAGTCGGAGTTTGCGGCGGATTCATGAAGAAACTACTCGCGATTCGCCAGTCTGTGTTTCTGATATCGACGTAAATTCCCGCGTCCGTATTAAAGTTAAACCGGCAGTGATTAATCTTGATGAAATCAAACTGCCAGCTTAGGTTCGTTTGTGGAAGCCCATGGGCGTAAATGCCGCGATAGAAATTGGTGAATGCAACGCGCTCAATATCAAAATCCTGACTTGAAAGAAATGCGCCGACCGCGTGAATTCCATAAGTTCGATCCGAGCTTTGCGCAAAAAGTTCTATGTCGCGGATAATGACTTTCTGGATGCATTCCCCAATCTTAAAAATTCCGCGGTTAGTTCCTTGAAGGGTAATTCGGGAAGCATTTCTTTGTACGACATTATTCGTCGGCGTATTCGTTCCCAACCCGCTCGCGCCTTCGATCGTAATGCCTGAAGGAAGCGCAATCGGCGAAGTAACAACATAATCGCCTTGGGGAAAACGAAGCACGCCGCCATTTTGAGTCGCGATAAAAGCCATCGCGCTGTTTAGCGCAATGGTATCGTCGCTTCTTCCGTCGCCGCGCGCGCCAAAATCCTTGATGTTGTAAAAGCCAAGCGATTTCGCGTCGGGAGTCGCGATCCAATCGTATGTAATCGGTCCCGAAAATCTGTCGCCCGGAAAAGTTATTCGATAACTTTTATCTTCGCCTTCGAAACACCATTTGTAATCCGCCGAGCCAGCTTTCATCGTCGCGCTGGCGCCGCTTTGAACAATGCTGGAAGCCGAGCCCGAACACGGCGTAACCTTTAAAGGAGTCGCCGTGTTTAGGTCCGTGATTTTTACGGAAGTTGTCGGCGGTGCATAACGCAATGCGCATGTCGCCTCAGTCTGATTTTCGGGAACGCTCAAAATCACGTTGTAACCTTCAAAGCGATTTTGCGCGGCAAGGGAACTTACAAATAGAAA